>JAJQGV010000144.1 GCA_021200215.1 Ruminococcus sp. | reverse complement strand
GGTATATAATATTTAAAAAAATGAAAATGAAAATCAATTTCAAATTGGAGTGTAATGTAATACTATGAGTTTAATAGAGTGTAAGAATCTAGTTATGAACTACGAAAACAAGGTTGCCGTAGATGATGTATCTTTTACCATAGAAAAGGGTGACTACCTATGCATAGTCGGAGAAAATGGTTCGGGTAAGACTACTTTAATGAAAGGTATTCTTGGACTTAAAAAGTATAACAGCGGAAACATAGAATACAACATAAAAAGAAATGAGATTGGATACCTTCCACAACAGACCATAATACAAAAAGATTTCCCTGCTAGTGTATATGAAGTCATACTTTCGGGGTGTTTAAATAGGTCTAAGTTTAATCCATTCTTTTCGAAGCAACAGAAGAACGTTGCTAAAGAGAACATGGAGCGTTTAGGGATATCTAACCTAGCAAAAAAATCGTATAGAGATTTATCGGGAGGACAACAGCAGAGAGTATTACTGGCTAGAGCCTTATGTGCTACTGGTGAACTACTCGTATTAGATGAGCCTGTTACCGCTCTTGACCCAATAGCTACTACCGATATGTATGACATTATACAATCACTTAACCGTGATAATGGCATTACCATAGTTATGATATCTCATGATATAGACAGTGCCATAGTATACGGTAACAAAATTATTCACATGGGCAACAAGATGGAGTTCTTTGGTTCTACTAACGATTATGTGTTGTCTAACAGTTATAGACGTATGCTAAAGAAGATACAGTAACTTAAAAAAAGAATCATGGGTATATACCACCCATGATTTTTTTAGTTGCATACATAAACTGACATAAATTTTATATATCAAGGTGTAGAATAGTCTTACATTGAAAGTTTTAAAGGAGGCGACTTTTATATGACTGCACGTTTTAGTATGCGTGATAACGTTCTATATGCAGTAATATCGGGTGAGATAGACCATCATTCAATAAAACCTATTAGAGATGAAACAGACGTTCAAATATTAAAAAACTCTCCTAAAGGTTTAATTATAGATTTTAAAAATATCACCTTTATGGATAGCTCTGGTATAGGGTTCATAATGGGCAGGTACAAGCTGATACATAACATAACCATAGTGAACGCAGATGCTAATATTAAGAAGATTATGCTACTTTCAGGTATCGGCAGAATTGCTACTATTAATTGATTGGAGTTGATTATATCTTGAAGAATGAAATTAAGGTTAAGTTCTCGGCACTTTCCGAAAATGAGGGATTTGCTAGAAGTGTTATATCGGCATTTATAGTGCAACTGAATCCAACAGTTACCGAAATGGCGGATATTCGTACAGCAGTATCAGAAGCAGTAACTAACTCTATAGTACATGGCTATAAAAATACAGAAGGTTTCGTAGAGTTAGTTGCAAAGATACTCTCTAAAGATGAGATATACATAAAGGTATCGGATAAGGGTTGTGGTATAGCTGATATAGACCAAGCCATGCAACCTATGTTCACTACCGATACTAACGGTGAACGTGCTGGTCTAGGCTTTGCAGTAATGGAAGCTTTTATGGATACTCTTATAGTTAAAAGCAAACTTAACCAAGGTACTACCATAATAATGCGTAAAAAACTAGGAGTCCCACCCTTAGATGATGACTTTTAATGACAAAAGCACCCCTACTTTGGAGTGCTTTTTACTATCTACTTACCACTTGGAATCTACCATACACATATTGACATATTTCTTATCTATTTAGGTGTAGAATATTACTGTAAATCTTTAAGGAGTGATATGTTTTATGAAAGTTTCAGCAGAGGAAAATCTTGGTTTAGTACATCTGTGTGCCAATAGGTTTAGAAATAGAGGCATTGAGTATGAAGAACTCTATTCAGCTGGTTGTGTTGGACTCCTTAAAGCTATAAAGGTATTCGATGATACTCGTGGAGTAAAGTTTTCAACGTATGCAGTGCCTGTAATACTAGGTGAGATTAAAAGACTATTTCGTGATGGTGGAACGGTTAGAGTAAGTCGTAGCTTGAAAGAACTATATATGAAAGTTAATAGAGAGAAAGAGGCATATGTATCTACGTATGGTAAAGAGCCAACCATAACGGAACTGTCGAAAATTCTACAAGTAGATGAATATAGCATATCGTTAGCAATGTCATCATCTTTGCCACCCGTTTCACTCACCGAAACCGATGAAGATGGTGGTGGTCAATTAGATATCCCTACGGCGTCCCCAGATACCGAGATTGGAAACACCATAGCATTGAATCAAATACTAGATTCCTTAGATGAAAAAGACCGCAACATGATAATCTTACGTTACTATAGAAATATGACACAATCTCAAACCGCAGAGATTCTAGGCATGACTCAAGTACAAGTATCCAGACGTGAGAAGAAGATTCTAGCACATATGCGTGAAGAACTCTCTTAAGAGAGTCTTACACTACCTTGATTACTTGTTGACATTGCTAAGTTTTAATGGTATAATTTAAAAAAAAAATCAAGTAACAAGGAGGTCTTAATTAGCTATGAAAAGATTGATTATATTGCCAATATCTGTGGCTTTAATGATATCTTTGTCTTTGGGAGTTAGTGCCTATCAACATGAAGATGTTCTATACACCAAGACTAAAATCTTTGGTATGAACACTCTTGAATGTGATGTAAACGATGATGGCTCTACCAACGTTTTAGACCTACTCCAAATAAAACACGATATGTTAATAGATTCTATCAATATGAATAATGCTTAAGCATACAACTATTAAGGTAGATTCTATTAACATATTATATTGATATATCCCCTTACCATATAATGGTGGTAAGGGGATTGTTATGCCTAAACTACTATATAGTATGCATTAGAATATCCAACTATTCCGTTATATTCCACAACGTACCAAACGTCATCAGAAGAGGCATAGTATATACCATATATCATAACGTTAGAACTGTTTGGAATAGTACCTATAACGGTAGCATCTATAGATGGATAGTTTCTAATGTTTAGATTAGAATATCCATTAGTTACCACAGTACCAGTGAATGGTTTTATGGGTTCAATTAGAGGTATTCCAAAGTAGTCACATATAGACTGCGATAGGTTTCTAGCAATCTCGTTTAGATTATCTTTTAGCCAACGTTCATCAGATGGGTTGTCATGATATCCCAACTCACATAGTACAGCTACGGCTTTAGTTCTAAGAACCTCTCCTAAATAATCTGTGGGCAACGCTCTAGCCTTATTTGGTAACGGATAGATTTCTTGTAGATTGTTAGCCGTTATAGTAGCTAAGTTTCTACTATCTACGTTATCGGGGTCATAGTAAATGTCTATGCCTCTTAACTTACCTGCAAAGTTTTCTGCACCTGCGTTAGTGTGTAGTGCAAAGTGGATATCATAGTTACCCGCATTACTATCTGCTATGGCATTAGTCACAGGTTTATTTCTATCATTTCGAGAGAACTTTATTCCACTAGAACGTAAATACGGCTCCATGCGGTCTGCTAAGATGTTCATATAGAGTTCTTCATTGCCTTCAGTAGCGTATTGATTGAACTCTTGTGTAGATGGGCTTAAGAATACTGTGTACATAGTATAAATATCACTCCTTTCCTATATACTATGCTAGTATCTTAATTTTGATTCTTATTTACTAAACGTACAAAAATATTTACACATGAACAGAAAATCGAGTTGACTTTTCAATAGTTTAGAGTTATAATAATTTCTATAGAAAGGACTTGATATGATGCTTACTTTAGATAGAATATATCATGCTAAATATGTATTAGGCAGTGTAATTAGAGAAACTGACTTAATCCATGCACCTAAGATAAATCCCGAATGTGAGATATATCTAAAACCCGAAAATTTGCAAGTAACGGGTTCTTTTAAGGTTAGAGGTGCTTGTTATAAGATTTCACAGCTTTCCGATGAGGAAAAGGCTAGAGGTGTTATAGCTTGTTCAGCTGGAAATCATGCACAAGGCGTAGCATTGTCAGCTACTAAGAATGGTATAAAATCCTTAATATGCCTTCCCGATGGTGCACCGATATCCAAGGTTGAAGCTACCAAAAGCTACGGTGCAGATGTTTGTTTAGTTAAAGGTGTATACGATGATGCCTACACTAAGGCTCTACAACTTAAAGATGAAGAAGGTTATACGTTCATTCACCCATTCGATGACGATAACGTTATAGCAGGTCAAGGTACTATAGGTCTTGAGATAGTAGAGGCTCTTCCAAATGTGGAAAATGTAATAGTTCCAATAGGTGGGGGTGGCTTAATATCTGGAGTGGCTTTTGCTATAAAGAGTCTTAATCCTAAGATTAAAGTATATGGTGTACAAGCTAGTGGTGCTCCTAGTATGTTTCAATCTATTCAAGACCATAAGATAGAGTGTTTAGAAAAAGTGTCTACCATTGCAGACGGCATTGCAGTTAAAGAACCAGGTGAAAACACCTTTAAATACGTATCTCAGTATGTAGATGATATAGTTACCGTTACCGATGATGAGATATCTACTGCAATACTAACACTCATAGAACAACATAAGTTGATAGCTGAAGGTGCGGGAGCAGTATCTGTTGCGGCAGCACTGTTTAATAAGCTACCTATTAAAGGTCAAAAGACGGTTTGCCTAGTATCTGGTGGTAATATAGACGTTACTATACTCTCAAGAATTATTAAAAGAGGTCTAATACGCTCTGGAAGGTCTTGCCTACTGAACATAGAACTATTAGATAAACCTGGACAACTTAAAAAAGTATCTCAAATTATTGCAGATTTAGGTGGAAACGTTACTTCAATACATCATGAACGTGCTAACGAGGGTTCAGATATAAACGGTTGCTATTTAAGGATTATGTTAGAAACACGTAACTATGAACATATCGATGCTATAAGGTCTGCACTAATTAGTGATGGCTTTAAGTTGTTAGATTGATACAATCAGTAAAAATTTCTCCACCTTTTTATAAGGTGGAGATTACACTTTTTAGGGGGAAATTTAAATATGGAAAGTTCTAATCAAAAACCACGGTTGTATATGTACGATAATCTTAAGTTCTTTTTGATAGTCTTAGTAGTTATCGGACATACTATCACATCAGATGTTGTACAAAATTCAACATTAAAGAGTATGTTCATATTTATATACTCTTTTCATATGCCGTTGTTCTTATTCATATCGGGATTATTTCAAAATAAGAATAGCAATACCTTAAACAGAAAAAAGATAGTCACCTACATTATACTAGGTTTAATGGTAAAGATGCTTGTAATGTTCATAGATGGAATACTATTCACTAGTAGACCTAAGTTTAGTCTATTTAATGAAGATGGGCTATTTTGGTATCTATTTGTATTGGCATACTACAATGTAATATGCTATATACTACGCAAGATGGACAAGAGCTTAGTATTCTTTCTATCTATGCTGTTGGCTCTATTAATAGGCTACGATGATTCCATTGGAGATTTTCTATGCCTTTCAAGAGCGATAGTATTCTTTCCATTCTACTATGTTGGATTCTGCTTAACTCCTAAGCAAGTAATGGACTTTTGTAATAAAAAAACCATGTGGATACCATCTATTTTGTTAGTGTTTATATGGCTAGTAGTAACTACCGTATATATAGATGATATATATACACTTAGAGGTCTATTTACGGGCAGAAACTCTTATAACGATATATCTAAGGAATGTGATATGCTCGATAGATTGATTGCTACAATAATATCTGGGATAGTTTCACTATCGTTTATATGTATAAGCGTAAACTTTAACAGATATATTCCAATAGTTTCTAATATAGGTCAAAGAACGCTACAAATATACTTTTGGCATTCAATACTCTTGAAACTGTTAAGATATCTTACAGTATTTGAACGGCTTGAAGATAGATTTCCTAATCTATGTTGGATATTATTCATAGTTATTGGAATAGCTATAACTCTATGCCTGTCTATGAACATATTCAATAAACCTATAAAGTATATTATGAACTCCATAGATGTTTAATAATTAATATATGTAAGGACGGTACTCTTAAGTAAATAAAGATACCGTCCTATGTGTTAATTAGTGATTTCTATAGGTGGAGTAGTAGTTACTTGAGAAGTATCTGCAACGGTTTCAAACTGATAAGGCTTAACTGAAGCATCTAACCTATCGAAACGATACCCTTGTGACCTCAATTGAGAAATAATATCTGGTAATGTCTGTAGTATAAAACTTTGAGCCTTAGTATCGTGCATCAAAAGGATTCCCTTATCATGAGCCGATGCCTCTCTTACCGCTTTAGATATCATGCCGTCAATACTATAGTTATCGCAACCACCATCATAAGCATTCCAATCATAGTATACGAATCCACGATAGTTCATTTCAGTTAGAAGGTCAGTTCTAATATCACTGCTGTACTTTGCGTTACTTCCACCTGGCAGACGGAATATACTACTTCTTTCACCAGTAGCCCTAAATATTATATTGTCCATCTTGTGAAAGTCTTCAATATAACCGAGGAGTATATTACATCGTAGTCGTGACTGTAGGTATGTACTGCTATAGCGTGTCCACGGTCATGAATCTCTTTTAAAGCATCTATAAGCTTATCCTCTTCAAGATACTGTGCAGTAACGAAGAAAGTTGCTTTTACGTCGTACTGGTCTAATAGGTCAAGAAGTTGAGAAGTACCTTCCCAAGGTCCATCATCGAATGTAATATATACTACCTTGTCACCCTCAACGTCCTCTTTAAAGGGGACTTTTTCCACAGTCATATCAGGATACATATTCCTTACTGGAGTAGGTGGCTCAATAGTAGTTATCTCTGTAGTAGTAGTTGTTTGATTAGTAGTAGCATTTTCTATTTCAGTAATGGTTTCACTGCTATAGATATTACTATACTCAGAATCATCTTCAGATATACTCTTGAATGCGAATACATCATTCTGTTCCAATAACACTGTACAAACTGTACCACTATCGAAACCTATTAAGAATACTACTACCATTATTAAAATGGTTCTAATGTTGATTTTTTTTCTGTTGTTATCTCTGTTCATTTTCGATATTGAGGTTATAAGTATATAACTTCAATATTCACCCCCCATATTTAATTATATTGTTATATTAATGAATCCTTGAATAGCTTAAAGATATCTGGATTAGTCTTTTTAATAGCTATAGGTTTAAAGTCGTTGTTTACAAAGCAGTGTGAACTCTTGCCTATGGCACAAAGTTGATTAGTTTGCGAATTTTTAATCTCATAGGATAGTGTTATCTTAACGTTAGTAAGAGCAATCAACTTAGTAGTTATATTAAAGGTATCACCGAACTTTAAAGGCTTATAATATTCAGCATCTACCGATATAACAGGCAACATAATGCCAATAGTTTCAAGGGTATCATAGGCTAGACCGTTTTCTTCTAACCAACTTAAACGAGCCTCTTCCATATATCTAATGTAGTTACTATGATGTACTATACCCATTCTGTCGGTTTCGTAATATGCTACTTTTCTTTCCATAAAAACTTCCTTTCTATATTAAACAGAAGATATACTTCATAATAAACCTATCTAACTTAGAACCCTTTTCAAAGATGGTATTTGCTAAATCTATGGCAAAAGTATTAACTATCTGTTTTTCATCGTCAGATATTTCTAAGTTGCTCAATTCCGACTTTAATACTATATTCATAATCACATCAAAGTTTTTAACGTATTCCAACTTAGATGATACATCTTTTGCGAACTGCATATACGGAGTAGTATCGTTACGCTTAAAGCCAATATGTTTTAGCAATAGTACTATGTACCTATAACTTTCTAGTATAGATTCCTTACAGTTCTTACTAGATATACTATCGTTTCTTCTACCTACAATAGTCTTTCTACGAAGTATAACAATAGCCACCAGCAAGGCAATAGATAGTATTATCACTATAAAGTTTTTAATCTTCTTAATGGTTTGTGGAGTCAATATAGGTTCATGTTGAACATCTTCACTAGTTGAAGTAGTAACATCGGACTCAGATTCAGTAGTAACATCTTGAGATACATCTGTTACGGGTGCAACTTGAGTATCCATAGGTTGAGTAACGTCCTCTATGGATTGAGTAGTAGGTAAATCCTCTTGAGAAACGTTCGGATTATTCTCACTTGAGAAGTCAACGGTAGTAGGATTCCCATTAAATCCTGGAGTAAACTCTACATCTATCCAACCTATGTTATCGATATATATTTCAGTCCAAGCGTGAGCAACGTTATCTTTTACGGATACATTGTATAGTGAACCATCGAAAGTATCATCTGAGAAAGAATCCTTAGATACGTAGTAACCCTCAACATATCTAGCAGGAATACCTAACATTCTACAGAATAACGTTCCCGCAGATGCAAAATGACTACAATAACCTTTATTAGAGTTAGTTAAGAAGTACAATACATAATCTTCACCTATAGGTGTTTTACCTGGTGATAGAGTATATTCATAGTTTGAACATAAAAACTCTTTAATGTAATCCAACTTGGTATATATATCTGCACTAGACTTAAAGGTTTCAAAGTCAAGATTATATTCCTTAAGATACTCTTCAAATATTGAGCGTACTTCGTCCATGCTTTGATTATCTTCAATCTGTAGGTAGTAACTGTCCACGAAACTTTTATAAGAATCGTTGTCGAAACCGTCTATAGAAAGTACTTCTGAATTAAGAACATCATCGAGAGATACATCTATAACTTCAAAGGAATACTCTTTAGTATTCTTAGCCTTAACAGTAGTGTCATATACAAATGAATAGGTATCATCTACGTTAGAATAGTATGGTACAAAAGTACTCTTAGAACTCTTATTAGCAGAAATAATAGTAATATTAAAGTTTTCGAAGTTGCTCAACTGTAAGTAAGGAACACTCTGCGGATACAGATTATTACTCTTAAAGGCATTGAACACATCGGATTCATAGTCACCTTTAGATAGTTTATCCCAACTTTGACCAGTATATACAGAACCCACATAGCTCTTTAGATATATATCATTGCTTGGCTTAATGGTAGATTGTAGTAACAACTTTTCTTCACCAGAGAACTCAATATTATCTCTTTGACCCAAAGTTCCATTAAATGAACCATTGCTACCAGAACTAAGCATATTACCCAACCTAGATAGTGAGTATGAGGCATCTTCAAGGGAAAAGTTATTAATACTATCTTTTACATCGTTACGGATAGTATCAATCTTTTCAGAACGTTCATAGCCAATAGCAGATACTATCCCTGCCGATAACAGTACACATACTATACACATTATCACAGAAGATATTCCAATCTTTTCAGAGATTCTAAAGTTACCATCTGACTTAGCATAGAAAGAGTTCCCTACCCTAACGAATCCAGCAGACTTATTTTTGGTAGTCTTTTTACAACCAGAGAGTGCCATACTCAAGAGGGCTATCCAATAGCAAACCACCATAAAGAATGATACATAGTTAGGAACTGCTCCAAAGTATAGACCACACTCTATAAAAGGAAAGGTTAAGGCAAAGCCCATAACACATGAATGTATCTTAATGGTAAATAGGCATATTAATATAGTAAGTATAAATATACAGAATATCAAAAATAGGGTGGCATAACTAGATTCATCTAAATTACTAGGTAATTCATAGTACTTAGACCAAACTCCGCTAGTATATATAGTAATAGAAATATAGTTAGCTACCACTTTAAAACCTATAATAAACTCCGAGAGATAGTCATTGAATAGGTATAAAAATATCAATAGTAGTGGAAATATAGATATCATAAACTTATCAGGTAGTAGAGTTATAGTAGCAAACATACCAAAGAATAGTAACGTAGATACTGCTATATGTAACGTATTTAC
>JAJQGV010000010.1 GCA_021200215.1 Ruminococcus sp. | reverse complement strand
AAATAATCCTTTCATAAAAAATGTACATTACGTTGCAAATCGTAATGGAAAATAGTTTGCCAAATCTCAAGAGGCAACGTTAATATAAAATTTACTCATTAAACACCTTATATTATAACACATCTTTTTAGATACATTGTTAATTTTTTTTGAACACTTAAATTATAGTTTTTAATTAATATTCTTCTGGTGCTATGATTACAGAGCCTATAATTCTTCTAAAGTCCTCATAGTTTTTCTGTTGGTTACTAAGTGATACACAATCGAACGAGTATACTATTCCACCAACACTAAACATTACGCTTCTTTCTATAATGCTCTTACCTTCATCATTAATGTATGAGCATACTATCTTTCGACAGTATGCACCATCAATGTCACCAGAGCAATCGGTTTCAAGTAGAAAGTTCGAGTATTCTTTTAAAGTTTCTAATAAGGTGTCAGTGCATTTGTCGGTTAATACATGGTCGGTATCTTCTGAAAACTCTGTATCTAAGGAACTTACCATTAGATAGTTTTCATCGTTGAAGTAGTGATATATCCTATCGTCATCATTGTAGGTTTGCCAATCTGCAGGGATTTCATACTGTATTCCATCTATTAAATCTATGCGACAGTATGCTAAAGTTTCTGAAGTAACTGCTACCTCATTAGATGTTTCTTCAACGCTACCCCCTAACGAAACGTTTTGACTACACGATATTAAAGATAGACTTAACAAAGCTATCATTACAAAGTACTTTCTTTTCAAACCAAACACTTCCTTATAGATTTTTATAGTAACGAACTTATATTAAGAACATTATATACCAATATATTCCAATTGTCAATAAAATCTATTGTCTTAAAAGGTCGAATGAACTTCATTAGTAAAAAATTCATAGAACTTTTTGGAAAGTATGATTTTTTTTAGTTTAATTGTAGATTTTTTCTAACATATATGTTATAATAATCATTGCAATGCCATTTTTAAAAACATTTTACTTAAAGGAGTTGAATCTTTTGAAAAAATTTAATCTATTAGCGTTGACGTTAATACTATCCTTTACTACTATAAATGCTAGTGCAGTAGTTAGTAATCAAGAGTTGTTCGATACATACAATACTAGTAAACAGAACTTAATAATTGGTGAAAGTGATGATGGTCAATCTTCTATTTTGGAAGTATTATATAATAAGAATCAAATCATAAAATCATCTAAACAAGATTTCTTGTATAAACCAGATGGTGTACTCTACAAAGGTATAGACGTTTCTAGTTATCAAGGCGAAATTGATTGGCAGTTAGTAAAAGAACAAGGTGTTGAATTTGCTATCCTTAGGGCGGGTTACGTTAGTTCAATCGATGGTAACTATCATGTAGATACCTACTTTGAAAGAAACTATCAACAGTGTAAAGAATTAGGTATTCCAGTAGGTTGCTATTGGTTTACTAGAGCTAGAACTACTACTCAAGCAGAAAATGAGGCACAGTTCTTTGTAAGCATAATAGATGGTAAACAGTTTGAATATCCCGTATGTTTCGACATAGAATCGGAATCATTAACCGACCTATCATCTACCACTTTGACCAACATAACTATAGCTTTTTGTAGCAAGATGGAAAGCAACGGGTACTATACCTCCATATATTGCAATCCAAACTGGATTGACTACATATTAATAAAAGATAATCTAACTGACTATGACAAGTGGTTGGCTCATTGGACAACTACCCCTAAGTATGATAACTCTTTTGGTGGACTTTGGCAATACGGTCTAGGCAGTTGCATAGGTATTCAAGGCGATTGCGACTTGGACTACTCCTATAGAGATTATCCCACCATTATAAAGAATGCTGGTCTAAATGGGTTCTAACCAATAGATATAGTTGTTATAGTATCAAAAAAAATATCTAAGGAGTTGATTAACATAGTACATTTTATAATAGGTAAAGGTGGTACGGGAAAATCCCAAAGGTTGATATCTACCATAAATGAAGTGTTCGATAACAACGTTAAGAACCATCAAGAAGGCTTAAACCAAAAGATATATGTAATAGTCCCCGAACAGTTCTCTTTTGAGTTCGATAAGAAACTTTATGAAACTATTGAATATCCTGAAAACTTTTCTAATAATAATCCCTATGCACCTAACGTATATCAAAACTTAGGAGCGTATAAGTACAATCATATAAATGTAACTAAGTTCAGTAAGCTTGCTGAACAGATTATACAACTCTATGGAAAATCATCTAAGGACTATATTAACGAACTTTCTAAGATAATAGCAATGTATCAAGCCATTAAGAAACTTAAAGATAGAAAATCTTTGCTATGTTTAGAACGTCAAACTAACAGCATAGACTTTATAGATAATGCCTTAACCGAAATAGCTGAACTCAAAAAAAGTAACATCTCACCCGATACTCTAATAGAGGCTACTGAAAACTTTCCTAAACAGGTTAGAGAAAAAGCTCAAGATATGGCTATGATATTTGCAGAGTATCAAAACATTCTTAATGAAAAGAATCTACAAGACTCTCTTAGCGATATCTTAGAGTGCAGTTGGCTCGCTCAAGAAAACGATTGCTTTAAGGACGCTACTTTCTTTATAGATGAGTTTGACGCTTTCACCAATGATGAGATTCAACTGTTCGATGTTATACTATCGCAGTGTAAAGATTTTTATATATCTTTAAGGACAGATAACCCTCTAGTAGATAGGTCTACACACTTTGAACCTGTAAATAAAACCTATAGACAGTTATATCACCTAGCAGAAAAGCATGGTCAAGCTATAGAAGATATCCATTGCTATACCCTATTTAGATATACTTCCTTAGATTTAAAAACTATCAGTAAGAATATATTCACTAGTGGAGTTAAAAACAAGATAACCTCTAGCGGGAGTGTATCCATTGTAGAATGTTCAGACTACTATCAAGAGTGTAACTATGTGTGTTCTCAAATTAGAAAGTTAGTACTAGAGGGATACTCTTATAAGGATATATTCGTTACTGCACGACACGTAGATGACTATCTAGGTATTATAGAACGTGCCTTTGAAACGTACGATATTCCTTACTTCTTGAGTACAGACCAATCTTCTATATATACTTCAATAATGATATACTTTATAAACCTACTAGAGATAATATCGAATAAAAGTTTTGATACGGACGCTATACTTAGATACGTTAAGAACCCTATTAACAACGTATCGTTTGAAAAAATATCCGATTTAGAAAACTACTGCTATAAGTGGAACGTTAAAGGCAAGATGTGGCTTGAAAGTTTCATTGAAGATGATAACGTAACTGCTAACAATACCAGAGAAAATATTATTAAGCCACTAGTAGAACTTAAAGAAAACATTAAAGACAAAACTTGCATGGAAGTATGCACATTGCTTTTTCAGTTTATGGAAAAGCAATCCATTAGAGAAAATATTCAGCGGTTGATAGATAATAATCGCAACGATGGTTTAGAAAACTCTGCAAATGATATGGTGCGTATATGGGATATGCTTATGACCATCTTAGATACTTTATGTACTTTCATGGGCGATATGGTTATACCTATAAAGGATTTTAAAGATGTTATATGTACTATGATTAGTCAAAGTAATTTTAAATCTGCACCACAAAAGTTAGATGCAGTTAGTTTCTCTGCATCTGATAATGCAAGGTATAACTCTCCTAAGGTTCTATTTGTGTTAGGCGTAAATGATGGTGTATTTCCATCTTCAGTTAGCAACAGTGGAATCTTTACCAACTCTGATATGGAATACTTCTCTCAAGCTGGATTAAACTTTTCAAAGTCTATACAAGACAAAACCGCCGATGAAAAATTAGTAGTATATAAAACACTATCTGCACCTGCTGAAAGGTTATGCTTATCATATGCTTTAAAGAATACTCTAGGTGATGTTAAGTATCCATCTTATGTAATAGATAGCGTTAGAGGACTATTTACACATCTAAATATATCTTACGCAAAAGATATCTCTACCGAGGTAATATGTTCTACCTTTAAAGCCTCATATGACTACTTCGTTAGAAACTTTTGGAACGATTCCCAAGACAGAACTACTATTGAAGATGCTCTTAAATGTGATAGTATGTACACCTCTAAGATAGAATATCTTAGAAAGATTTCTACCAATGACGAACTTAAGATTCAAGATAGAAACATAGCTTTAAAGTTATTTAAGCAAAGGATTAAAATCTATGCTACTAAGTTTGAAACGTATAATAAGTGTCACTTTAAGTATTTCTGTAGCGAAGGCTTAAAGATAAAAAAACCTACCAAAACAGATATATCTAGGATAGAGATAGGCAACATTATACACTACTGTTTAGAAAACATCATTAAGAATAACTCTAAAGATGATTTAATAAAGCTATCTAAGGTAGAGATAGATTCTCAAATAGAGATGTTAGCCAACCAGTACAAAGAAGATAATCTAGGTGGTGATTACGGAAAGACTGAACGCTTTCAATCTAACTTTAAGAGAGTTAAAAAGAGTATCTATCAAACGGTAAGACATATTCAGGAAGAGTTTTCTCAACTAGAGTTTACTCCTGTAGACTTTGAATTATCTGTCGATGATAACGGCGATTGTAAACCGTTATCTATTAAGAACGAACATGGCATGGAAATATTTCTATGTGGCAAGATAGACCGTGTGGATATATTACATACCAATAATGCATCTTATGTTAGAGTAGTTGACTATAAGAGTGGTACTCAAGATTTTGAAAGTGAAAAACTCCCCTACGGCATAGATATGCAAATGTTCCTATATCTGTTTGCTATCACAGGCGATGAGGGTAAGTATAAGAACTATATTCCTGCGGGTGTTCTGTATATGCCAGTGAGTGAAGTTGCTATTACTAGTTCTAATAAGCGTGAGTTAGATAACAATAAATCTAGTACCATAAACAAACACTTTAAGATGAAAGGTGTAGTATTAGATGATGTTTCTGTAATAAAATCTATGGACAGAGAGTTGAACGGTGTGTATGTTCCATTTAAGTTAAAGGCAGGAAACTCTAAGAACATGACTCTATCCGAAGAACAGTTTAACAAGATTAAACTTCATGCAGAAAAACTACTTCTAAGCATGGCAAATGGACTATCTAATGGAGATATATCTAGTAAGGCATTAGTATTCGCAAGTGATAATAACTTTTCTGTGTGTTCATATTGCGAATATTGGGCTATATGTGGTAACTATCCACATAGAAATTGTAATCTAGTTTCTAAAAAAGATGCCGAAGAGCTTTATAAACAGATTGTAAACGTTGAAAAGGACGGTGATAATACAGATGGCAACTTGGACTAATGAACAATTAGATGCTATAAATGGTGATGGTTGTTCAATAATGGTATCGGCGGCGGCAGGTAGTGGAAAGACCTCTGTTCTAGTTGAACGTTTAGTTAGAATATTATCCGATAGAACGTATAACGTATCTGCCGATAGAATGATTGTAGTAACCTTTACTAAAGATTCAGCATCGGAGATGAAACAGCGACTCATAAAGGCTATCACCCTAAAGATGGAGCAAGAACCTAACAACGATTGGCTCACTAAACAACACTCTATGTTACAGAATGCTAAGATATCTACTATACACTCATTCTGTTTCGATTTGATTAGAGATAATATTAACTCATTAAACCTATCGCCAAACTTTAAGATAGTAGAACCTACTGAAGAAAAGATTCTCTGCTTACAAGCTACTCAAGATGCTATTGAAAGTATGTATAAAGAGAATCAAGAAGAGATGCTGTTCTTAAGTCAATCTATATGCGATAAGACCGATGATGGATTGGAAAAGGTATTGATTGACCTATATGACTTCTTAATATCTGTACCGTTCTTTGAAGATTGGTTTCAAGAAAAATGTATAGACTATTACTCAAAGGCAGATATATACAACGATGTTGCATTGGATAGCGTATTTAACTCCCAAATTGAAGTATTAAAACAGATACTCTCTTTAAGCGATAGGTCTATAGAACTTTGTGAACAGTCCGAAGATGAGAAAGCTTTAAACATACTACAATCTGAAAATGATTTCTTTTCACAATGCATAGAACTACTTCAATCGAAAGATAGGTTTAATGTAGATATTCTTAAAAGTCTTAACAGTTATAAGTTTGTAATCTTGCGTTTCAGTAAGGACAATATTTACAGTGAAAACATAAAAAAGTACAGAAATAGCTACAAGGAACTACTTCAAAAAAATAGTAAGATAAACTTTTCTATACTAATAGATGTTATTGAAAACTACTCTCAGGATAAGGCTACCAATAGAAGAGTATCTGTAATACTATTAGACTTAATTAAGAGTATCCATAAAAATTTAAGTGCCTTAAAATCTGAAGAGAACGTTCTAGGCTTTTCTGATGCTGAACAGATAGCTATTCAACTACTTGCTATAAAAGATGATGACGGAAACATTATAAAGAGTGAGTTAGCAGAAAATCTATCAGAGTACTACCAAATTATAATGATAGATGAGTTTCAAGACTCTAATAACAATCAAGACCTAATATTTAAGATGCTATCTAAGGACGGAACTTCTGAAAAGATGGGTAGAAATATGTTCGTAGTAGGCGATGTTAAACAGTCTATATATAACTTTAGATTAGCTAATCCTCAGAACTTTATTAACGTAATGGAGTACTCTAAACCTTATAATAGAAAGAATCCTAATAGAAACTCTTACATAAAGTTGAATAGAAACTTTAGAAGTTCTAAGGACGTAATCGATTTTGTAAACTACATCTTTGAAAACATCATGACCGATAAGGTGGGTGAGGTCGTTTATGATGGTGGTGAAAGGTTAATCTATGGAGCAAACTATCCACAAGGTGATAGATGCACCGAAATACCTTTAATAGATACTAATAGATTCTCTGAAGCTGAATATATAGCTAATACTATTAAATCTATGGTGGATAATGAATACCCCGTGGTTGAACGTGATGGCTCTATTAGGAAATGTAGACTATCTGACTTTTGTATGCTATTTATGAGTACTACCGACATAGATATGTACTTTGAAAAGCTCCAAGAATTAGGACTTAGTGTAAATTTCGACCAAGATGAGGAATACTTAAAGTCTAGGGAAGTATCATTGCTAATAAATATGCTCAAGATAGTAAATAATCCTATGGATAATATGGCTTTGACCTCTATAATGATGTCACCACTATTTATGTTTACTCCCGATGATGTGGCTATAATTAGATTAGTAAATAGAAATGCTAGTATGTACTCATCTATGGTGGAGATATCTAAGGATATTAACTACAGTAGATACTCTAAAGAGTTAGTATCTAAAATAGACTACATGATAGATACTCTAAATAGGTTACGTGACCTATCTGCAAACTGCACCACGGCTCAACTTATGAGCAGTATAGTTGAAGCTACAGACTTAATATCTATTATGCAAGTGTATGATACTTCAGAAAAACGTCGCCGAAACGTTCAAATACTCTTAAAACTAGCACAAAACCACGATGATAACTCTACTACAGGTATATCTGGATTCATTAGGTACATAAACAACATACTTGAAAGTAATGAGGATATTAACGTTAAGAACAGTGTTGTTTCAAGTGATAGTATCAATATGAAAACTATCCATAAGTCTAAAGGTTTAGAGTTTCCGTTCGTGTTTCTATGTAACGTGGATAAAAACTTTAACGAAAAAGATATATCGGGAATTATACAGAAGAACTTTAATCATGGACTTTCCTATAAACTTAAAGATAGAAACTCTCTAGTTGAATATACTACCGTAGACCGAATATGTATGTGCAATGAAAAACGTTTGGAAAATCGCAGTGAGAAGATGCGTCTAATGTATGTAGCTTTGACTAGAGCTAAAGAAAGACTATTTATTCCATTAAGTTTTGATAAATCTAGTAAGAAGATATTAAATAGAATATCTAATTACATAGATGATATTCAATATGAGGGCAAGATTACTACTACTCTCACCAAGAACGCAACTAGTATGTGCGATTGGCTCTTGATGGTTCTATGTTGTAGCAGTAAGTCGCAACCTTTAAGAGAGTTCTTTGGACTACCTATAGAAAAAAACTATGTATTAAATTGCTATCCAAATGTAAACATATATGAGTATAATCCTAACGTTGATGATTCTACTAGTGAAGATGTATCTACTAATGAAGAGGTTGTTACCTTTAATGTGAATCAGACCTTAAAACAAGAAATACTTACTAGATGTAACTTTAAGTATATAAATGACAATGCAGACTTACCTGCTCGTATTAGCGTTTCCGATATAGTTAAGTCTGATAGCTTTAAGTTGAAAGGTTCACCATCTACAGAAGATGTCGTTAAAAACTCTATTGAGGACCTACGCACACCTAACTTTATGAGTTCAAACAATCTAACACCTGCCGAAAAAGGTACTGCTATACATATAGTTATGCAATATTGCAACTTTGAAAATCTCCGTAAGAGTCCTACAGTCGAGATTAATCGTCTACTAGATGAAGGCTATTTGACTAAGGAACAGTTCAACGTTATAGATGTATCTATGTTCAATAAGCTTATACTTAGCGATATCTTTAACTTGATTACCAACAATGCTATAGCTAGAGAACGTGAGTTCCTTGTAAGAGTTTCTGATTTGGATTTCCAAAATGAGAATATATCTCTATACAAAAACACTGAAACTATGCTACAAGGTTGCGTCGATATGATAGTCTTTCAAGATGACGGTGCAACTATAATAGATTACAAAACTGACAACGTTCTCTCTATGGAAGTTTTGAAACAAAGATATTCATTACAGATAGAACTATATAAGTATGCTATTCAGTTAGTGGAACACGTTAAGGTTAAAAAATGCTTAATATACTCCATGAAGTTAGGAAAGTCTATTGAAATGTGACCTACTCCCACCGCCTATGCTAACGCATAGAGGCGGGGGCTTCTCGCTCAACGACACTAGTGTGCCGAGTATCAACGAGCTAACCCCGTGAGTCCCACGGTTCTATTTAATTAACGTTAAAATATAAGGAACATCTATTTTAGATGTTCCTTAACTATTAATATTGAAAATCACTGCCACCGATAAACTCTCTAACTATAGATGTGTTTGGCACTACATTAGAGCTAGTGTCTATCAGTTCGGATAGAAAACTTACAATTTGATTATACTCTAGGTTAGATTCCATACTATCTTGAATGGATAGTAAATCAGTTAGCAGATAGTTTCTATATACTGAAACTTCATAACTATGGAAAGTATCTATATCGAATTGAGCAAGAGGTTTAAAAGGCATTATATACTTATCCTCACCTATAGATACAGATTCAAAGTACTTAAATATATCTTGATACTTTCTACCCCTAAACAGACTATCTCTCATGAGCCTACGCATTAAGCGAATACGTCTAGGGTGTAATACACTACCATCATCATTTACTAATCTAGTGCGTACACTTACGTATATCTTAGTAGTATCATAAGAGCCAGTAACCATAGGATTCAATGCGTGTATACCTTCAAAGATTACTATTTCACCTCTATTTACTTTAAAAGGTTTATAACCGCCACGAGCCTGTGTAGTAAAATCGAAGTAAGGCATATCAAAGGATATCCCTTGAGATATTTTATGAATATGTTCTTTCAATAGGTCTATATCCACGCATAAGGGGGATTCTAAATCTATAGAACCATCGATATTCTTTGGCATATTTGGGGAATCATTAGACCTAAAGTAGTTATCTAGTGAGATGGTTCTCGATACGCAATCGAATTCATCTAATAGTATCTTAGATAGCTTTAAGGCTGAAGTAGTCTTTCCCGAACCCGATGGCCCTGCTATTAATACCACTGGTCTATCTTCCGAACTTTCTACTATGCTATTTGCAGTGTTGATTAGTTGGTCAACATAGTTCTGTTCACATTGATTAACGAAATCTATAGTATTACGTTCTAAGTTTGAATTTATTGTATTAACGTTTATAAACTTCAAAGTATATTCCTCCTATAAGACGTTATTGAGCATACTAATAT
>JAJQGV010000081.1 GCA_021200215.1 Ruminococcus sp. | reverse complement strand
ATATTATTACATTTTAATATATATTTTTTTAGTATCTTTAGTTATCATTGGATTGCTTTCGTATGCTATTTGAAAGGGGTTACAAAGACTCGTATGGTATTAAACGTTAAATAGATACATCTAAGTTGTGACAACATCACATATATATTTTTTTATATTAGGAGGTAAAAATTTTGAATCTACAAAAGAATAAGGTTATAATAGCAGTGGCTTGTGTAATCGCTTTGTTAGCATTGGTTACAGTGTTCTTGATATTTAACGGTAATCAAGATGACGTTCAAGAGGTTATTCAGGAAACTACTATTGGTACTAGCAGTACTACAGTAGCAACTACAACAACAACAACTACTACTACTACTACCGTGACTACTGTTACTACTACTGAAGAAGTTACTACTACTGAGGCTACTACCACTGAAGAAGTTACTACTACACCTGCTTGGAGTTATACTACTCACATAAAAAAAGATACCGTTATGAAGTACAACAGCATTAATCCCGATTGCAAGGGTTGGATATACTTAGATGATAGTGTTATAGACTATCCAATTATGCAATCTACGGATAACAGTTTTTATGTAAGTAATAATTGGCAGGGTAATGCTAGTAGTTCTGGCTCGATAATGTTAGACTATGAATGTACTATCGGACAGACTATGAATACTATAATATATGGGCATAATATGGGTAATGGTTCTATGTTCCATCAAATTAAAAGCTACAAAGATGAAAGTTGGTGGCTAAACCATCAATACATTGAAGTATCTGATTTGGAAACTATATACGTTTATCAAATATTCTCGGTGGACGTTCTGTATGGTCGTTCTGATGCCTCATTTACATATTGGCTTGAGCCTAATAAGTCCCTTGCAGATGAAGATACTTATAACAGCTTTGTAGATAATGTTATCTCTAAAAGATATACTTCTGTGGGAATTGAAGCACCTAGTTATCCTACAGGAATATTAACTCTACAGACTTGTAATTCTGGTCAAGATGATGGTATGCGTTGCGTTGCCTTTGGTAAGTTAGTCGCTACTTATGACTTACAATAACATACGGTTTTAGTTTAAAAAAGGACGTGTTTTTTATGGATAATCAAAACTTATTGAATGATATTAAATTGGCAATGAAAAATCATGAGTTAGTGGCATACTATCAGCCACAGTATGATGCTCTAACTAATAGACTGGTAAGTGCAGAAGCTCTAGTACGTTGGATTAAACCTGATGGTACTTTTATAACTCCAGTACAGTTCATTCCAGTTGCCGAAGATACCGACTTAATCCTTGATATAGATTGGTATATGCTTGAAGAAGTTTGTAGTTTCTTGAAAAATCGTATAGATAATAGGTTGAGATACGTTAAGGTTTCAGTAAACTTTTCAAGAAAACATCTAGTTGAAAGTTCCTTTAGAGAAAGACTTTGCAAGGTAGTTGATAACTATAAGATACCTCACAATCTAATAGAGGTCGAGCTTACAGAATCTGCATTGATGGAAAATCCAAAGAATATGATAGACCTAATTGCAGATATTCGAAAGCATGAATTCGATGTTGCTATAGATGATTTCGGCAGTGGACTATCTTCACTTAGCTTAATAAAGGATATCTCGGCTAATGTACTCAAGATAGATAAATCTTTACTTAGTGGTAACTGCGAGAATGAAAAGGAACGTATAGTATTAGAAAGTATCTTCAACTTTGCACATCGTTTGAACCTTACTACCATTGCCGAGGGCGTGGAAACTAAAGAACAGTTAGGATTCCTTAGAACTTGTGACTGCAAACTAATACAAGGGTTTATATTTGCTAAACCTATGCCAAAGAATCAATTTGGAGAACTATGTTCTAATAACGTTCTTACCGAGGAAATGGAAGATATTTTATCTATACAAGCACCTGCTAGTGTTACACAGTTACTTATGCAAGTTATATTTATGAAGTATCCATTGGTGATTATGTCTAATCTGACTAGAAACAGTTTCTACATGATGGCTTATGATACCTTTTCATCTAGGTCATGTCCATCTACTGGAGTGTTTGAGGAACTTATTGCACATGGTGCATCTACAATGTATCCAGATGATAGAGAACTATTTAAAAGTACCTTCTCGATAGAAAATCTAATGGGTGCGTATAATCATGGTGATAGGTTCGTAAGGTTAGTAACACGTCAAATAGGTGATGATGGTATATATCGAAAGGTTGAAACCGTCGATTACTTCGTTAAGAATCCATCGGTAAATGATGTCTTAGTTATTACTCTATGTCAAAACTTAGAAGATTGATACGCTACGAAAGGAGTTTTTATAAATGATTACTTGTGCAAGTATATTTTCTAATAGTATGGTTCTCCAAAGAGATAAAAGCATATCTATTTGGGGTCATGCTAACCTTTTCGATATAGTTAGAGTACATTTTAATGGGATTGTAGTAGAAACTCAAACTTTAAAGAATAATATTTGGAGCGTAGAACTTCCCCCTATGAGTGCTAACGATGGACTATCTATGACTATTCAAAATATTACTTCCGAGGAAACTATAGTCTTTGATAATATATCTATTGGTGAGGTTTGGTTGGCAGGTGGACAATCTAACATGGAATTTGAATTGCAGAACTCTTTAAACGCTCAAGATGAGTTAAAAATCTGCGATACTTTTAATGTGCGTTGCTATAACGTTCCTAGAAATGCTTATATAGATGAGTATTTCTATATAAATGAAAGTTGTACACATTGGGAACTTCCTAATCAAGATAACTGTAAAAAGTGGTCTGCGGTAGCCTATTACTTTGCTAAGAAACTATCTGTTGAGTTAAATGTAACCGTGGGAATTATCAACTGTAACTGGGGCGGAACTAGTGGCTCTGCTTGGATTAGTCGTGAAAGATTGTTATCTCATGAGGATACTAAAGCCTACGTTCAAGATTATGACAAGGCTATTGATGGTAAAACATTTGAACAGTACTGTCAAGAACTAGAGGAATATCAAGAGTATGTCGCTAAATGGCAACCTAAGATTAATGAGTTCTACGCTAAGAATCCTAACGGACTTTGGAGCGATGCCCTTGCATTTGCAGGTGAATGCAAGTACCCTGGCCCTATGGGTTGTAAGTCTGAATTTAGACCCTATGGAGTATATCATACCATGATTAAACGTGTTGCACCTTATACTCTACGAGGTTTTATATACTATCAAGGTGAAAGCGATGACCATAGACCTAACTCCTATTATACTCTACTACAAGAGGTTATAGCTCAGTGGCGTGAGGATTGGTTAGACGATACTCTACCATTTATGATAGTTCAACTACCTATGCACATGGAACGTGGCGATGTTGACCACTATAATTGGTGTGTTATCCGAGAAGCTCAAGAACGAGTACATAAAAATATCAAGAATACTGGTTTGGCAGTTACTTTGGAGCTGGGAGAGTACGGAAACATTCACCCATTGAATAAAAAACCAGTTGGTGAAAGATTATGTTTACAAGCACTACATCATGTATATCACCAAATAGATGCTTACCATGCCTACGGTGGATTGTATAAATCCCATGTGATTACTAAGGACGGAATATTAGTATACTTTGATTATATTAATGACGGTTTTAATGTTACGGGGGATTTAATTAACTTTGAAATATCTGGTAGCGATGGAAAGTATTATCCTGCACAAGTTAGAGTATACAACAATGAAATCTTTTTATACTCCCATGAGGTAAGATATCCAGTACACGCAAGATACCTTTGGACTAACTATTCTAAGGATATAAATATCTTTAGTAAGACTAGCGGTATACCTTTAGCACCATTTAATTTTTAGTATATATATACAAAAAAAGAACATCTAAGGGTTTAACCTTAGATGCTCTTTAATTTCCATGTGCCTGAAGGGACTCGAACCCCCGACCTACTGATTCGTAGTCAGTCACTCTATCCAGCTGAGCTACAGACACATATATATTAATCCTTTATCGGATTACCTATATATTTTAACACAACGATAGGAGAAAGTCAAGGGAGTTTTGATTTGTTTACAAAAAATTAATATTTAGGGAATTTTTTGATATGTTGTAAAAATATATCTTTTTTAGTATTGACTGATTATACTATTGTATGGTATAATTTAAAATAGTTGTAAAAAGGAGGATTTATTACAATGAACAACAAAACAATCATTTCCATAGCATTGTCTATTGGAGTTATATCTTCGAGTGTTGGACTACTAGATTATAACTCTATAGTTAGTAATGCTGATGTATCTACAACGCAATCGTTATTGAGTGCAAAAAAGTATGCTATCTCTTTATTAGATGGCTATAATGATGAGTACGATGTAAACGGTGATGGTAGTATAAACGTTTTAGATATCCTTCAAATGAAGAGAGATATTATTAAAGAAGGAAATCTTACAGATACATCTACTACTACACAAGATGTTTATTCAACTCCATTTTCTGATGGTGCTGTATGTACTATTAAAAATGTGGGTAGTGGAAAATATCTAAACGTTGACTACGGCTATGACGAAGATTCAACTAATGTATATCAATGGACTGGCGATGGCAGTACTGAACAACAGTTTAAGATGGATTTTATATCCGATAGTTCATGCTACAGAATACGTGCTATGTGTAGTTCCGATGGTAATGATAAAACATTAGATATAGTTAAATCTAACGGAAACGTGGTTTCTGATTGCAACGTTGAGATATATAGTCCAGTAGACCAAATCGCTCAAGAGTGGCTATTCGTAAGCTTGGGAGATAATACCTACAAGATAGTTCCTAAGTACAATACTAATCTAGCGTTGACTACCTATGGTGACTCTAATGGCTCTGCCGATGGTACTACTTCTACATCTAATGGTAACGTGTTTGTATCTACTGATGTGGATACTGACTATCAAAAGTGGGTTATAACCGTTATATCGGAAACAGAAACTACTACAACTACCACAACTACTACAGAACCTTCAGAAACTTTACCTAGTAAGGCTTACATTAGCGGAGTTACTCCTATAGTTCA
Organism: Ruminococcus sp.; assembly: GCA_021200215.1. Lineage (GTDB taxonomy): Bacteria > Bacillota > Clostridia > Oscillospirales > Ruminococcaceae > UBA5884. The sequence goes on along the minus strand of JAJQGV010000081.1, from coordinate 5,153 downwards.
AAGTGGTCTACCTACGGGTTGCGAGGCTACTGGATTGACCATAGCTTTAAGATGGTACGGCTTTGATGTTACTAAAGAAGAGATAGCTCTTACATATATGCCTCGTCAAGATTTTTACTATGCAGATGGCAAAAAGATAGGAGCAGACTATATGACTACGTTCGCAGGTGACCCATCTAGGAAAGATAACTCATATGGTTGCTACATACCTTGCATGATACAGACCGTTCAAAACTACTTCGATGATATTGGTGTGACTGACTATACTACCATAGACTTATCGGGTAGTTCCTTAGATGACCTATTTGAGTATATAGCTGATGGAACTCCTGTAATATTGATAGCTACTAACGATTTAGTAACTCCAACCGAGGGCGATTCTTGGTATACTGAAGATGGTAGATACATAACTTGGCAGAAAGGTCATCACTGTATGGTATTGACTGGCTATGATTATGATTCTAATACCGTAACCGTAAGTGAGTCGGCATACTCTGATGAACGTACCTACGATATGGATAGCTTAAGAAGTATATATAATCAAAAGGGTAAGTATGCTATGATTATCTCTAAGGTAGATGACGATAACCAGACCATTGATAACTACGTTACTCCTTTCTCTGATGGTGATATATGTACCATTAAGAACGTAGGTAGTGGAAAATATCTGAACGTTGACTATGGCAATGATGTTGATGCAACCAATGTATATCAGTGGACTGGCGATGGCAGTACTGAACAACAGTTTAAGATGGATTTTATATCCGATAGTTCATGCTACAGAATACGTGCTATGTGCAGTTCTGATGGCGATGATAAAACCTTAGATATAGTAAAATCTAGTGGTAACGTACTTTCGGGGTGTAATGTGGATATATATCAACCTATAGACCAAATCGCTCAAGAATGGTTATTCGTTAGTTTGGGAAATAATACCTATAAGATAGTCCCTAGATACAATACGGATTTGGCTCTAACGGTATATGGAAACTCTAATGGCTCTGCAGACGGTACTACCGATACTTCTGCTGGTAATGTGTTCGTATCCAGCGATGTTGATTCTAGCTATCAAAAGTGGGTAATTACTAAGATAGATTAATATTGTATAAAATGGAACGCTAATAGTAAGTATAGCGTTCCTAAATCTTTCCTTAAACGTTTGAAATATTTACCTTGACTGTTTTTTTGGAATGGTATATAATAAGAGTAAAGCTAAGGTTTTATCCAGTGATATATTTATGAGGAGTGATTATTGTGAATTTTAATGTGAATATGAAAGATAAACCTACAGAAAGTAAGGTAGTAAACAACATATTAAAGTATCTAGCACCCGTTGATGAGATAAATGGTTTCTATACTCGCCCTGGGTTCTATCTACAAAATGGTGCGACCGCTATCCCTGGGGGTGTCAACTTTACAGTCCATTCACATGGAGCAACTTCCATTGAGTTGGTTCTATTTAGAAGAAATCAAACCGAACCTTTTGCTATAATACCATTTCCTGAAGAGTATAGAATAGGTAACGTATACTCTATGATAGTCTACGATTTAGTAATATCTGAATTTGAATACGCCTTTAGGGTAGATGGCCCTTATGAACCTGAAAAAGGTTTAATATTCGATAAGACTAAATATCTATTAGACCCTTATGCTAAGGCAGTAGTGGGTCAGAGTGTTTGGGGATATAAACCCCCTAACGGGTATCAATATCGTGCTAGAGTTGTAACTAATGACTTCGATTGGGGTAAGGGAAAACAACCACTTATAGATATGAAAGACTTAATAATATATGAGTTACACGTTCGTGGGTTCTCTAAGCATAACTCATCTGGTGCTAAGTACAAGGGTACTTTTGCAGGTATTATTGAAAAGATTCCTTATCTAAAGATGTTAGGTATAAACGCTGTCGAGCTTATGCCTGTCTTTGAGTTTGATGAGATGCGTGATATCCGTCTACACGAGGGCAACTATCTATTTGACTATTGGGGATATAATACGGTTAGTTTCTTTGCCCCTAATACCGCCTATACCGCTAAGCTGGAAACTAACGCTGAGGGTGATGAGCTTAAAACCTTAATTAAAACATTGAATGAAAACGGTATAGAGGTTATATTAGATGTAGTATTTAATCACACTGCAGAGGGTAACCAAGATGGCTCTTTCTTTTCATTTAAGGGTTTCGATAATAACATTTACTATATGTTGACTCCAAATGCAGAGTACTATAACTTTAGTGGTTGTGGAAATACTTTAAACTGTAATCACCCTATAGTTCAACAGATGATTTTAGAGTGTCTACGTTATTGGGTAACAGAATATCGTGTAGATGGTTTCCGTTTCGATTTGGCATCTATATTAGGTAGAAACGAAGATGGTTCGCCTATGAGTAAACCCCCACTACTACAAAGTTTGGCATTTGACCCCATACTTGGCAAGGTTAAACTTATTGCTGAGGCGTGGGACGCTGGTGGACTATATCAAGTAGGTAGCTTTCCATCTTGGAATAGGTGGGCAGAGTGGAATGGAAAATATCGTGACGATATGAGATGTTTCCTAAAAGGTGATGCTGGTATGGCTGATAGAGCTGTAAATAGAATTATGGGTTCTAAAGATTTATATCCAGAGGAACATCGTGGAGAGTGTGCATCTGTAAACTTTATAAACTGTCATGATGGTTTTACTCTATACGATTTATATTCATATAATCAAAAACATAACCTTGCTAACGGTTGGAATAATACCGATGGTGACAACAATAACAACTCTTGGAACTGTGGTGCTGAAGGGTATTCTACTGACCCTGCTGTAGTAAGTCTTCGTCGAAAGATGAGAAAAAATGCCTTTGCTACTCTTATGTGTTCTCGTGGTTGTGCTATGTTCCTTGCAGGTGATGAGATTTGTAATACTCAGTTTGGAAACAACAATCCTTATTGTCAAGACAATGAAATATCTTGGATTAATTGGGAAGTTACTCCCGAAAAACAGGATATGTTTAACTTCTGTCAGTATATGATACACTTTAGAAGGCACTATCCAATACTTCGTGGCAAGACTAAACAAGCTCATTGCGGTTTCCCCGATATGAGTAAACACAGTGCCGTTGCTTGGTATGATAGCTACAACAATGATACTCGTACTATAGGCGTTATGTTCGCTGGTAGAAACGCTGAAGATACTAAAGATGATATTATATATCTAGCTATAAATACCTATTGGGAAAAACAGTACTTTCAACTACCTACTTTACCAGCTGACTTAAAATGGCATATTGCCGTTAATACTGCTATGGAATCTCCTTTGGATTGCGTTAAAAAGATAGAAGATATGATGGTGGTTCAAAGTGACCTAGAATTAGAGGCTCGTTCGGTAATAATATTGATTGCAGAAAAGGTTTAACCTTATAAAAAAAATCCACTTAAGTTATTAACTTAGGTGGATTTTTTATGGTATTAATATAAGACTTTATTACTTTTCTTCTTTCTTAGGTAGAGATGTAACTATCATAAATACTATTATAGCAACTACTAGAGTTCCTATTATGATGTATCTAATTATTGGGTTAGATTCACTATCAGAGGTATCTTCTTCAGGTAGGTCAATATCTATTCCCATATCGGATAGTTCATAAGCACCCTCTAAAGCCTCGTCCCATTCACAGATAAATCCAATCTCTTGGATACTGTAACCAGAAGCAAGACCACCTTCTTTAGAGATATCTGACCATGTACCAGTAAGCATTTCCTCGTTGGTATCGTAGGTTTGAACTACTACGGATACATCAAATTCGGTAGCATAGTTTACTTCTATACCGTTTATCCAATTGTTGTAAGAGAATTCTTCACCAGTAACCCACGAATATGAACCGTCCATGTTACGTTCTGCACCTATCCAAAGGTTAGGTTTAGAGTTATCTTTAATGATGGCATTTATGAAAGTTTGTTCATTTGCATCTGTGATAGTAACTAAATGACCACCTAAAGCAGTGCAATATGCCTTAGCGTTGTTCCAACTTAGGTTCATGTTTTCAAATATCTGATAAGTATGTCCATTGTATAGATATCTAATGTTTTGATTACTAGTATCGGTTATGGTAGTAACCTGTTCAGATGCACCAATAGTATCGGCAGTGGTTATTATAGAAGTTTCAGGAGTTATTACTGATATACTCAACTCACTTTGACTTTCAGAGGTAGTACTTTCTTCATTGACTATTATGTATCCTTGTTGATTGGTAACTACTGGTTCGCCATCATCGTCGGTGACTATGTTGCCGTTCTCATCTAGTTGATATCCAGTAACATCGGTTACAGTATTTTCAGTAGTACTTTCCCATTCGCATATAAAGCCTATGTCATCTAATTTAAAGCCATCTACTGTACCACCCGTAGATGCTATATCGTTCCATTCACCAAGGTTTACTAAGCTATTAGAGTAGGTATACATCATGACAGCGTTTTCAGTATCATCATAGTTAGATGGTTCACCAGCACTCCAGTTACTAAATTGAGCATCTTCGCCAGTTACCCAAGAGAACTTTCCATTTTCACCCTTAGTAGCACCAAGCCATACGTTCTTCTTAGAAGATTTACTTGCTATAGTAGATACGAACTGTTGCTCATCGGCAGAGTTTATAGTTACAAGATGTCCACCTAAGCTTTCACAGTACTGTTGTGCAGAGTTCCAATCCATAGAAGTATCGAACAGCTTATATGAGTGACCATTGTAAACGTATGTATCATCACTTAAAGTTGTAGCAGTAGTAGTGTCGGTGGTTGCAGATACAGGTAACATTCCACCATATACAGTGGTTAGGGCTAGCATTAAAGCACCAATTATAGTCTTTTTAAATTTATTCTTCATATTACCAAAAAACCTCCGTAAGTTTATTCACATTAATATTTTAATTGGAATTAATATTTTCCATAATGCACAAATTTCATATTGACTTATAGTGCAATATACCATGGAAATATTTTCAAGATATCAAATTAATAACATAACCTTATCTATATGTACAAAAGTTTATAATAGATTACATTTAAAATTATACCATACTTTTTTTAATTTGTCAGTTAATTTAATGCCAAAAATAAGGTGGAATATTGCGATTTTACTAGTACTATTGCACAAACAATTATTACCAAATAGAATAT
>JAJQGV010000080.1:3001-10258 GCA_021200215.1 Ruminococcus sp. | reverse complement strand
GTAGAGCATGCGGCTGTTAACCGCAGGGTCGTTGGTTCGAGTCCAACTTGGGGAGCTGTTTAAGGCTGTAAGTTTATACTTACAGCCTTTTTTGTTGAAATTAGATAATTATTGACATTTCCTGCAAAATATGATATAATCAATGTGCTGATTTATGATTGTTAAATCATATTGTTGCTATATAATTAAAAATTTACTATTAGGAAGATGATGATAATTATGTCTGTCAATTACATAAAGGACGTTTTAAAAATAGTGGCAGATAATATTAAATGTATAGTTACAGGAAATTATATCGAGGGTGATATTGACCTTAACACATTAGGCAATTTTGCACTTACAAGGCTTGACCGATGTATTGTAACTCCTTCTTTAAAAAATATACCTCAGCTTTCACTTGAGCAAAAACGGGCAATAAAGATGTTTTATCGTCCTTATGTGCGTTTTATGAATGACAGAAGTCACAGATATTATACTCACATATCTGGTGGGCATTTTTATCCCGAATACATTTCCGAGGAACTATTTTTTAACTTCATTGATAGATATTTTTGTAACAGAGATGAAGCTCGATTTTTAGACAATAAATGCTACTACTACAAATTATTTTCTGGTATTAAACAGCCTGAACTTGTTTGTATGCGTATAGGACAAACTTGGTTGAATGGTAATCTTTCTCCAATATCAAAAAATTCTGTGCTTGATTTACTTAAAATCGAGGAAGAAGTTGTAGTAAAGAAAGCTGTCAATTCAGAGGGTGGCTTCGGAGTGTATTTTTTAACTGGTGATATATGTAGAAAGTTTAAAACACTTATCAAGGATATTTCTTGCGATGTTGTAATACAGCGTTCTGTAAAGCAACACCCTATGCTATCGGAACTACATTCATCTTCAGTTAATACCATGCGTATAGTTACTCTTATGACCGAGGAAAAGGTCAAGGTGTATGCGGCGGCTATAAAAATTGGAACTGGTGGCAGACGTCTTGATAATGGCTGTCAAGGGGGAATATATTGTGGAATAAATAGTGATGGTACTTTGAAAAAACGAGGACTTCTAGATAATGGTACATCTGTTGAGATACACCCTGAGCTTGGTTACAGATTTGAAGATAAGAAAATTCCTCATTTTGGGAAAGCTTTACAGCTTTGTAAGAAAGCACATGGTTTTATGGGACATTTTAGACTTATCTCTTGGGACGTGGCTATTGATGAAAAAGGTGAAGCTGTACTAATAGAGGCAAATTTATCCTTGGGTGGAATAAATGATATTCAAGCAACTTGTGGCCCACTTTTCGGAAAAGATACAAAAAAAATACTTGATGAGGTATTTAAAAATAATCGAAAGGTAACAACTTGGCTATGACCTTAAATAATAAGTTATTGAAAAGAGAATATAAAAAGACTCTTTTCCCTGTTATGTTTTCTATACTTGGCGGTATTATTAATACATTGATTGATAGTATTTTTGTTTCACAAAAACTTGGGCAATCTGGTCTTTCGGCGGTAAATTTGAGTATGCCCATTTATCTTATTATGTGTACCTTTGGTTCTCTTGTTGGCAGTGGAGCATCTATTCTTTCAGCAAATGAGCTTGGAAGAGAGAATAATGTGAAAGCTAAAGAATATTGTCGATACGGAATAACTCTTTGTGTTTTGGCAGGTGCGGTTTTGACGATAGCAGGATTAATATTATGCCGACCTATTTCAACCTTTTTGGCAGGCAATGATACAGAACTTACAGAACTTGTTTACGGATATATTCTTATAACAATATTTGGGTGTATTCCGTTGTTGATATCATATTTTCCAATCTATTATCTTCCTCTTGAGGGAAAAACACATGATATATCGATAATGATGGTTATAATGATAGGCTGTGATGTTCTATTTGACCTGCTATTTATTTATATCCTTAATCTTGGTACATATGGAGCTGCTACGGCAAGTCTGCTATCTACTTTGATAGCTTGTGTTTATAGCTTTATAAAGTTGGAAATATGTAATTCTGATTTTAAGTTCGGATTTAGCAAGCTCCGTAAAAATGATATTATTTCAATATTACGTACGGGAAGTCCTACAGCAATGGGTAATCTTGCAGATACGTTAAAGCTATTGTTTTTAAATATAATCATTACAGAAGTAGGTGGTACGGGATATATTGCTGTATGGTCTGTTCTTAATACACTATCAGAACTTTCTATTACTGTAACATCGGGTGTTCCGAGTGCAGCATCTCCACTTATAGGTGTGTATTATATCTCAAAGGAAAACAAAAGTCTTAGTATTATTACAAAGTTAGAAGTTCGTTACGGAATTCTTTTATCTACTGTATTCTGCTTAGCTATTATTATCTTTCATGAGTTTATTGAAATGCTTTTCAGTTTTGAATATAGTATTATGTTGCCTATATTATGTTTGGGCATATATGCAATTTTCGACAGTATAGGAAGTATACTCATCGGATTTTTTAATTGTACTGAAAAAATAGCTTTATCAAATGTAATGGTTGCATTGAGAAAACTAATACTTCCTATTTTAAGCATATTGTTTTGTGCAGAAAATAATCTTTATCTTTGGTTGTTTCTTCCTATATCAGCAATTCTTACCGTTGTTTGCGAGATTATTCTTGTACTATACTATAAGAAAAACAAAACAGATACACCTTTATCATTTCCTTTGCTTTTAGATGAAAGAATGGAAAAAGAAAATCTTGTACTTGATTTTACTACGGGACTTTCTTCTGAAGAAATATGTAATGCAAGCGACCAAATACAAAACTTCTGTAAAGATAACGGCTTTGATAAAAAGATTACTATGTATATCCAGTTGGCGATAGAAGAAATATTGGTGATTATTGCAACTAATGATAATTCTCTTGAAAGTGCTGATTTGAGAGTAATTGCTCTACCTAATGAAAAAGTATTGAGAATTCGTTACTCTGGTAAGGAATATAATCCATTTTCTCAAAGTCTTGATAATGATGAGATGATGGGCGTTGCTATGCTTTCAAAGATTGCAAGCAACGTAAAGTTCAGTTATGTTATTGGTATGAATGTTACAAACGTTCTTTTTTGATAAAGAAGTGTGAGGAGTGTATATTAATGAATGAGATTTCAGACATAACCAATAATCTTAAAATTATAATTTCCGATAATATGAAAACAGAGTTTGGAAAAAATCATAATTTTGATAAAATCAAAAGCTATGCAGATTATGTAAAATATGTTCCCCTTTCCGATTATTCCGATTACAGAAGTTATATCGATGAGATAACAGAAAAAGGAACAAATCCTTTAACTGCCTATTCTGTTTATTGTTTTTGTAAATCATCTGGTACAGAGGGTTTTCAAAAAACAATTCCATTAACAGAAAAGGCAATTAATTTATATGGTTGTCAGATTGAAAAAGGTGTTATGAATCTTTATGAGTCAGCAAAGAAACGTGCAAAGCAAGGAAGCAGATTTCTTGTTAATACATTTCGCACCGACCTTGATGAACCTGCAGAAAAATATATGCTCCTTTCTGAGGCATACTATCGTTTCCTTTATTTAAATGGGTATATTTCAGTTGATAATATAGTAGGTGGAAAAGAACTGCTGTTCGACAAAAAATCTCTCGATTTTCTTTATGCTAAGGTATGGTCTGCTATACTAACTAAGGATATCATCTCAATTGAAGGAATATTTCAGTATGATATTCTATTATTCTTCGGGTATTTAAGCGATAGTTGGGAAAGAATAATATCGGATATCCGTAGAGGTAGTATTCCTGATAATATAAATATCTCTGAAAGAATGAAGAAAAAGTTACTCAATATGCCTGTTAGTTTTCAACGTCTTGACTATGTTTATGAACAATGTAAAAAAGGTTTTGAGAATATAGCTCCAAGACTTTGGAAAAATCTATCCTTTATAAGTGGTATAGGTTACAAGGATTCTTTCTCAGAAAACCGATTGCTTAGTAGCTTTGTTGGAAATGTGAAAAAATATTATTTCAGTTTCTGTTCATCTGAATGTTACAGCGGAAATGCCGTTACTACGGATAGCTTTGCATATGAGCTTATAAAATCAAATGGGTTTTATGAGTTTATCGAGTATGATTGTGATTGCCCTAATGAAAGTACAGATGTTGTATTACAATCTCATGAACTTGATGTAGGTAAGACTTATGAACTTGTAGTAACAAATTTTTCTGGATTGTACAGATACAAAACGGGCGATATATTACGTATTACAGATATGAGTGGTAAACTTCCTTTATATGAATTTGTGCGAAGAAAGAATCATAATCTTAATATTGCAGGTGAAAAGACAAATTCTTCTCATATAGAATATATCATAAAAAAGTTATCCGTAAATTTTTCTGAGTTAATATCATACTGTTTTGGTACTATTATGGAAGAACACAAGGGAAGATATATAGCATTTATTTCATTTCGTACAAAGCCACATCTACAAGAGGAAAAGAAAGTTTCAAATCTGCTAGACAGATTACTTTGTGAAATAAATCTTGATTACAATGACCTTAGAATTCTTGGTTCTGTTCTTCCGTTGAAAGCAATAATTCTGACAGAAAATGACTATAATCTTCAGATAAAAAAGGTGTTTTCAAATCATAGGCACAATAAACCTATACATTTTTTATCGGAACAGCAGACTCAAATGTTTATGAAAGGTGTGAGCGTAAATGAATAAAAATAGAGTAAAATTTGGAATCGGCAGTAAGTTTTCAATAAGCCTTCTTATTTTTGGTGCTGTACTTTCAATTTCGTTGTTGGTGCTTGGTATATGCAATTATGACAACTCCATAAAGCAATACTATAATGATACTGCTTATCAGATAGCAGGAATGGTTAGAGATTTTTATACAGATGAAGAACTTCTTAAATATGCTGATTTGACTACAAGATATAACAATGGTGAAGATGTATCGAATGAACTTAATGAAGTAATAAATTCGGACAGCTACAAGAATAAATTAAGTCTTATAGAAACGCTCCGAAAAAATGTAGGGGCTAATGATATTAACATATGTGTGTTAGATGAAGATGTACTGAAAAATTTCAATCAGTCCGATTATGATAACTACCTTTGGAATCCTCTTTATTATATAGTTGACTGTTATTGTGACAATGAACAGTCTTTTGTTTTAGGCGATAGTGGTGCTATCCTTGCAGAATATCGTGAAAGAACGCTTAACTCTATCCAGACGGGACAACCTTCAAAAGAATTTTATATTTCAAGTGGCTCGTTTGGATATAATATAACTGCTGTATCTCCTGTAACCATTGATAATCAAACGGCTGTTTTTGTAGTTGTTGAAATTCCTATGTCAACACTTCAGGAGAATATAAGAAGTTACATATTACAAGTTGTAATAATAGTAATAATCTTTTCTATAGTTGCAATTGTTTTATTTAGAATGTATCTTATCAAGTTGATAATTAAGCCTGTGGAATTAGTTGCAAACGAAGCAGAGAAGTTTACGGAAAATAATAACCTTATATCAGAGGAACTTTCTAAAATTAAATCCAATGATGAAATTCAACTTCTAAGCGAAAGTATCCTTAAAATGGAACATGGTATAAATGAATACATTGATAACATTAAGAGAATAACAGGCGAAAAAGAACGTATAGTTGCAGAGCTTAATATAGCTACTCAGATTCAAGCAGATATGCTTCCTAGTATCTTTCCTGCCTTTCCCGATAGATATGAGTTTGATATATATGCAACTATGAATGCTGCCAAGGAAGTAGGCGGTGATTTCTATGACTTTTTCCTTGTAGATGATGACCATCTTGCACTTGTAATGGCTGATGTTTCAGGAAAAGGTGTTCCTGCAGCGTTGTTTATGGTTATTGCAAAAACACTCATAAAAAATCGTACTATGGTTGGTGGTACTCCTGCTGAAATATTTGAATATGTTAATAATCAATTATGTGATGGCAATAAAGCAGAAATGTTTGTTACTACTTGGCTCGCAATAATTGAAATTTCAACTGGAAAATGTGTTGCATCAAATGCGGGACATGAATATCCTGCTATATGCAGAGCAGGGGGTACTTTTGAACTTTACAAGCAAAAACATTCTCCCGCATTGGCAACAATGGAAAATATGCGTTTTAAACAGTATGAATTTGAAATACATTCTGGTGACCGTATATTTGTTTATACCGATGGCGTTGCAGAAGCTACTAATGTAAATGATGAACTCTTCGGTACAGACAGAATGCTTGATGCACTTAATAAAGACTTAAATGCTACACCTGAACATCTTTTGGAAATAGTTAAGCAGGAAATAGATGCCTTTGTTGGAGATGCACCACAGTTTGATGATATTACAATGTTATGTCTTAATTACTACGGAAAGGACGGTATTTGTTAATGAAAAGCTTTACCATTGAAGCAACTACCACAGGCTTGACTCAAGTGCTGAAATTTATTGACTATGAGCTTGAATCTTTGAACTGTGAGATTAAAGTGCAATATCAGATTGATGTTGCTGTTGAGGAAATATATGTAAACATTGTAAGTTATGCCTATAATGGAAACAAGGGAAATGTTACTATTGAGATATCATCGGAAGTGAATCCTAAAAGCGTAACGATATCCTTTACAGACAGTGGTATTCCTTATAATCCATTAGAGAAAAAAGACCCCGATATAACTCTTTCAGCTGAAGAAAGAAGTATCGGTGGGTTGGGTATCTATATGGTTAAAAAAAGTATGGATTATGTGTCGTATGACTACAAAGACGGAAAGAATATCTTTAGTATAAAAAAGTACCTTTGATATTTACATTAATAACTGTTCAAACTATGTATAAAAGACTGTTGGTATTATAAGCAAGGTGAATATCTTTATGGGGGAGAATTTCTATGCAAAATGATATATCAAAAATAGGAACGCTTTCAGAATTAAATGAATATTTACAGAAGTACTCATCTAATAATATCATTTGTTGTGAGGCGGTTCTAAACTATTTCTCTGATTTCCAAATATTAGAGGATATAATTGCTTTTGACAAGTATAAAAAACTATTCAGCAATGGTTTATATAACAATGATGACAGATACAAGTATGTGATGGCATTATATAAAAGATATAACGGTATTGCAGATAAGTCGGATATGGAATTGTCTTTTTCGGACAAATCTTTTGAAATTAAGGCATCACTTCTTCTTTTAGGCAATAATGGGAAAAAAATCGGGGGGGGGGTACAGAAAGCTTGGCGGGACTGCAATTTTTATTAT
>JAJQGV010000080.1:0-2991 GCA_021200215.1 Ruminococcus sp. | reverse complement strand
ACCACAACCCCCACACCCCCCCCAACCCCGCCGCCCCCTACAGAAAACTTCTCAGGACTTCAATAGATATTCTTAAATGCAGTCAAATTAAAATAAATCTTCCTATTGGCGGAGTTATGCCAGGTGTGTTGAACGGTTTGGCAGATTATGTAGGTTTGAAACGTTGGATAAAACGATATAAGAATCAGACAAAGCAACTGTTTAAAATTTTATATGGCAATATGGGTAAAAGTATGTATGATACACTTATGTCGGAATTGTATTACATTGAGGATAAGTGTTTTAAGTCTATATCATGTATTTGTGAGTATGTTCCAAAGTTTGACAGACAAGGCTATGAAACACTTTCATTCTTTTCAGTGTTTGTGAAAACCTTTGTATTTATTTCAAAAAATGAAAGACAGGCTTTAAATCAACTTCTTAATGCAGTTGAACCTGTTATTAAAAAATCAGAAAATTATAAGTTGAAAGATAAATTTAGTGCTATAAATGTACTTGTGGAAATGTATCTAGGTCACAATGATGTTGCCGATACGTGGCTAAAAGAGTGTACTATTAACGAGTATGAAGGAATTTGTCTACTTGATATTTTCTGCTATTTCGTTAAGCTTCGCATTTACATCAGACAAGGAAATTATTGTGCGGGTGTTTCTCTTGCAAGTTTGATGCGACAACCACTTGAAATGGCTTCTAGAAAAACTGATATTGCAGAACTTGATATTTTATGTGCAATAAATGCATATGCTAACAACGAAAATGAAAAGGCTTTCGCTTATGTGGACTCGTTTTATGATTATATAAAAAAGAACAAACTTTATCGTTTGGTTGCTAACGAGGGAAAGATTATGTACAGTCTATTGAGTGAATATAGTGTATATAAAAAATGCACTGATGATATTTTCATTAAGAAGATTATGGCACTTTCAAGAACTATGGGTGAATACTATCCTAAATATTTCAACATAGAAAAACAGAAAATTAATCTAACCAAAAAAGAAAAAGCAGTTCTTCGCATGGTTATTGATAACAGAACCAATAAAGAAATAGCAGTATCTATGTATATTTCTGAAAATACTGTTAAGTTTCATATGAAAAATATTATCCTAAAGCTTGGTGTAAAAAACAGAAGGGATATTATTAGATTGGCAAAAAAAATAGATTTAGATTAATTAGTAATACTTTTTAGTGACATTATCCTACCGTCTAAAGCGGTGGGATTTTTTTTTGTATATAACAGAAATTCAATTCGTCCCTACCTACAAAGGTGTGGACTTCTTACTAAAAAAACTTAAAAAAGGTGTTAAAATGACAAAATACTACCCGTTTAGGGTAGTTGTAAAAATAACTAAATTATGATAAAGTATTTATAGGGTGTAACTTTCACCAATATCGACAGCTTTTTGGGGAGTATTTTTTAACACAATCAACAAAAATTCCTCTACTTCTACATATGGTGGGATAATTTCCCAAAATAAGTGGTGGTGGAGAAAAATCGGTATTTGGTCGGCGTGACACAATAAATAATGCAGAAAGGAATGTTTAACAAGCATGGATATTAAGGTTCATAGTGACGGCAGAAAACTAAATGTTGAAGTTAAAGGCAGACTTGATACCATTACAGCTCCTGAACTTGAAAGTAAGCTTAAGGAAAATATTAGTGGAATAACAGAACTTAGTTTTGACTTTAGTGCTTTAGAGTATGTTTCATCTGCTGGACTAAGAGTATTACTTTCGGCACAGAAGATTATGAACAAGCAGGGTTCTATGGTTATTAGAAATGTCAATGATTCTGTAATGAATGTTTTTGATGTTACAGGCTTTATTGATTTATTAACAATTGAATAAGATGACAAAATGCTACGCTTTAAATGTATCAACCATTGATGAATCTAAATTGGTAGAGATTGCATCATTACTTCCATGGCAGGAACGAAGAGAAAAAGCCTCTCGTTATTTACATATAAAAGATAAGCGATTATGTATAGGTGCAGGAATACTACTCTATCGTATTTTTATCAAGAATGGAATTTCTGATTTAACATTGAGCAAAAATGAGTATGGCAAAGAATATCTGAAAAATTCTGATTTGCATTTCAATCTCTCTCATAGTGGGGATTATGTTGTGTGTGCTGTGAGTGATGCAGAAGTAGGCATTGATACGGAATTCTTGAGTGACGCTGATTTGACAGTCGCTGAAAAGTGCTTTACGAATTATGAATATAAGATGCTTCAAAATTCTCAAAACATACGCAGTGACTTCTTTAGATTATGGACTTTGAAAGAAAGTTTTGTAAAAAAAATAGGAATGGGTATGTTTTTCCCTTTTAACTCTTTTTCAGTTAAGTTTGATGATGATTATACAACATCAATCTGTGATGCAAGAAGTGGGAATCCTTTTGCATGGAATGAAATTAATCATACGGTATATGAGAACGCTGTGTTTACAGAATTTGTTCTACCAGAACAATATGTTGCCGTATGCTCTGCTACTGACAAGATTCAACATATGGAAATATTGAAGATTTGATGTCTTTGCAGTAGCAGTTATTAGTAAAATCTTTTCAAAACTACGGTTTTGTTGAGCAAATTAATCTATTTAAGGAGGAATTTTATAATGAACAATGAGCAGATGAAGGAGCTATTTAAACAGGCTTGGAAAGAAGTTTTCGGAGTTGAAGAGGTAAATGATGATGACGATTTCTTTGAAATCGGTGGTGATTCAATAAAGGGCGTTCAAATCGTTACATGGCTTCTTCAAAAAGGTATAAAGCTTGAAATGATGAAGGTGTTTACAGAGCCTACATTTGGTGAACTCAGCAAATATCTTGAGGAAACAAAGCCTATGTATGTTCCTGAGGCAATTGTTACTAAAGAAATGGCAGGCAAGACATCTGCAACTTCAACTACACCTCAGCCTGCACAATCACAAGGACAAATCTGCACACCAGAACAGATGGCAGCAGCACAATCACAAGGACAACTCTGCACACC
>JAJQGV010000149.1 GCA_021200215.1 Ruminococcus sp. | reverse complement strand
CTATTATATCGATTGGTCGGTAATAATATTATTACCTTTGGCGGACTTAGATAATTTTTTAACCCTCATAGAAAATTCTTTTTTAGTAGATGCTAGATACCAAAATTGATATCCATAAAAATATTATATCACAATTAAGGTGTTTTGTCAATGATTAAAAAACATATATGATAGAATATTTAAAAAAGCGAGGTATTTAAATATGGCTTACTATCAAAGATTAAAAGATTTAAGGGAAGATAACGATTTAGAACAGAAAGATATTGCTAACGTCTTAGGGATATCTATCAATCAATATGGTAGATATGAACGTGGAGAAAATGATATTAGGTTTGAGCATATCATTAAGTTAGCAGAATATTATAAGGTATCTATTGATTATATTGCTGGTATTACTAACTATCAAAATGGTGAAAGTAGTCTATCTAGTGAGGAACTTAAAGTTTTAGATATCTACCATGACCTATCTGATATGGAACGAGGAGAGTTAAAATATCATATTAAGCAATTATATGCTGAACGCAAGAGAAGGTCGCAAACCGCATAACCATAAAAAGAATCAAGTAAGAAAAGTATCGGCACAGTTAAAAACCGTGCCGATTTGATATATATTATTAATATAATAGCATACTAACCCATTACTACTTCAACCTTGTGAGTACCATCAGTGAAAGTAGGTAGAACGTTGCCATCTATAGCGTTGCCATCTACGGTAACAGATTTGATACCTTTGCAAACATGGTCAGGGTTGCTAACAGTTATATCATAAGTAGCACCACGATATTGTCTACTAGCAGTAAAGCCGTCCCATTCGTGTGGAATAGATGGGTCTACCTTTAAGCCGTCCCAATCTGGAGTAATACCTAAAATATATTGCGATACAGCTACAAAGTTCCAAGCAGCAGTACCAGTCAACCAAGAGTTCTTAGCTTCACCATGACGCTTAGCATCTTTACCAGCTATCATTTGAGCATATACATAAGGTTCAGTTCTATGTAGGTCAGAGTACTTTTCTTCACGATAAGCAGGGGCAATCTTTGAATAGTATTCAAAAGCCTTATCGCCACGACCTGCATAAGCTTCTGCACAGATAATCCAAGCGTTGTTGTGACAGAATATACCTGCGTTTTCCTTATAACCTGCTGGATATGTAGAAATCTCACCATACTCAATGTAGTACTTAGTAAATGCAGGATTATTTAATACTAAACCATGTTCAGAGTTTAGATACTTATCTACGCTATCAAGAGCCTTGATATCTGCACCTTGCTCCTTACCAACTTCAGACATAACCATAAAGCCTTGTGGTTCAATGAAGATTTTACCCTCTTCACATTCACTAGAGCCCATCTTTCTGCCCATATCGTCATAAGCACGTATGAACCATTCACCGTCCCAACCACTAGCCATTATGTTTTCTTTCATCTTGTCTATTTCAGCTTGAGCCTTTTCAGCCTCTGCAACATCGCCAGTGTGTTTACAAAGTTCAACGTATGATGGTCCAGCATATGTAAATAGACCTGCTACCATTAAACTTTCAGCAACCTTACTATACTTGTCATCGCCATACTTTGGTGATGTTGAAGTTTGGAAACTTTCTCCTGGTTCAGATGAGAAACAACTTAGATTGATACAGTCATTCCAGTCAGCACGCATAGCTAAAGGTAATCCGTGAGGGCCTACATTTTCAACTACGTGATAGAAACTCTTCTTCAAGTGATGCATCAAAGTTTGAGCCTTGCTTTCGTCGTTATCATAAGGAACCATTTCATTTAAGATATCATAGTCACCAGTTTCCTTTATGTATGCACCTACAGATAGAATCATCCATAGTGGGTCATCTGAGAAATCACCACCGATTTCATTGTTACCCTTCTTAGTTAATGGTTGATATTGGTGATAACAACCGCCATCTTCAAGTTGAGTAGATGCTAAATCGATAATTCTTTCTCTAGCTCTATCAGGGATTTGGTGAACGAAACCTAATAAATCTTGGTTACTATCTCTAAAGCCCATACCTCTACCAATGCCACTTTCAAAGTATGATGCAGAACGTGACATATTGAAAGTTACCATGCATTGGTACTGATTCCAAATGTTTACCATTCTGTTCATCTTATCGTCTGGAGTGTTTACGTTGTACTTAGATAATAGTTCGTCCCACATCTTCTTGTTGTCAGCAAAAGCCTTGTCAACCTTTTCAGTAGTGTTGAACTGTTCTATCATTTCATAAGCTTTAGACTTATTCATAGAGCCATCAGCGTTGAACTTTTCATCTACAGGATTTTCAACGTAACCTAGTATGAAGATTAAGTCCTTGCTTTCACCAGATTGTAAAGTAACATCTATAGAATGTGATGCTATAGGTGACCAACCATCAGCACCAGTATTAGTAGATTTACCATCTACTACGGCTTGAGGATTTTCAAAGCCATTGTATAGACCCATAAAGCTTTCTCTGTCGGCATCGAAACCAGCAATTTCAGTATTTACTGTATAGAAAGCATAGTGATTTCTTCTTTCCTTGTATTCAGTCTTGTGGAATAGTGTAGAACCCTCAACCTCTACTTCACCAGTATTGAAGTTTCTTTGGAAGTTGGTACTATCATCTTGAGCGTTCCATAGACACCACTCAATGAATGAGAATAGCTTGAAAGTCTTGGTAGTCGAACCCTCATTTTTTAGAGTAACTTTTTGGATTTCTCCCTTATAATCCTTAGGCACAAAGAATGTTATACTAGCAGATAAATCATTTTTCTTACCAGTAATAATAGTGTATCCCATACCATGACGACATTCATAAGCATCTAGGTCAGTCTTTGCAGGTGACCACGATGGTGACCATATTGTGCCACCTTCATTGATGTAGAAATAACGTCCGCCCATATCGACTGGAACGTTGTTATAACGGTAACGAGTGATTCTTCTAAGTCTAGCATCTTTGTAGAAATGATATCCACCAGCAGTATTAGAGATTAGTGAAAAGAAATCTTGAGTACCAAGATAGTTAATCCATGGGTATGGAGTTTGTGGTGTAGTAATAACGTACTCCTTATTGACATCATCAAAGTGACCAAATTTTCTCATTGGACAAATTCTCCTTTTTTGTGTTAAATATTAATTATAATAACTAATACTATATATATATTAGTTATAACTTACAAAATTATTGTAACATACTTTTTAGCACATATGAACTATCCATTGTCTAAAACCAATGGGCTTTCTACTTCGTTGATTTAGTAACCTACTATCTTCACGAGCATAAATTTGGACAGTCCATGCCCTACTCACATTTTATATTATATCATCTTTCTGAGCAAATTTCAAGATATTTTTTCAAAAAAAAGTCATTTTAGCATCTATATGGAATATAGAATTATTTTATCTAATTTTGTGAAAGTTGTACAAATCTTAACGGTTAGATATCTTTCTTACTGAAGTATGTTCCTATTTATGATATTTTCCATTATTATTAATTTGAAACGCTCTGTAAATCTGTTCAAGGAGCAACATTCTAGCAATCTGATGGGTAAAGGTCATCTTGGACATAGATAGCTTAAAGTTGGATTGCGATTTGATAGTACTATCTAAACCAAATGAACTTCCTATGATAAAAGTTATAGTGCCGTACCCATTTAAAGCTATGGATTCAAACTTAGTAGCTAAATCTTCGCTACTAATTTGATTCCCCTCTATACACATGGATACTATATAGCCCTCACAGTACTTTAGTATGTTCTTAGCCTCACTAGATAATGCATTATCGATATCTTTCTGACTAGGCTTATCTGGGAGTCTATACTCATCTAGTTCTATTACCTTTAGATTACAAAACTTAGATAATCTTTTAATGTACTCATCGCACCCATCACGAAGATATTTTTCTTTTAATTTTCCAATTACTATTAATTTTATATTCATAAAGATATTTAAAGCCTCCTATTGACGATTAAAATAATCTAAATTGGCATAGTAGTAGGTACGAATATACCCATCAGTAGATACTACTACAAACTCCTGAGTATCTTCTAAATAGTAGACGTCATCATTATCTTCTGCCTCTAGTTTGTGTAGAGAGTTAAGATTGTTTATAACATCATTAGCAGATTTTTCATAATCTTCAGCAGATGCAAAACCCATCTCTATGCCATGTTTTTGGTAGTGGCTATTTAATAGATTATCATTTCTAAAAGTATAGTATATGTAAGTATCTTCAATAGAAGTGGTTACCTCTTGGGAAGTATCTTCAATGGAAGTGGTTACTTCTATAGCACCAATTATTACTATTGTTATTAAAGTTACTATGTACTTAATTTTAGAATTTTTTGAATGATTATCTTTCATAGAGTAAAATTCCTTTCGTAAAAATAGGGCGAAAATATTCGCCCTAGAGTTTTATCAGACTGCTACGCAATCAAGAGTTTTTTTTTACTATGTTTGCACCTAAAGAACGAAGTTTTTCGTCCATGCGTTCATAACCACGCTCTATATGTTGTATCTCTGAGATAGAGGTTTCACCCGTTGCAACCAATCCAGCGAGTATTAAAGCTGCACCTGCACGTAGGTCACAAGCTTGTACGGGAGCACCTAGTAGTTTAGAGTTTCCTTTAATAGATGCCGTCTTAACTGTAACTTTAATATCTGCACCCATGCGACGTAGTTCATCTACGTAACGAAAACGATTATCCCAAATACCTTCAGTTACGTTACTATCACCGTTTGCTAGAGTACATAATACTGCAAATTGTGGTTGCATATCTGTAGGAAATCCTGGGTAAGGTCTAGTTTTGATATCTACGCTTTTAAGTTGAGTATCTGAATCTACCCAAACCCTAACAGAATCGTCAAACTCTTCAACATGAACGCCCATGTTTCTAAGTTTTAGAGTCATAGGCTCAAGATGTGCAGGTATAACGTTCTTAATTAATACATCTCCCTTGGTGGCAGCAGCAGCAACCATATAAGTACCTGCCTCTATTTGGTCGGGTATTATTGAGTAATCAACACCGTTTAGTTTAGATACACCTTTAACCTTTATTCTGTCAGTACCTGCACCAGTTATATTAGCTCCCATGCTATTTAGGAAGTTAGCAAGGTCTACTATATGAGGTTCTTTAGCAGGATTTTCTATAATGGTAGTACCCTCGGCTCTAACACTTGCAAGGATAGCATTTATTGTAGAACCTACAGAAACTAAGTCAAAGTCGATAGTAGAACCTACTAACCTATCAGCTTTGCAATATATGTCACCACCAGGTACTAAGTCACAATGAGCACCTAGTACATTAAATGCGTGTAGATGTTGGTCAATAGGTCTATCACCTAGATGACAACCACCAGGACGTGGTACTTTAGCAACCTTATACTTACCCAACAATGCACCTAGGAAATAGTATGATGCTCTCATTCTGTTAGCAAGTTCATATGGAACTTCATACTTAAATATTTTAGTAGCATCTATAATGTACTTATCATCTAACTTAGAAACCTTTGCTCCTAAATGTTCTAAGATTTGAATGCATATGTTTACATCACTAATTTGAGGAACGTTACTTATAGAACATACTCCATCACTAAGTATAATGGCAGGAAGTATGGCAACTACAGCATTTTTAGCCCCACTAACGGTTACTTCACCGTTTAAACGAACCCCACCTTTAATAACAAACTTATCCAAAAGACCTCTCTCCTTAAAAATAATTATAGTTTATATTGGTAAAATGTTTGTTTCAATCCACGCTCGGTAATTTTATGGAGTGCGATATACATACTTAGTATGCGTGGATTTATCTTGTGTCAGCGAAAAGATACCAATTCTCTCCACCTACTGCTACCGTTAAGATTCTTTTTGGCATAAACCTAATAAACGTTCCTAGTTAGATGAACCAATACCATCGGTAATAGGAGAGCCATCATACTCTTCAATGGTAGCACTTTCTATAATAATATCATCGTAAGGCTTGTCATTACTGTCGGTTTCAACTTGAGAGATGGCAAGTACTACGTCCATACCATCGAACACTTGACCGAACACTTCATAATCTCCATCTAAGTAAGGCGTACCACCAACCTCTTGATACTTTTCTCTAACGTTGTTTGGGAACAATACTCCATAAGAATCTTCCATCATATTGAAGTAACTTTCGTTAAAGTCGTAACCATTGTTCTGTGATACTATATAGAACTGACTTTTATTTAAATGGTCAACAGAGTTAGTAGCATATGCTACAGCTCCTGCGAAGTGGCGTAACCCATCGTTAAACTCACGTTCAAAGCCGTCACCCCAGATGCTTTCGCCACCCGTACCATTACCATTAGGGTCACCTGCTTGTATCACAAAGCCCTCAATCACACGATGGAATATTATATCGTCATAGTAGTTTTTTTCGGAAATAAGTCTTTTGAAGTTTTCAACACCTTTTGGACATTCATCTTCAAATAGTTTAATCTTAATAGTGCCAAAATCTTTAACCGTTATAACGGCAATCTCTTCGCCTATTTCTGGTTGTTTAAAGTTCAAAATTTCTACATCTTGAGCGATTTCTTCGTCTGTACTAGCTTGAGCAGTAGTCACCTCTTCACTCAACGTAGTATCTTCTTGAGATGTATAATCGTCACTTGAAGTATCATTAACGGCATCTGATAGATTATTACAACCACATAATGAAAACATTAGTAACGAAACTAAGATTGCAATCTTTTTAAAAAACATAAATATAATACCTCTGCAATAATAATATTATTATAACCTAAATATAAGGTTATACCCTAATAAATTTTATAGTCCATAATTATGAATTTAGATACAAAATTTACTCATATACTAATTATACAATATCAATGTTGATTTGTAAAGCAAAATTTTTAGATGAAATTGAAATTTAAATATTTTGTTATAATTTTGTATTATTAGGAATATTTTGGAATTATATTCATAGTTGAATGCTTGTTATTTACCACTATCGCCTATACTATCATCTTTGTGATATGTTGAAATCTCTATCTTTTCTATAATTATATCACCAGATGGTATTAATGTATCTTCGTCTTCTACCTCTTGTGAACATATCTTATCTATCACATCGAAACCTTGATACGTTTGAGCAAATATAGTCATCTGTTGTGAAAAGTTTGGTATACCACCATACTCAATAAAGGCATCTGCAAGGCGAGTATCTTCGTCGATTGCTAAAAGTTCAGATGTAGTTTCCTCATCGAAAGTTATAGAGTTTAATACCATAAATCTACTACCCGAACAGTTACTCTTTGAACTTAAAGAGCAAAATGCTCCCTTAAATGGCCATAGGTTAGATGTAACTTCTTGCTTTATAGTTTCAGCCTCTTCAGAGAAAGTATCTTCATTGAGGTTTCCCTCTCTATCATATGAACCTCCTGCAAAGTAGGTATCTTCTTGAACCCTAAATACATATGAGTTATCATAGTAGCCACTTTCAGCTAAGTCTATAAAACTTTGTACCGTATTTGGAGCTTCTTCAGGATAAAGTACAGCTCTAATCTCACCTAGATTAGTAGTTATTATCGCTATAGGGTCACCTTCGTTGATGTTTCCCTCTAGGGCATCGAGTTGAGTAAGTTGTACGTCCTGCATATCTATCTTTGTAGAAGATGAGGTTAAAAATATGGTATTTATTAAGTACAACAACGCTGCCACTACTAAGGCAATACACATAACTTTAAACATATTTCTTAGTCGTTTGTTCATCTTGTTTCTAGGTTGATATTCTTTTTTACTCATAATAGATTATCCTTTCTTTCGGTTGACATTTTTTTTAAACTGTTTATATGCATATAATATTGAATATCCGCACCTATGTTTAGGTGCGGAACATCTTATGACCAAAGTTAAAACGTCTTTCATAGTAGTGGGTGTGAACTATTTTTTAGTAATCTTAGTACCTTGACGAGTTTCTTCTATAACGTATCCAAGTTCAGATATCTTATTTCTAAGTTCATCGGCAAGAGCAAAGTTCTTTTCTTTTCTTGCAGTCTTTCTTTGTTCAGCAAGGTTTAAAATCTCTTGAGGTATTTCATCGTCTTTCTTTCGATTGTAGACTATTCCTAGTATACCCGTTAAGGTATCAAATAGTTCAGCACCCTTTTCAAGCTGTTCTTTAGGAGTATCAACGTTAGCAGACATAGTATTTAAATCTCTAACCAATTCAAATATATATGATATAGCATCGGCGGTATTTAAATCATCTTCCATAGCGTTGATAAACTGTTCTTTGCGAGTTTTAAATATCTCTTCAGCCTTAGCAGATATACTTCCGTTCTTTGCGTTGACTATGGCTCTATCTAAAGTATCACGACAGTTATATAGCCTATCGAGTGAAGCCTTACAAGCATCTAATAGGTCTTTACAGTAGTTTATTGGACTTCTATAGTGTGCTTGAACCATCATGTACCTAATGATTTCATAGCCATACTTTTCGGCAACATCACGAACGGTAAAGAAGTTTCCTAAAGACTTACTCATCTTAACGTTATCTACGTTGATGTAACCGTTGTGTATCCAATAGTTTGCTAGAGGCTTTCCCGTAGCACACTCACTTTGAGCGATTTCATTCTCGTGGTGTGGAAAGATTAAATCTTGACCACCACAATGGATATCTAAAGTATCACCAATGTAGTACTTAGACATTGCAGAACACTCAATATGCCAACCTGGACGTCCTTTTCCCCAAGGTGATTCCCAATAAGGTTCATTTGGCTTTGCCGACTTCCAAACTGCAAAATCTAATGGATTTTCTTTGTGTTCACTAATATCTATTCTAGCACCCGCTTGAAGGTCTTGAATAGGCATATGCGATAGTTTACCATACTCTTTAAACTTAGTAGTTCTAAAGTAGACATCTCCGTTAGTTTCATAAGCAAAACCTTTATCCACTAAAGTTTTAACTATATCAATAATAATATCTATATTTTCAGTAACCTTTGGGTGTACGTCTGCATCTAATACATTTAAGCCATGAGCGTCTTTCTTATACTCTGCAATGTACTTCTCAGATATCTCTATAGAAGAAACACCTTCTTCATTAGCTTTATTAATAATCTTATCATCAACATCGGTAAAGTTTTGTACGTACTTAACCTTATAGCCTCTATATATGAGATATCTTCTAAGGACATCGAAAGAACATATAGGTCTAGCGTTTCCAATATGGATATAGTTATATACCGTTGGTCCACACGCATAGATGTTTACTACTCCATCTTTTATAGTTTTTAACTCTTCTTTCTGTCTAGTCATAGTATTGTAGATTTTCATATAAAATAACCTCCCTAGTTTTAATCTGTAGTATCCTTATCGCAATCTATATTGTGTTTAGATATTATACTTTCACAAACGTTCAACTCTTCTTTTAACTTTTTAATCTGCTTGTGAAGTTGACACATCTCTTGAGATACTGGGTCTGGAATGTGAATTTGGTCGCAAATGTTATCTTTTGGATTTATCTTAACACCGTTTAGTTTTACTATCCTAGCAGGAACGCCTACGGCAGTACTGTTAGAAGGTATTTCTTCTAGCACTACAGCATTTGCGGCAATTTTAACGTTGTCGCCCACTTTAAAAGGGCCTAAAACTTTAGCACCCGCACCGACCATAACATTATTACCTAATGTTGGGTGACGCTTACCCTTATCTTTACCAGTACCACCTAAAGTTACTCCTTGATATAGTAAGCAGTTATCACCAATTTCAGCAGTTTCACCAATTACTACTCCCATGCCGTGGTCTATAAATAGACCCTTACCTATGGTAGCTCCAGGGTGGATTTCTATTCCAGTCCAAAATCTAGCCCACTGAGATATCATACGGGCAATAGTAAACATACTATGTTTATAGAAAAAATGTGATAATCTATAGTACCAAACTGCGTGTAATCCAGAATAGGTTACTAGAATTTCAAAGGTATTTCTAGCAGCTGGGTCACGTTCTTTAATTAATGCAATATCTTCTTTAAGCTGTTTAAACATTATCATACTCCCTTAAAAAAATCAGCTTAGTACCAATTAATAGCATTGATGTTATTAAAAGGTTACTATGTATATTCTATCAGTATCAGCGGATTTTGTCAACAAAAAAGTATCTTTATTATTATAATCCAGACGTTATTGCAATGATAATAGCAAAATTTTGGAAATAATATACCATTATGGTAGATAATTACTTTATAATTAGGCAAATTTCACAAAAAAATTACACAAATATCTACACCTTTTAAGGAATATCATCAGTTTTATTCATTGACATTGAACTATTTTAATG
>JAJQGV010000063.1 GCA_021200215.1 Ruminococcus sp. | reverse complement strand
TCTATTGGACATTTACCTATAACGTCTCTACCGTTTAAGAATACTCCAGCCTTTTCATGGAAGAACTGTTTAGTAGTAATCTTTTTAAGGTGTCCGTCATTATAGAGTTGTCTAATTAGTTTATCTGTTACTTCATGATGTACTTCAGAAGTTCTATCTAGCCCCGATGCTCCAAATAGGTTTAAACTGATGTTATAGTCATCAAGAGTGTGTTTTTGAGCTTCATGGTTAGACCTTACAAAGTCTTGAATACTACCAGTGAATCCTTCATTCTCACAGAGCTTTCTATAGCTTTCTGCAATAGGTGAGCCGTAGCAATCTGTACCAGATACAAATATTACATTATCTTTACCTATTCTATCACGTAAGAATCTAGCGAATACATCAGCGAATACAAAAACACCACCTATGTGTCCAAAATGGAGTTGCTTATTTCCATAGGGCATACCACCAGTGATTACTGCTCTTTTTGGAAACTGTGGACGTTCATTATACTTTTTTTCGGCATATTCATTAGCCTTAGAATTATCTTTACCCATAAAAATCCTCCTTTAAATGTTAGGTCAATCTAAATTATACCTCAAATGGGTATAACAGTCAAGAAAAATTTTTCATTAGAGATATTAATATGAGCATGATTTAATTTGACCACTAAAAAAAATACAAAATATACTTATGTGTGTTAAAAACGTTCGTATTTTTATACATATTGCATACTATCTAATTAAACGATTTCGTGGTATAATAATAGTATATCTAATTGGAAGGGATTTTGATGTGTTATGGGTATAAGAACAAGGATAGCATCTTTACTTAGCGTACTATTAGTAACCTCTACTATGAGTGCTAACGTATTCGCTCAAGATATTGATGCTAACGGAACTTTTAAAATCGTAAACGCTCCCAGTGGTGCAGAGTATTCTGTATATGTAGATATCAATAAGAATTACATATATGATGACTTTGAAGATACTTTTGTCTGCTCTTTTGTATGCAACGATGACGGCGTTGGATACGTTGAAGGTTTAGATGAGGGCAACTATGTGGCAGTATTACAGACGGATTATACTGGTACATATGTATCTACAGATGATGAGTATGCATTCTTCTGTGATGGTAAGGGAACGTTTACTCAAGAGGCTTTTGTAACCAATGCTATGTTTACTTTCAATGGTAGCAGAGAATCTAGTGAAGATACTGTGAATATCGACTATGACGTCCCTCTATTTAAGCAGAGTGGCCCATTGGCCTTAGAATGGTCATCTTTAAAGATTAACAACAGTTCTGAAACTATGGGTTGGGTAGGTTGCTTAATATGTTGTTTCGCTATGATGCGTTCTTATGAGGTTGGCTATGAGATATATCCAAACCAAATGATGAATACATACTCTAGTGATACTGGTATAGGTGTAGTCTATTCAGCATCGTATAGTGCTGCTATGTCTGTGCCTAAGAGTGCTAGTAACTATGGTTGGACAGTCTATGGAAGTACTTCTTTGTATGGTGGAAATGGTGAGATAGCGTCTAATCAAAAGAATACACAAGCTTTATTTAAAACCTTATATGAAAAGCTACAGAATGGCCCAGTAATATTCGGTGGATACTCTACCTACAACGGACGTTCTTCTACTAACCATTGGGTGGTAGTAAAGGGCTATTCAGGTGATGGTGTGAACTTCTCTGCAGAAGATTTCTTTATATGCGACCCAGCGAACAACAACGGAGTTAATAGGACTACCTTAGCAGAGTATCAAGAAAAGTATCCATATTGGGATAGGTTAGTCTATAATGAAGTTAGTGTGGAAAATACTCTATTAGGTGATGTAAATGATGATGGTCTTGTAAACAGTGCAGACCTACTCGCATTAAAGAGGTATACCCTTGGTTTAATGGATATCGATGCGATATGTAAAACTAATAGTGACCTAAACAATGATGGAATCATAAACTCTGCAGATGTGTTTATTCTAAAAAGAGTTATAGTTTCTGATTAAATATTAACAAACTGTGAACTTTTTTGAAAATGTATTGACAAATATCAAAATTTGGATTATACTAACTTAGGTATTAAGCAGAACCCAGTTCTCACCGCAAGGTTGAAGTATCCAAAGCGGTCACTTTATTAGAGTATTTTTCGTACGTTGTACGTTAGTATTTTTGAGTGCAGAACTGTGTGTTACTGCACTCAAAATTTTTAAAAGTCCCACTTGCTTTAGACAATGGGTAGTTTATTAAATATGTTTTTAGGCTTTTTATGGAGGTGCTGAACTATAGCTAATAAGGAACTTCAAATCAACGAAGAGATTAGAGATAAAGAAATTCTCGTTATCGGCGTTGACGGAACTAAACTAGGTGTTATGTCCGCTAGAGAGGCAATGAAGATTGCATATGATAGTAATCTTGATTTGGTTAAGATTGCTCCACAAGCGACTCCGCCAGTATGCCGTATTTTAGACTACGGCAAGTATTGTTTTGAACAGACTAAACGTGAAAAGGAAGCTAAGAAGAATCAAAAAGTGGTCGAAGTAAAAGAGATTAGAATGTTCTCTACTATAGATACTAACGACTTTAACACTAAGGTTAATCAAGCTTCAAAGTTTTTAAAGTCGGGTGATAAACTAAAGGTATCAGTAAGGTTTCGTAAGCGTGCTATCGCTCACCCAGAGTTGGGTATGGAACTTTTGGAACGCTTTAAAGAGGCTTGTTCGGAATTTGGCTCAGTTGAAAAGCCTGCCAAGATGGAAGGACGTTCTTTAGTAATGTTCGTTTCTCCTAAGGCATCAAAATAGAAGGAGGATATTTTTAAATATGGCAAAGGTTAAGGTTAAAACTCATTCAGGTGCTAAAAAACGCTTTAAAGTTACTAAGAATGGTAAGGTTAAATATCAACATACTAATAAAAGACATAGATTAACTCAAAAGGCTCATAAGCGTAAGAGAATAGCTCGTAACATGGGCGTTGCAAGTTCTGCTAATGCTCCAGTTATTAGAGAGTTAGTTCCTTACAAGTAAATTAAGTGACCTTTTGCATATTAACGAGCGTATACGCTCAACATAAGGAAACTTAACGGCAGTGGTGGACGGAGAAAAATCGGTATTCCCCACTGACACGAAATCAATTCACGTGTACCAATGTATGTACATTGCACTCCGATAATATACCGAGCGTGGATTGAAAAAAATATATAAATAAACTATAAAATAACGGAGGCTTGAATTATATATGGCACGTGTAAAAGGTGCGATGATGACTCGCAAAAGAAGAAATAAAACTCTAAAACTTGCTAAGGGTTATTGGGGTGCTAAGAGTAAACACTTTAAAATGGCTAAACAAGCCGTTATGAAGTCTGGTAACTATGCCTATATTGGTAGAAAACAGAAGAAGAGAAACTTTAGACAACTTTGGATTGCTAGAATCTCTGCTGCTACTAAGCTAAACGGTATGAACTATTCTACTTTCATGAATGGCGTTAAAAAGGCTGGCATCACTTTAAATAGAAAGATGTTATCTGAAATTGCTATTAATGACCCTGCAGGTTTTACTGCTATCGTTGAAAAGGCTAAGGCTGCTCTTTAAATAATACAAATAAATAAATTGGGCAGATACTGTCCAAATTTATTCCTGTGGAGATAGTAGGTTACGAGGTCAATGAAGCAGGAAACCCATTGGCTTTAAACAATGGGTAGTTCACACATGAATCGTTTGGATAAAAACACGCTCTTTTCTAATGGTCGGAGCGTGTTTTCGTTTAACCATTGTTCTGTCTATACGAAAGGAAGTGTTCTAGTGGAAGTTATAAGGTCTAAGGATAATGCTACTATAAAGTTATATACTAAACTCGCAAACTATCGCAAGGATAGAAAAAAGTACAACCTCTTTGTGCTTGAAGGGTACAGAATAGTATTAGATGCTATTGTGCAAAATGCTCCAATAACTCAAGTGTTGATATCGGAAGATGCCTATGAAAGGTATTGCCAAAAGTTAGTTGATTTGAACATAACAAAACCGTTTATTATCTCAAATGAACTCGCTTGTAAGATATCTTCTACGGAGAATACTCAAGGAGTGTTTGCAATCTGTGAGATTCCTAAAGATGATGGTATTGTCTTTAAATCCAATGGAAAGTATATAGTATTGCATCAAGTACAAGACCCCGGAAACGTTGGCATGATTATTAGAACTGCCGATGCATTTGGTTTAGATGGTGTCATTATGTCACAATCGTGTGACTTATATAGTCCTAAGGTTATACGTTCTACTATGGGTTCTATCTTTAGGGTAAACCATTACGTTTATGACGATATATTTAAACTATTAGATAGTTTTAAGCTTAACGGTATAACTACCTATTCGGCAGTCATAGATAGTTCTAACTACGTTAAAGAAGAATCTTTTATGGGAGGTACTGCTATAATAGTAGGTAACGAGGGCAATGGCCTTCCTAAAGAAGTAACTACATACTGCGATAAATCTATTACTATTGAAATGAATGGTAGTATAGATTCATTGAATGTGGCAATGGCATCGGGAATTATTATGTGGAAGATGAGCAATGAATATTAACGCTAAGTATAGTCGTCAAGTATGTTGGATATGGCTTGTTATGTCTTTAGGTGTAGGGAATCCAATAATATGGGAATACGTTAATAGACACAACACCGTTGAGGAAACTTGCAGATATGTACAATCTCATGATACTGTAAAGAAAAAAATCGTCGATGTAAAATCGGCAAAGCAACTGTTAGTCGATAGCTTAAAAAATGGCATTAGGGTTGTTTGCTATTCCGATGATGAATACCCTGACTCTTTAAGAGATATTCATAATCCACCGTGTGTACTGTTCTATAGAGGAAATTTAAATCTATTAAAGTACGATAAGCTTTTAACTGTGGTGGGTACTAGAAATCCATCGGACTATACCGTTAGGGTGACTAAAGCTCTATGCAATGACCTTTTAAAAAATGGTTTCTTATTGATAAGTGGTCTTGCATTGGGTGTCGATAGCATATCTCATAGATGTTCCGTTGAGTTGGGATTACCTACAATATCGGTGGTAGCGTGTGGCATAGACCATGAATATCCAAAGGAAAACGTACTATTAAAAAAAGATATCTTAAAGTTCGGTGGCTTGATATTGACTGAGCAACTCCCAGATGATAAGCCTTACAGAGGTAACTTTCCTAAACGCAATAGAATCTTAGCAGGGTTGGGAAACGGTACACTCATTACAGAGGCATCTTTAGGTAGTGGTGCTTTAATCACTGCAAACTATTCATATAAGATGGGTAAGACTATATTCTGCGTTCCCCCTACAGATATCTTTAATGATAGATATTTAGGAATGGCTAAGTACATAAGAGATGGTGCTATATGTGTATGTAATATCAACGATATACTATATGAGTTCTTTGGCTCTTATCCGCTTAAGGTTAGGCAGACTAACATTATAGATATAAATAACGCTGAAAGAGTGTCAGAATCCCCTATATTTAAAAATGAAACTATCAACAACGATAAGAAAACTACTTCTAAGAAATCGACTAAGAAAAAAGATAAGAAAAAAGATGTTATTACAGAAAGTTCTAAGGCTATAGAAGAATCACCAAAGTTAGAGCAGATTAGACCTGAAGAACTTTCTACACATACGAATGATAATGTTTCATTGGTAGTACAATCATTAAAGAAAGGTTTAACCTACCTAGATGATATCGCAAACGATACTAACATAGATATTTCTGAGCTGTTTGAACTTATAACAGACTTAGAAATTGAGGGTATAGTTAAATGTAATTTTGGAAACTCTTATACTTTAGTGTAGATTAAGTTTGTCAAACTAAAGATTATGTGTTATAATGTGTAGGAATATATTAATGCTCTTTGGAAATATTTGGGCGTTTCAATATTCGTAATACTAAAAATAACTATGAAAGGAGAGGCTACTCGATAGAATAGATGTTTTGAGTAGCAAAGATGTATAATGGCAACGTTGGTTATAGTAGAATCCCCTGCGAAAGCAAAGACCATAGAGAAATATCTAGGTAAAGACTATAAGGTAGTTGCATCTATGGGACATATTATAGACTTACCTAAGTCAAAGTTTAGCGTAGATGTAGACAATAACTTTAAACCTGTATATGTAGAAATGAAAGGTAAGGAAGAGGTTATTAAACAGTTAAAAAAAGAGGCTAAGAAGTCTGACAACATATACCTAGCTACTGACCCCGATAGAGAGGGTGAAGCTATATCGTGGCATATTGCTAATATGTTAAGTTTGGATTTAAACGATAAGAACAGAGTTACCTTTAATGAGATTACTAAGAGTGGTGTTCAATTAGGTATGAATAATCCACGTAGCATAGACCTTGACCTTGTAAATGCTCAACAGACTAGAAGAATCTTAGATAGGATTGTAGGTTATAAGTTGAGTCCGTTCCTTTGGAAAAAGGTTAAGTGTGGATTGTCTGCTGGTAGGGTTCAATCGGTTGCGGTTAGAATAGTGGTAGATAGAGAGAATGAGATTCGTGCCTTTAAACCTACTGAGTATTGGTCTATAGATGGTACATTTACTGCTCCACCAAGTAGAAAAGTCTTTCCTGCCAAGTTAATATCTATAGATGGCAAAAAACAGGATATCAATAACGAACAAGAGGCTAATGAGATACTATCCCGTTTAGATGGTGCAGAATTTAAGGTCACTAACGTTAAAAAGAGAGTTACTAAAAAGAATCCATCACCACCATTTATAACTTCTACTCTACAACAAGAAGCATCACGTAGAATGGGCTTTCAAGCTAGAAGAACTATGAAAACAGCTCAAGAACTTTACGAGGGCATAGAGATTGAAGGTATGGGTCTAGTAGGTTTAATAACGTATATGCGTACCGATAGCTTAAGAGTATCCGAAGAGGCTAAGCAGTCTGCTAAAGAGTATATATTAGATGCCTATGGTGAAAAGTATATCCCAGATAAGCCTAGGGTTTTTAAGACTAAGTCTAACGCTCAAGATGCTCATGAGGCTATACGTCCATCTATGCCAAAGTTGTCGCCTATTCAGATTAAGGATAGTCTAACTTCTGACCAATTTAAAATATATAAGTTGATTTGGGAGCGTTTTATAGCTAGTCAGATGGCTAACGCTCAATTGGATACCGTATCTGCAGATATAGATGCTAACGGTTGTACCTTTAGAGCATCGGGATATTCTGTAAAGTTTGACGGCTTTACTGCTCTATATGAGGAGAGCAAGGATACCTCTGAAGAGGCTAATAAAGTACTTCCACCTTTAGAAGTAGGTCAAGTACTTAAGGTTAAGACTCTAGGTGGTAATCAACACTTTACACAACCACCATCAAGATATACTGAGGCTACATTAATTAAAGCTTTGGAGGAAAATGGTATAGGCAGACCTAGTACGTACGCTCCTACCATTACCACTATACTATCTAAGTTCTATGTGGAACGTGATGGCAAACAGTTAAAGCCTACCGCCCTTGGAGAGGTTATAACAGACTTAATGAAAGACCACTTTAAAAACATAGTAGATGTAAAGTTTACTGCTAAGATGGAAACTGACCTTGATAAGGTAGAACATGGTGAAAAAGATTGGGTATCTACCTTAGATGTATTCTATAAGGACTTCGATAAGACCCTTACTAAGGCTGAAAAAGCTATGGAAGGTAAACGTGTTAAGATTCCAGATGAAACTACCGATGTGATTTGTGACATCTGTGGAAAGCCTATGGTTATCAAAATAGGCAGATTCGGTAAGTTCTTAGCTTGTTCTGGTTTCCCTGATTGTACTAATACCAAAAAGATAGTTGAGGCTACTAAGGGAACGTGTCCAATGTGTGGTAAAAGAATAGTCGTTAAAAAGTCTAAGAAAGGAAGGTACTTCTATGGTTGTGAGGGATATCCAGAATGTACATTCATGACTTGGTACGTTCCCGTTGAAGATAAGTGTCCAAAGTGTAATAGTTCCTTATTTAAAAAAGGTGGAAAGAATGGTAAACTTCTCTGTTTAAAAGAAGGTTGTGGATATGAAAGGAATTTATAATCTATGAGAGTAAATGTTATCGGTGGGGGTCTTGCTGGGTGTGAAGCATCATGGCAATTGGCAAAGTACGGAATACAGGTTAGTCTATACGATATGAAACCTAAAAAGTTTACACCTGCACATCACTATAAGAATCTATGCGAGTTGGTGTGTTCAAACTCTCTAAAGGCATCTAGGATAGAAAGCTCTGCGGGATTGCTTAAGGCAGAGATGGAACTTTTAGGCTCTTTGATAGTTCCATGTGCAAAAGAAACTTCTGTAGAGGCTGGTGGGGCTTTGGCAGTAGATAGAGAAAAGTTCTCTGATTTAGTTACTGCTAAGATTAAATCTAACCCCTTGATTAACGTAATCCAAGATGAGATTACTAAGATTCCAACCGATGAGTACACCATAATAGCCACTGGACCATTGACCTCTGATAGTTTAGCTAAGGCTATTCAAGAGTATTGTGGGGACTATCTTAGTTTTTACGACGCTGCGTCACCTATAGTTACTTTCGACAGTTTGGATAAAGATTTAATATTTTCAGCTTCACGTTATGGTCGTGGTGATGCCGACTATATCAACTGCCCTATGAATAAGGAAGAGTATTTAGAGTTTTATAATGCTCTAGTGGGGGCGGAAACCGTCCAACTTAAAGACTTTGAAACCGTTGCTTTTAAAGTCTATGAGGGTTGTATGCCTATAGAAGTCCTTGCTAAACGTGGCGAAGATACTATGCGTTTTGGCCCTCTTAAGCCAGTAGGTTTAATCGACCCTAGAACAGATAGACGCCCTTATGCTGTGGTTCAACTTAGAAAAGAAAATAGAGAAGGAACGCTATATAATCTAGTAGGGTTTCAAACTAACCTAAAGTTCGGTGAACAAAAAAGAGTATTCTCTAAGATTACAGGTCTACAGAATACCGAATTTATCCGATATGGTGTTATGCATAGAAACTCATTTATAAATAGTCCTAAACTTCTTAACAGAGATTTTTCTTTAAGAAAGAATCCAAACGTATACTTTGCAGGTCAAATAACGGGCGTTGAGGGTTATATAGAGTCTGCCATGAGTGGTATCATAGCAGGGCATAGTATGGCTAGAAAGCTTTTAGGTAAACCTCAAATTAATCTACCCCTTGATACTATGTGTGGTGCTATGTGTAATTATATTAGTGATGAGTATATAACAAACTTTCAACCTATGGGTTGTAATATGGGAATACTCCCAGAACTTCCCACTAGAATTAAAGATAAAAAACTTAAGTACGCTGAGTACTCTAAAAGAGCATTGAACTCTTTAGAAGAAGCTATAAAAAAAGTTAGTGATTATTAATTATTAATTATTAGTTATTAATTATTAATTCCTACCGTAAGTGTTTAGAGAAAATTTTGGCTATTAAAAATATTTATAGATTGGAGATTATCAACTATGAAGATTATAGTAGATGCTTTTGGTGGTGATAACTCACCTTTAGCAGTAATTCAAGGCAGTGCAGATGCCGTTAAAACTTTAGGTGTAAACATACTACTATCGGGTGATGAGAATAAGATTAAACAAATCGCTAAAGATAATAACGTGCCTTTAGATGGTATAGATATTATCCATGCTGATACAATAATAGATATCCATGAAGAACCTACTAAGGTCATTAAAGAAAAAAAAGATTGCTCTATGGCGGTAGGTTTACAAGCTTTGGCAGATGACAAGGGGGACGCTTTTGTATGTGCGGGTAGTACGGGAGCTTTAGTAGTAGGCTCTACGTTTATAGCAAAGAGAATTAAAGGCATTAAACGACCCGCTTTAGCACCTATAATGCCAAATGAAAAAGGATATTTTATCCTATTAGATGCTGGTGCTAATGTGGATTGTCGCCCTGAAATGATAGTTCAGTTTGCCATTATGGGTAGTACATACATGAGTAAAGTCATGGGTGTAGAAAATCCAAAGGTTGGATTAATAAACGTGGGTGCAGAAGATACTAAGGGCAGAGATATGGAAAAAGAATCGTATAGGTTGTTGCAACAAGCACCTATTAACTTTTGTGGTAACTGTGAGGCTAGAGATATTCCAAGTGGTAGCTTTGATGTAGTAGTATCCGATGGCTTTACTGGTAACGTAACTTTAAAACTTTATGAAGGTATGGCTAAATTCTTTAGTAATGAATTGAAATCTATGCTTACTGATGGGTTTAAATCTAAATTGGGAGCTTTACTATTAATGGACAAGGTTAAGACTTTTAAAAACAAGGTCGACTACAAAGAAGTAGGTGGGGCAGTACTATTAGGAATATCTAAGCCAGTGATAAAGGCTCATGGAAGTTCCGATGCTAGAGCATTCTACAATGCTATTAGACAGGCTAAACAATGCGTTGAGGGTAACAT
>JAJQGV010000074.1 GCA_021200215.1 Ruminococcus sp. | reverse complement strand
TATTAGGATAAATTATGTAGTGAAAGATATACATTCTATTTTAGGTTGTTCAAAAAATATTAACATTTTGTAAATATAATAAAAATCCCTTGATTTTTATTCTTGAAATGATTATAATAATAATTAGCACTCAACCAGTTAGAGTGCTAAAGATTAAAGTCACAAAGGAGTTTTAATATTATGGAAAAGAAAGAATTTAAGGCGGAGTCTAAAAGACTTCTTGAAATGATGATTAACTCAATATATACACATAGGGAAATCTTTTTAAGAGAGTTGATATCTAACTCTAGTGATGCTATAGATAAGCTATACTTTAAATCACTTACAGATGATAAGGTAGGTCTTAATAAAGATGACTTTGCTATACAAATTCGTGCCGATAAGGATAACAGAACTATTACCATATCTGATAATGGTATAGGTATGACTAAAGAAGAACTAGAGAACAATCTAGGTATTATTGCAAAGAGTGGTTCTTTAGCATTTAAATCTGAAAATGACCTCGGCGAAGACGTAGATATTATAGGTCAGTTCGGTGTAGGTTTCTACTCTGCATTTATGGTCGCTAAGATGGTTACAGTTAATACTAAAGCTTATGGTTCAGATGAGGCTTATCAATGGCAATCTGAGGGTGTAGATGGCTATACCATAGAACCTACTATCAAAGATTCTGTTGGTACTGAGATAGTGTTGACCATTAAAGACAACTCCGAAGATGATAACTACGATGAATACCTTGAAACTTACAGGTTGGAAAGTCTAATTAAGAAGTATTCCGACTATGTACGTTTCCCTATTAAGTTAGAGAAATCTATTACTAAACCAAAAGATGATGACTCCGAGGAAACTGAAACCGTCATTGAGAACGAAACTATAAATAGTATGGTTCCAATTTGGAAGAAGAATAAATCTGAACTAAAGGAAGAAGACTATAATAACTTCTATAAGAACAAGTTTAACGAGTTCGATGAGCCTTTAGCATATATGCACGTTAAAACAGAGGGTGTTATATCGTATAATGCTTTGCTATACATTCCAAAGCGTCCAGCCTACGATTACTATACTAAGGACTTTGAAAAGGGTCTACAACTATATTCAAACGGCGTATTAATAATGGATAAGTGTGCTGACCTACTTCCAGACCACTTTAGTTTCGTAAAGGGTATTGTGGATTCTGAAGACTTATCTTTAAACATCTCAAGAGAGATGCTCCAACATGATAGACAGTTGAAGTTAATCGCTAAGAATATAGAAAAAACTATCAAGAACGAGCTAACTAAGATGCTTAACAACGACCGCCCTAAGTATGAACAGTTCTTTAAAGAGTTTGGTATGCAACTTAAGGCAGGTATTCAAAGTAGTTTTATGAGCGATGTTAGAGATAATCTTAAGGATTTAATACTATTCCATTCGCTAAAAGAAAATAAAATGGTTACTTTCGATGAGTATGTTACTGCTATGAGTGAAGAACAGAAGTATATTTTATATGCTACTGGTGAAAGTGTGGCTCAGATTGAACAACTTCCTCAAGCAGATTTAATTAAAGACAAGGGTTGGGATATCCTTTGTTGTACTGAACGCATTGATGAGTTTACTCTAAAAATGTTGATGTCTTACAAAGATAAACAGTTTAAATCTATTGCCGATGAGAGTTTGGATATAGAAACTCCAGAGGAAAAAGAAGAGATTAAAAACAAGTCTGAAGAGAATAAGGAACTCTTTAACTTTATGAAAGACACTCTAAATGGCAAGATTACTGAAGTTAAACTCTCTTCAAGGTTAAAGAGTCACCCAGTATGTTTAACTTCCAAAGGACAGATTTCCATTGAGATGGAAAAGGTCTTAAACTCTATGCCAAATCAAAATAAGGTAAATGCCGAAAGAGTTCTTGAGATTAATCCTGAACATTCAGTGTTCAACTCAATAGTTCAAGCGTACGCTAACGGAGATAAGGATAAGGTTACTAAGTATACTAACCTACTATATTCACAAGCTCTATTGATTGAAGGATTATCTATTGAGAATCCAGTTGAGTTTTCTAACCTCATCTGTGAATTAATGAACTAGTTTCCTTACTTTCTTTTTGATAAATATATCCCCCATTGATATATTCTTTCAGTAGGGGATACTTAATAAAGGTTGACTTGATACTATCTAATCTTATTATCACGTTCGTATACTAGTTTAGACGTTAAGTCCTCAATGGATAGGGTTTCAGTCTTACCACTTCTGTAACGTAAAGATACTGTGTTAGTTTCGACTTCCTTATCACCAAGGACTAACATATATGGAATCTTTTCAAGTTGTGCATCACGGATTTTTTTCTTAACGTTTTCTGCACGGTCATCTACAGAACATCTAAAGTTTAGGTTTCTAAGTTGATTATATAATTTATCAGCATATTCAACGTGTCTGTCAGCGATAGGCATAATCTTTAGTTGTTCAGGTGCTAACCATAGAGGAAAAGCTCCAGCATACTTTTCAATCAATAGTGCAAGAGTTCTCTCGTAACAGCCCATTGAGGTTCTATGGATAATATATGGACGTTTT
Organism: Ruminococcus sp.; assembly: GCA_021200215.1. Classification (GTDB taxonomy): domain Bacteria; phylum Bacillota; class Clostridia; order Oscillospirales; family Ruminococcaceae; genus UBA5884. Next base: position 7,879 of record JAJQGV010000074.1, on the reverse strand, counting down.
TTAGTACCATCTACATCAACGTATTCCATGCCGAAACGTTCAGCAAGTAGAGGGTCTATTTGGATAGTAATTAAGGTATCCTCTTTACCATAGACGTTCTTAATTTGGATATCTAACTTAGGGCCATAGAAAGCTGCTTCACCGATGCCTATTTCATAGTCTATGCCAAGGCTGTCGAGAATCTTACCCATAATCTCTTGAGCCTCGTTCCATTGTTCTTCAGTACCCTCGTACTTATCTCTGTTGTTAGAATCCCATTGTGAAAAACGATAGCTAATATCATCAGAGAGTCCTAAAGTTTCCATCATGAACTTAGCAAGTTCAAGACATTGCTTAAATTCTTCTTCTAGTTGTTCACGCCTTAATATTATGTGTCCCTCAGATATAGTAAACTGTCTAACACGAATTAATCCGTGCATTTCGCCACTATCTTCGTTTCTAAATAGAGTAGAAGTTTCACCTAAACGCATAGGTAAATCTCTGTAAGAGCGTTGTCTGTTCAAGAATACTTGATATTGGAATGGGCAAGTCATTGGACGTAATGCAAAGACTTCCTTGTCCTTATCCTCATCACCTAGAACGAACATACCATCTTTGTAGTGTCCCCAGTGACCAGATATCTTATATAAGTCAGACTTTGCCATTAGTGGAGTCTTAGTTAATAGATATCCACGCTTTTCTTCTTCATCTTCAACGAAACGTTGTAGTGTTTGTATTATTCTTGCACCTTTTGGTAACATTATAGGTAGACCTTGACCAATACAATCTACAGTAGTAAAGAGTTCTAACTCTCTTCCTAGCTTATTGTGGTCACGAAGTTTAGCCTCTTCACGGCGTTTGAGTTCTTCATCTAATTGTGATGCCTTTGGATAAGCTGTAGCATAGATTCTACATAACATCTTATTCTTTTCAGAACCTCTCCAGTAAGCACCCGTACTAGATAGTAGTTTAAATGCCTTAACTGGCGATGTATTCATTAGGTGAGGACCTGCACAAAGGTCAACGAAATCACCTTGCTTATAGAATGATATAGGTTCATTCTTATCAGCGTGTTCTTTACAGAGTTCAACCTTATAAGGCTCTTTAGCGTCCTCTAAATACTTGATGGCATCTTGTGGGGACATCTCGAACTGTTCAAGAGGTAAACCTTCTTTAACGATTTTCTTCATCTCACCCTCAATCTTAGTTAAGTCTTCGGCAGTGAATGGTTTTTCAACGTCGAAATCGTAATAGAAGCCATTATCTATAGCTGGGCCTATTGCAAGTTTAACATCAGGATATAATCTTTTAACAGCTTGTGCTAATATATGCGATGCAGTATGCCAAAAAGTCTTTTTACCGTCTATGCTATCGAAAGTCATAACTTCAAAGTTGCAGTCGTTAGTTAGGGGGGTTCTAAGGTCTTTAACCTCTCCATTGATTTTTACACAACATGATGATTTATACAATCCCATACCTATATTTTTTATTACTTCACAGGCTTGAATACCGTTTTCAACCTCACGGATAGAGCCATCTTTTAAAGTTAGCTTAATCATTTCAGATTTTCCTTTCGTATTAGTTTTTAATTCTACATTCAAGTTGAATATCTACAGATTTTAGAATGTTATAACATCTTTTTAAGAAAGCATCAGCTTCTTGGTTAGGTGGATATTTTAAGGCTATTTGAAATATCACTTTAACTTCGTGGTTTGCGACACGCTCTCTTTCATGTGGATATTTTTTGAAAACCTCACCAGACTTTACAAAGTTCAGAGCAGTATTAATCTTGGTTTCAAGTAACTGCAAATGGTTAGGTTCTTCCCATGGCAGATGGTCTACTATTAGTAGAATGATATCTCCAGTCTTTTCGACTTGAGCTAAACCATCTATTAGGTTAGTTTCTAGTACTGACATATTTTTCACCTCACTTGATTAATAAAAGTTATATTGCATAAAGTTTCCGTTTTTCTTAAATCCGAAATTAGTGTATAGTAGTACACCCATATCGGAGGCAGTTATATGGATAGTTCCGCAACCATATTCTTTAGCAATATTTACTATCATACCTAAAAGTTTTTTAGCTATACCCATTCTGCGATACTCTTTTAAGGTGTACATACTAGATAGCAATCCAATCTTACCAGTTGGATTATTATAATATGGCGGTTTTTCTACAAATGATATTCCACTAGTAGCAATAATCTTTCCATTATAAGTTGCTACATATGATATAAATGTATTATCTTGCAGATGTTTAGTATAGTACTGTAAGAGTTGTGGGCGTAAATCAAAAGTAGATTTAGCACCCTCTTCTTGTAATTGATTAATTCTCATATCTATTATAGTATCTAAATCGTTGATGGTTAATTTTCTGTACTGTATATTCAAAGATATAACCCCCCTTTAAAATACAAAAATCCCCTTAAACCGATAGAAGTTCAAGGGGCGATATATCAAAAAAATATTCGCTGTTCCACCCAAGATTTACAGATAGCGTTATAGCATCTGCCTTTAGGGACTATGTAACGTTAGTCATACGGCGTGTATTGGACGCTCTCGGAGGTGGTATACCATTGCATTTAGACGTTTCTGCGTAAGGCTTTCAGCCGATGGCTCTTACTCTCTGTTGATAGAAACTCTTGAAGTGCGGTCTTCCTCGTCATAGATTTATTATATTATATCACTAGAACTTTGAAATGTCAAGTCCTTTTGATGCTATATTTAGGCTTTATAAATCTTAAGTTGGATAAATCTATGTGTAAAAATTGTTGATATTTTCTTGTGCATAGTTACTAAAAATTGTTCTGTTAATATTTTATTAATAATTAATGCACGAAAATATGATATAATTAAAAGTATATACTACTTAAAAAAGAAAGGATTGATTTTAGATGGCAAAGTACTCTTATTCTTCAAATACTCCTGAAATTGAAGAACTTGCTAGTAAGTGCATAAGCAATTATCACATTGAACCAGAACTTTACACCCGCTACGATGTAAAAAGAGGTCTTAGAGATATAAATGGTAAGGGCGTTCTTGCTGGTTTGACCGATATAAGTGAGGTATGCTCTACTAAAGAAGTGGACGGAGAGATAGTTCCTTGCGAAGGACAACTATTCTATAGGGGTATCAACGTAAAGAACTTAGTAAATGGCTTTATAAAGGATAATCGTTTTGGTTTTGAAGAAACCGTATATCTACTACTGTTTGGATATCTACCTAATAAGACACAACTAGCTGAGTTTACCTCTATGATATGTAACTTTAGAACATTACCCGTAAACTTTACTAGAGATGTTCTTATGAAATCTCCCAATAACGACATGATGAATATGCTTGCTAGAAGTGTACTTACTCTGTACTCTTATGATGACAATCCTAATGATATATCTATACCAAACGTGCTTAGACAGTGCTTGGAACTAATATCACTATTCCCAGTAATATCAGTGTATGGATATCAGACCTTTAGCCACTATAAAAATGGCGAAAGTTTAGTAATACACAACCCTAACCCAAAGCTTTCTACAGCTGAGAATATCTTGTATATGTTACGTCCGAATAGTAAGTACTCTGAACTAGAGGCTAGAATATTAGATATGGCTTTAGTACTCCATGCAGAACATGGAGGAGGTAATAACTCTACATTTACTACTCATGTAGTTACATCTTCGGGTACAGATACGTACTCTACAATAGCAGCATCATTAGGTTCGCTAAAAGGCCCTAAGCATGGTGGAGCTAACATAAAAGTAGTACAAATGTTTGAAGATATGATGTTTAATGTTAAAGACTGGGAAGATGAGGACGAAGTTAAAAACTATCTAAAAAATTTGCTAAATAGAAAAGCTTTCGATAATGCAGGATTAATATATGGCATAGGACACGCTGTATATTCCATATCTGACCCTCGTGCAGAGATTTTTAAAAAGTTCGTCAATAAACTTGCCGTTGAAAAAGGGTATCAAAAGCAGTTTGGTTTATACTCTATGGTTGAACGTCTTGCACCTGAGGTTATTGCAGAACAAAGAAAGATATACAAGGGTGTAAGTGCAAACGTAGACTTCTACAGCGGTTTCGTATATAAGATGCTTGGCATACCTAATGAGCTATTTACTCCACTGTTTGCAATGTCTAGGATTGTAGGTTGGTCTGCCCACAGGATTGAAGAACTCCTTAATGCAAGTAAGATTATCCGTCCAGCGTATAAATCGGTATCGGAAAGAAGAGAGTATATAGACCTTGCAAACAGAGGGTAATTCTTAATTGGCATTTTGCACAAAATATTTTTAAAAGTCTTAAAAAAAATTTTGAGAATACTCCTTTGACATTTTTTTAGAAGTATGATATACTAATTAAGTCAAAAATAGTTCGTGCGTATAACGGTTCAGCGTGAAATCAATATGGTTTCACGCTATTTTATTTTTGATACTATAACTTTTAAGGAGTGTTTTATTGTATGCCAAGAAACCAATTTCAAAGAATGATTTTTGCTCTATTAACAGTAATCATTACAGTACACGCATATGTGTTCTATAGTTTATATGTAGTAAATGGTAATACTTTAATGAGTGTTAATCAAGCAACTAGTGTTATCGGAGCTATAAACAATCAAGGGGGAGTTTATATGCTTGGTAGATATGTACCAATATGGTCTGTAGTACTATTAGAGTTTATCTTAGCATATTGTTTAGAGATATCTATAGGAAGTCCATGTTCATTTAAATTAGCTTGTAAAGTATTTAATCCTAGAGAAACCCACCCAGTAATATTTGAATCTGCAATAATATGTGCTACTGTTGGAATTATGTGTCCAGCCATGAGTTTTATAGCATCTATCTTGTACTATCCATACTATCAAGGTTTTAATATAATCACGTTATTAGCTAACTGGTTAAAGTTAGTATGTTATAACTTCCCATTTGCGTTCTTTACGCAACTATTTTTCATTCAACCTTTAGTTAGAACGGTATTCAAGGTACTATTCCATAAGGATATAGAAGCAAGAGAAAAAGAACAGACTATAACAGACAATGAGGCTGTTATATAGAATATAGGATATTATATTAATATATTGGGTAGAGATTAACCTCTACCCAATATTTATTACTGCCTAATATATATACCTTGTTCTTCAATCCAAGATTCAAGGTCTTCTTTAGCCTCTTCAGCCCAACTTTGAGGTTCATCGTATTGGCTGTCGTAACGTGTAGAGCCTTGATTTTCTGTGTTAGTTTTTACATCTTTTTTCTTATCTTGCATATTAAAGACCTCACTTTCTATGCTATATACCTATATTATATACCTACGTTTTTTATAAGTCAAGTTAAATAATCAAAGATATTTTTAAGTTTTACTTAATATTCTAACTAGCATCTACCTTATATAAGATTGTTTACAGCAGTATATAGTTCACTCTTTGAAAAGTTAGATATTTTAGCTATCTCCTTGCAAGCGTCAGTGGTTCTAGCACCATTATTGACTAAATCTTGAACCTTTTTAATGGCATCATTTAAAGATAAAGTTTTACAAACATCAGCCTTTTTACCCTCAACTACTAGTACGAACTCACCCTTTGGATTGTAAAGTTCGTAATATTCAATGGCTTGATGCAAGGTCATCTGTAGGACTTCTTCATGTATCTTGGTAAGTTCTCTACAGAGTGATATCTTTCTATCGCCAAAGTACTTGTACATATCCGAAAGTGTAGACTTTAACTTGTGAGGAGCTTCATAGAATATCATAGTTCTAGGTTCGTCTACTAACATTTCAAGATGTTCAAACCTTTGTTTCTTTGTTACCGACAGAAAACCTTCAAATGTAAAGCGAGATGTATTTAATCCCGATATTGCCAACGCAGATACTACTGCACTAGGGCCAGGGATTACTTTTACAGGTATACCTCTTTCATAGCACATTCTTACTAAAATCTCACCAGGGTCAGATATACAAGGCATACCAGCATCGGTTACTATAGCACAATCTTGACCGTTTGCAATGTGGTCTAAAATATTTTCGGTCACTTGTTTTGTGCTATGGTCATGATAGCTTATTAGCTTGTTCTTTATATTAAATCTGTTAAGAAGTTTTAAAGTTACTCTAGTATCTTCGGCGGTTATAAAGTCCACCTCTTGAAGAGTCTTAATGGCACGATATGTCATATCATCTAAGTTACCTATAGGTGTGCCTACTACGAATAAAGTTCCGCTCATAAAAAATAAAGTCCTCCTAATTTGATATTTTATTGATAGTGTCATCTTAGCATATGTATCTATTGGGTAGAACCTTTAAAGAGGGTTTAGAACCCTTTCTGCCTTCTACCAAGAACAGCCATGGAGCAGAGTTTGAATCTTTGCATACGAACTGTAAAACCTTTGGTTCAATATCATTAGACCTCATAGCCGTGATAACGTCCGCAAGACGTTCGGGACGATTACACATACATAGCTTTCCACCGAACTTTAATAATCTGTTAGCCGATTTACAAACATCATAGATGTTACATAGTACCTCATGACGTGCTATCAGTTGTGATGTTATCTCACTTTTGAAACCTGAATCTTCTGTGAAATATGGGGGATTACACGTTACTAGAGAAAACTTTCCAATATCTGAGCAATTCCATAGTAACTTTAAGTCTGCACATATGGGAACTATGTTTTTTATTTGACTCTTTTCAATCCCTAATCTAAGTTGCTGTATGGCATTTTCTTGAATATCTACTGCGTATATTTTTTTTGGTGGATTTTCTCTGCACATTGCCAACGGTATGATTCCACACCCTGTACCAAGGTCGCATACTAAGTCATTAGGCTTATACTTTGAAAATTCGGTAAGTAGTACTGCATCAGTGCCAAACCTATGATTTCTACTAGTACATACAAATATGTTGCAATGTATTTTCTCAAAACTAAAATTTTGCATAAGAAACCTCCACGTAGATTGCCTTTAGGCTTTTCAATCGCCATTGATGAAATTTTTTCGCAACGTATTGACATTTCATATTCTTTGTGCTATAATATATGTAATGTGCCTCTATAGTTAAATGGATATAACAGCCCCCTCCTAAGGGGCAGTTGTGAGTTCGATTCTCGCTAGGGGTGTTTCAGGACGGTTTATCCGTCCTTTTTTTTAACTATCTTATCTATTTTGTCCTGCTTTACCTATTGATGTATCTATAGAACCGTCTGCAATGCCTTCTAAGGTTTGATATATCGCATCTGCAATGGCTTTAGCGTAGTCATCTAAATGGATAGAGTATAGTTCTCTGTCCTTTTCATTGGATATAAATCCAGTTTCTACTAAACAGCTAGGCATAGTAGTAAGTTTATTTACTCGATAGTTTTCGCTACTATCTCCACGATAGCCAAACTCTACACCTCTATTTTCTTGAATGCCTACGCTTTCAAGTGCATTGAGTATGTTGTTAGCTAAAGCAACATCTGCGGAAGGTTGGCTGTTGTGTACCCAAATTTCCACTCCACTAGCCGATGTACTTTCAGCACTGTTTCTATGTAACGATACAAACAAGTCAGCATCTTCAGTGTTAGCTATTCTGCAACGTTCGTTTAGGTCTACAGTAGAGTCATCTGTTCTAGTCATAACTACTATTAGATTCATCTCTTCAAGATATTCTTTAACCTTTAAAGCAAGTTTAAGGTTGTCATCTTTTTCATAGATTAAACCATCAGGGGATATAGCACCAGTATCTGAACCACCATGACCAGCATCTATGCATATAGTACCCTCAACGGTTATAGGGGCTTGAACTATTACATCAGATGTATCATCTTTTGATGTAGTCTTAGTTATGATTAATACTATAGCCAATAGTATTACTAATCCAAGCAATATAAATATAGATACTTCCTTATGTTTTAAAATACAGTCCTTGATG
>JAJQGV010000091.1 GCA_021200215.1 Ruminococcus sp. | reverse complement strand
CTATATTAGTAGCAGAGTTACTACCAATATTAATATTATTGCCATACCTAATACTATTCCTAAACTAGAGTTTTTTTTATCTTTCTTAGATATGCTTTCTTTCATTAATGATTTTAAATATCTATCTATTTCAAAAGAAAGCTCATTACTAGATTGAATGTTATTGTTAGGCTTTAGGTATAGTATAACCTTATCAAAGTACGAACTATTAGGATTGTTTATCTCAATAATCTTTTTATTTACACCTTTAATCATTATAAAATCCCTCCATAAACTTTTTAATCATTACTATATTTCACGTCATTATCCTTAAAGGATATCTTCTTATAACTATAGTATGCTCATAGGGTGTAAAAATATTCTATTACTTTAATAAAGTTTTTCCACAAAGTTTTCAACATTTCAGTGTTAAAAAGTTTTCTAGGAAATTTTTCTAAGCAATTAAACCACATAAATACGTAATATATCACGTTGGCAAGACGATTTTTGACTGTTGAAAACTTGTTGAAAACCTTGGAAATGTTTTTAGCCAGTAGAATAATAATTAAAAAAATCTGTTGACAAGTACTCGTTCTATATGTTATCATGATATAAGTATTAGGAATGTTCCATTTATTTGGAATGTATACGTTTACAAAATTCTTTAATAGGAGATTTTTTTCATGCAATACGGTTATTTTAATCTTGAAAACAAAGAGTATGTTATTACTCGTCCCGATACTCCTGCACCTTGGGTAAACTACTTAGGTTCACCAGAGTATGGTGCAATAGTATCTAACAACGCTAGTGGTTATAGCTTTGTGAAATCTGGTGCTAACGGTAGGATTCTACGTTACAGATTTAACTCCAATATGTCCCTACCTGGTAGATATATCTATATTAGGGATAACGATTTAAATGACTATTGGTCTGCATCATGGCAACCAGTAGGTAAACCCCTTGATAAGTATAAGAGCGAATGTCGTCATGGTACTGCATACACTATCATGATTTCTGAATATGAAGGTGTTAAGTCTGAAACTACCTACTATGTTCCAGATGGTAAGACTTATGAGGTTTGGCGTTGTAAGGTTACTAACAACTCCGATAAGCCTAGAAATCTATCTGTATACGGTTTTGTGGAGTTTACTAACGATAACAACTACGAACAAGACCAAGTAAACCTACAGTATACACTATTCATAACTAGAACATCTTTTGAGGGTAATAAGATAGTTCAACACATCAACGAAAATAGTGGTAAAGATGCTACTGGTTCTAATCACAAGGAAAGATTTTTCGGTCTAGTAGGTGCTGATGTTTCTGCTTATAATGGTAATCTTGATAACTTTATAGGCTCATATAGAACGTATTCAAATCCAATAGCAGTAGAAAGTGGTAAGTGCGACAACGTACTTAACTACAACTCTAACTCTTGTGGAGCGTTACAATCCGATGTTGTTCTACAACCTAACGAAACTAAAGAGTTTATCTACCTATTAGGTCAAAAGAATAATGCCGAAGCTGAAGAGATTATGTCAACTTACGAGGTTGATGGTCAAGTAGACAAGGAAGTTGCTCAGCTAAAGAACTTTTGGCATGAAAAGTTAAATCACTTCCAAGTTAAGACCCCTAGTGATGAGTTTAACAACATGATTAATGTGTGGAACGCTTATCAATGCTTTATGACTTTCATTTGGTCAAGAGCAGCATCGTTCATATACTGCGGACTTAGAAACGGTTACGGATATCGTGATACCGTTCAAGATATTCAAGGTATCATTCACTTAGACCCAGAGATGGCTCTTGAAAAGATTAGATTTATGTTATCGGCACAAGTGGATAACGGTGGTGGTTTACCTCTCGTTAAGTTCAATCATAATGCGGGACACGAAAATACTCCAGATGATGCTGATTACGTTCGTGAAACGGGACACCCATCATATCGTGCAGATGATGCTCTTTGGCTATTTCCAACTATAGTTAAATACATAGGCGAAAGCGGTAACAAGAACTTCTTAGATGAAGTTATAGTATACGCTAATGGCGGTGAGGATACTGTATACAATCACTTAAAGAGAGCTATTAAGTTCTCTATGGAACGTCTTGGTGACCATAATATGCCTGCTGGTCTACACGCTGATTGGAACGATTGCTTAAGGTTAGGCAAAAAGGGAGAGTCTACATTCGTAGCTTTTCAACTATACTATGCTATGAGCGTTATTAAGGGCTATGCTCAAGATAAGAATGATACTGAATATATTGCCTACATCAATGATGTACAATCTAAGTTAGGTAAGGCTCTATCTGAGTGTTGGGACGATGACCGTTGGATTAGAGGTATACGTGAAGATGGCGTAGTAGTAGGTGCTAAAAAAGACCCTGAGGCTAATATGTGGTTAAATCCACAAAGTTGGGGAATAATTTCAAAGTTCGCAACTGATGAACAAGCTGAAAAATCTATGGATAGTGTATATAATATCTTAAATACTCCATATGGTGCAAAACTTCTTGAACCCCCATATATTGATAACTATTTCGACGGTGCTTTAATGCACATATTCACTCCAGATACTAAAGAAAATGGCGGTATCTTCTCACAATCTCAAGGTTGGTTGATTTTGGCTGAGAGTCTACTAGGTCATGGTAATAGAGCTTTTGAATACTTCAAGGAAAGTTCTCCTGCTAGTATGAACGATAAAGCCGAGATTAGAGTTATAGAGCCATACGTTCATGGACAGTTTACAGAGTCTACTCGTTCAGACTTTGAAGGTCGTTCACACGTTCATTGGTTGACTGGTACAGCATCTACGGTTATGGTAGGCTGTGTTGAGGGTATATGTGGTATGCGTCCAAATGCCGATGGTTTAGTAATTTCACCATCTATACCTAGCGAATGGGACGGCTTTACTATTGAAAAAGATTTCCGTGGTAAACATTTATCTATTGACGTTCAAAACCCTAACCATGTTGAAAGTGGTGTTAAAGAGGTTACTCTAAATGGTGAAAAGCTAGAAGATAACTTTATCTGTGCTAGTAGGCTTAAAGATACTAACAGTATAACCGTAGTATTAGGCTAAGAATTGTATACTGCAGTTACAATATGTTATAGAAATTGGAATGGAACTTTAGTTATCCATTCCGATTTTTTTGAGTATAAATGTTAAAGCCCTATAAGATAACCAAATTCCCCTCAAAAGATGGCTATAATACAGGGCATTTATATTGTGCAATGATTTGACACTGCTATTAAATTATATACCAAAATATAAAATATGTCAACTATATTTTATATAACAAAAATGGGTGACTATTCACCCATTTATTAGTTATATTAGTTATAGTTTTCTATTTCAGTATCTACAACAGATGACCAAGCCTCACGTAGTTCAGCCCAAGTACTAACTTCACCATTAAGCAGAGCTTCCATTAGGTTGTTCATAACTCCACGAGTTTCATAAGTATAGTCACCATCGCCATACATTCTTGAACCCATACCAAAACCATAATCGAATACGGGAACGATATCGTTATTTACATAGGTTTGGAAAGCATCGTACTGTTCTTCTGTGATAAACTTAATAACGTTACCACTAGAATCTTGAGTCTGTATTAAAGCCTTCTGTTTAGCAGTTTCCTTATATTGTTCTTCGACTTGAGCTATTCTTTCACACTTGATATATGTAGCAACTGCATCACCCATTTGAGAATTTTTAACTAACATTTTAGCAGCAAAGTTAGCACAAGCATAATAATTATCAGCGTCAGGGTCTTTAGGGAATGGAACTATCATGATATCACCATCGGGATTTTTACCATTGGATTCACCTAATGACCAAGTACCACCCATAGCATAGAACAGAGTCAAACCATCTTCAGGAAAGTAAGATTTCCAGGATTGGTCATAAAGTCCCTCTTGAGAAATTTGTTGTAATAATAGTTCAGCTTTTTCAATTTGTGGGTCTGTAATATTATTGGTAAAAGTAGTACCATCATAAGTAACTATAGTCTTACCAGTGGATTGTACTAAGGCTTGACCAAACCAACCATTAATACCAAAACGTTCTTCACCGTCATCGGCATTATTTACAAATTCTTCCATCATGCTCATAAAAGCGTCCCAATCCCACTCGCCTTTTTGATATAGTTCATATGGGTCATCTAGACCCTCCTCGTCCATAAGGGTTCTACTATACTGGATACATACAGGGTCAGATATAGCATAAGGTATAACATAGTGTTGTCCATTATATGATAAGCTTTCAGCCATATCTTTAACGCCTGACCAAAGTTCATCATCAAGGTTGATATAATCGTCTAAAGCTTCATATTGATTTTTATATACACCGTTAGGTAAGCAATCCCATTCATAGGGGAACATATCTACTTGGTCGCCAGAGATAATCATATTAGCAAGGTCATCAAACTTAGTAGCAGAAGTAGTTTGAACCCATTTAATCTTACCTCCATAAGTATCCTCAAATAGGGTTAAAGCGACACTTCTATCATCATTGTTACTAGGGTTTATATCGTAATAGGCGAGCCAAACTATTTCTTGTCCCGAGATATCAACATCATTAGCATACTTGTCGCTCAAGTCAGCCACAGTAACTTCGTCTTCCTCCTTAGTTCTCTCAGCAGTAGTAACATCACCATTGTTGGTAGATGAACTATCTCCACCACTACAAGCAGTTAAAGAAAACACCATAGATAAAGCCATTATACTAGCTATATACTTACCAATTTTTTTCATAGAAAACAATCGACACCTTTCATACCATTATAGTTATATTTTTTAGATATTACCATTATAATATATTTATTAATTTTTTGTCAATGCACTTATTGTATATTTTATAGTATCTATTTTTAGTTAAAATCACAAATAGGAACGTTTACATTTATAGTGAATATCTATAATAGGGAACGCTCTTAGAACATTCCCTACAGAAATATTTATTTAATATAGCATAATTAAAGATATTTTACCGTCTACATCTAGCACTAAGATACTTCCGTTCTTTAAGCCGTTGAAGTCTTGAATAGAATCGCCTTGTAGAGTGTAATCTATGGTGTAGTCTAGTTGATAGTATGCACTTAGTTCATTTGAAAGGGTATAGTCTTCATACTCTAAGGTAACTTCATCTAGCTGGTTAATGTAGTCCATAGTGTTTAATATGCTGTCTATATCGTTAGGATAATCTAACTGTATGTTATTTATACTAAAGTTAGTATATTCTGCATCTTCGTCGCCACTAGATTTTAAAAAGTTGTCGCAGTAGGTTGTTAGCATTTCGGTTAAGTTAGATTCATTTTCAGTAAGATAGTTGTCCATGAATGTGTTGTATGCAGAGAGTTGCTTACTATTGAACGTATCGATATCTACATTTACCATAGAGTTGAAGTATTCAGAAATCTCTTTGCACATCTCTTTGGTGATATGTTCACTAGTAGGTGTAATGGGTATTACTAACTCATTATAGGTTAGTTGCTCACTAGAAGATGTTTCTTCTATGGTAGAGGTTTCTTCCACGTCTATATTTGTAGTAGTATCTTCAGTAGTAGTAACCTCAGTAGATGTGGTATCTTGACTAGTTGTCGATGTGGTTGAAGTTTCGGTATCTTCACTAGAAGTATCAGTAGAAGTATCACTAGAAGTATTGCTTATGTCAGTAGATTCGTCTAATTGAGTAGTATCATTATCTAACGAATTGCAACTACATAGTGTTATGGTACATATTAGAATTGCAACGGTTAATCTTAATCTGTTCATATAAAAAATCTCCTTAGCTTTCTTTATTCTCTATAATACAATTGCTTTGCTATGTACGATATTATGAGTATATCATAAAAAAAAAATCTTGTAAATAGAAAATTAACAGAAATTTAAAAATTTTTTTTGAAATACTATTGCATTTTCAAAAAGTTTATGTTATAATAATATACGTTGTGAGAAACATTTAATCTTTCAACATAAATAATAGTATTATATTCCGAAATATAGGTGTGCGGGCCCTATGCAACAAGACACCGTGAACCATGTCAGGCGGGGAACCGAGCAGCATTAAGCGGACTGTGTTGTGTGCCGTAGCCAGCCTGCACACCTATGTTTCGGAATTTTTTTAAATGGAGTTGAGTGCGTAACTATGTATAAGGCTCTTTATAGAAAGTGGCGTCCGCAAACTTTTGATGACGTTATATCTCAAAGCCATGTGACCGATACACTTAAAAATCAGATTAAAAGTGGCAAGACTGCTCATGCGTATCTATTTACTGGTTCTCGTGGTACGGGTAAGACTACTTGTGCTAGGATATTTGCTAAAGCTCTATGTTGTTTAAACAGTATCGATGGAAATCCTTGCCTTGAATGTGAACTCTGCAAGGATACTGAGAACTCTAAAGTTAGCGACATTATAGAGATAGATGCGGCTTCTAACAACAGTGTTGAAGATATTCGTGACTTGCGTGACGGTGCTGTGTATCTCCCTGAACGTTGCAAGTATAAAATATATATTATTGATGAGGTTCATATGCTCTCAACGAGTGCTTTTAATGCTCTATTGAAGATTATGGAAGAACCTCCAGAGTTCGTTAAATTTATCTTAGCAACAACAGAGATTCATAAAGTACCTGCTACTATACTCTCACGTTGCCAAAGGTTCGATTTTAAAAGAATACTTCCCGAAGATATTTCGAAAAGGTTACTATATATTGCTGAACATGAGGATTTTACTCTTACTAAAGAAGCATCATTCTTAATTGCTAAGCTATCAGATGGTGGTATGCGTGATGCTATATCACTGCTAGACCAATCGAGTGCATTTTCGGACAACATTACTGAAGATGTGGTATCTTCGGCTATGGGTATAGCGGGTAGAGAGTATCTTTTTGATGCCTTAGATTACCTTTTTAAGAAAGATATTGCCAAACTCTTTGAATTGGTTGACTTACTATATATGCAATCTAAGGATTTAGCTGTGTTCTGTAGTGATATTATATCTCAAATACGTAACGTTATGGTGCTTAAGGTTGCACCATCTCAAGTTAATACTTTGGCTTGTATGCCTAGTGAACTTGAACGCTTAACTGAACTTTCAAAATCTTTGAGCCTAAAAACTATCATTTATTACATGGATAGTTTGGAAGTTTCATATAACCGTCTATTAAAGAGTTCTAATAGGCGTATAGAGTTAGAACTTTCATTTGCTAACGTTTGTAGTGGCAACTCTAATAGTGGTGATAGTTCTAATGTGGCTATTAGTTCTCAAATGAACACTATGATATCAAACCTATTGGAACGCATAGATTCCCTTGAAAGTAGAGTTAATAACTCTAACGTTCCAATGGTAGCAAATACATCTAACGTGGTTAAACATGAAACTAACGTACAACTAAAGAGTGAGTTTTCTAAACTAAATCTTAAGGATTTTAAACCTCTACAAGAATGGCAGACCATATTAAATGAGTTAAATAAGGTGAATCCTGGTATGTATGCTGTGCTAGATGGCTCTAAGGCAATAGTTAATCAAGGATATATTTTAATTCTTGCAGAAAAAGAGTTGTTTGTGAATCTTTTAAAACAACAAGATAATTATTATATGTTAAGGTCTATTATAGATAGAGTGTTGGGTGGCCATTATAAGATTATGGCTAAGAAAAATAAAACTAACAGTTCTATCACGAATAATAGTGTCCAAAATGTTGGACTGGATAGTGCTGGTTTTAAAAATCTTATTGATAGGGCTAACGAATTAAATATCCCTACTAAACAGATTGACTAGTACTAACTTTTTTAATCAGTAAAAATTCTTTCGCCTCTATGGGTGGTGAGATGAACTGCTAAAAGGATTTTAACGACAGCGGTGGGCGGAGAGAAATCGGTATCCCCCGCTGAAACGAGGTTAATCTACGTATAATAAGTATTCATGTCGTACTCCGTGAAATTATCGAGCGTGGATTGAAACAAATCTATAAATTATAAGGAGTTTTTTATATGAAAGCAAGAGTTCCAAAAAATGCTATGGGTGCAAATCAGCAGAATATGAACGCTATGATTAAACAGGCACAGAAGATGCAAGACCAAATTACTAGACTTCAAGACGATATTGAAAGTCGTGAGTTTACAGCATCTGTTGGTGGTGGTAATGTTGAAGTGGTTCTAACTGGTAAAAAGACCATTAAGAGCCTTACTATAAAGCCTGAATGCGTTGACCCTGAAGATGTTGAGATGCTTCAAGACTTAGTTATAGCAGCTATTAATGAGGCTGTTGAAAATATTGAAAAGACTACTGAAGAAGAAATGTCTGCTATTACTGGTGGAGTTTCACTTCCTGGTCTATTCTAATAGCTAATTAACTATGGCTGATTATACAGCATTACCTCTTACAGTGTTGGCTGAGCAGTTTGCTAAGCTACCTGGAATAGGTATGAAAACTGCTAAACGTCTGGCGTACCATGTTACTACCATGAGTAATAGTGACGTTCAAGAGTTTTCTAATGCCTTAATCAACGTTAAGTGTAACATACACCTTTGTGATATATGTCAGAACTTTACTGACGGTGTTACGTGCCCTTTATGTAGCGACCACAACAGAGATGGTTCTATAGTATGCGTAGTTGAAACACCTCAAGATATTGCTATATTTGAAAAAAGTGGTGATTTTAATGGTCTATACCATGTATTACATGGTTTAATATCTCCATTGGGTAAGGTTATGCCTCAAGATTTAAAAGTATCGGAACTGCTTAAAAGAGTTCAGTCTGGTACGGTTAAAGAGGTTATAATGGCTACAAACTCTACTGTAGAAGGTGATGCTACCGCTATATATATAGCAAACTTACTTAAACCTCTTGGAGTTAAAGTTACTCGTTTAGCTTTTGGTATTCCAGTAGGTAGTTACATTGAATACGTTGATGATGTTACCATTAACAAGGCTTTAGAAAATAGAAATGAAATGTAAATACTATATAATCGATACGTTTTTTGCGTATCGATTTTTTAAGGAGGATTTTTATGGCTAAAAGACCTGTTTGGCATATCGATAATCAATTTAGAGTAGTTAGTGAAACGTTTGAATTTAAATGGAATAGTGGATTTGCAATCTCTCAAAGTAGAAAGAATATCCATAACTTACATAAGAGTATTATGGTTAAATATCCAGATGCTAAACCCTTTGAAATCTCTTCAAAGTCGGAAGATAGTTTAGGACAAAGTTTTTCTGCACATAATCTAAAGTTAGATGGCTATTTCATAGAAAACATCTTTCAAGCTTCAAAAGTTTTTAAGGGTAATATACAATATCTTAAACTTTTGGATTTACCTCCAAATAAGGTAAAATCTGAATTAAGAAAACTTAGTGATGAAGTACCAAAAGATATTGTTGGCTTTAAGTACAATGGGATAGAGTTTTCAACTACTCCAATATCTGCTTTTTATGATTACTTATATATAAAGGCGTTATTAGTTTCTAATTTGGATTTGGATAAAGTTATTATTTATGATTGGTTTACTGATATTGCATTCAATCCCAAAAAGTCCATAAACTGTCAAGCTAGATCTATGGCATTATATAAAAGTTTGAGATTAACTAATAATTTAGATTTAGTTAATAGTAAAGATGCTTTTTTTGACTATCATAAGATGTATGTTAAATATTAACAATCGGTGGGTATCATTTTAGATATCCACTTTTTATTTTCATTATTTTTAGAAAGATTTTATTTCTATTATAGAAATCTCTGGTGGATTAAATATCCTTAGTTTTCCCAATCCACGGGATACTATCATGTTGTTGTTTCCTATGGAGTACATACCACCACTATACTTAGGAAATAGTTTCCTTTCAGGTGAAAGTACTCCATTTACTATTGGAAGTCTAACTATTCCGCCATGAACGTGTCCACATAGGGTTAAATCTGCACCCCATGATGAGTAACTATCAAAGAAGAATGGATTGTGTGCTAAGAGTATATTAAAATCTTGTGAGTTTGGCACTTGCAAAGTACTTTGCAAGTCGCTTGTCAAGTAGTGGTATATGTTATCATATCCATGATTTCCATCATGATAGCATTTTAAAGGAACGGTTAAACCCCATAGTTTTGTGCTTGGTGCAATGTATACACCTTGGTTATCTAGCAGAGTAGCTCCATAGCTTTGCAAGTGGTTGCAAAGCACTTTGCAAGTAGACTTATTCATATCTAGTTCATGATTTCCTAGTATATAGTACACTTTTGTGAATCTACATACTTCACGTATTAGATTCTCTATATTAGAAAAATCCGTTTGATTTCGTGATATTAAATCGCCTGTGAACACTACAACGTTAGGATTTTCTTTCTTAATAACTTTGATGAGTCTATTATTTGACTTTCCAAAGTTTCTTCTATGCAGGTCGCTTAATTGTAGTAACTTTAGAGTATCTTTAGCTTTAAAGCTATAACGCTTAATAGATATCCTTTGCATATCTGCATATATATACGCTATAAATATTAATATAAAACCCAAAACTATAAATCTTGCCAATATATATCCTCCTTCAATGCGTCGCCATTTTATACCATGTGTACCATGCTATAG
>JAJQGV010000062.1 GCA_021200215.1 Ruminococcus sp. | reverse complement strand
TGAAAGGACTGATTAAAATGAATACTCAAGATAGATTTGCAAATCCTAAACTTGATTTGGTTTTTAAAAAAATCTTTGGTGATGCCAATAACTCCGATTTACTTATTAGTCTTCTATGTGCCATATTAAAGATTTCACCAAACAGTATAAAACACATTGAAATCATAGACAATGAAATAGTACCAGACGTTCTAAATAAAAAATTTAGCCGTTTAGATTTATTACTTCAAATTGAAAATGAATATATCAACATAGAAATTCAAGTTGATAACTATGGCAACTACAAAGAGAGAACTCTATACTATTGGTCTAAAGTCTATTCGGAACAATTAGGCAAAGGTGAAGATTACAACAAATTAAAAGATACCATCGCAATCAACATAATAGATTTTAATCTATTTGACTTTAAGAAAAGTCATTCAAGTTTTGCAATATATGAAAGTGAAGAGCACATCAAACTTACAAACAAGTTAAGAATTGACTTCTTGGAACTCAACAAAGCAAAAAAATATAAGACGGATATACAACTTCAAGAATGGTTAGATTTCCTTAATGTTTCAAACGAGGAGGAATTGAGTATGCTTGAAAAAACTACAACTAATCCAGAGATTATGAAAAAAGCTATTACGGTCGTTCGTCAAATGTCTGCTGATGAAAAATTCCTTAGAGATATCCAACGTAGAAAAGAAACTATTATTAATGAACGTTCTGCTTTGAACTTTGCTAAAAATGAAGGACTTACTCAAGGTATTGAAATTGGAGGAAAAAATAAAACTATTGAAATCATAAAAAATATGATGGCTAACAATATTGATATAAAAACTATCTGCCTTGCTATCAATCTTACTGAAAATGAAATAGAACAATTATTAGAAAAATAGTCCCATATATTTTAGTTAAAAGAATCTCACCTTTTAGGTGGGATTTTTTTATAGAAATAATTTATAGTGAGTAACCACACTATCAAAATGGGGCGTAGAATGGTATGTATATTTGCCCCTTACAAAACTACCATGGCTCACTCAGGTCTTGGCGGCTTTTACTTGCATTAGTATAGTATTGTCCTTGTTGTTTACTGCTTTAGTATGATGTTTAATCTTAAATTTATTATTTTAGTATGCTTATTATTTATCAATATATTGTTGTTCTTAATATTTCGCTATATATGATATTAAATATTAATAATATTAGTATACTATTTATTTAATATGTAATTCGTAAAAGCGGAAGATTTTGCAAAACAGGACAACTGTATCTCAGAAGCAAAACTTCTAAATTTCTTGGGAAAAGAAACACAAAATATATTCTTAACTAACATGACGAGTTTCTATAAGTTGTTAGGGCAAGAAAAACTAAAACAGATTCTAAGCAAACTTGCTTCAACGACATACAAAGCGAAAATTGTTGTTTTGTGTTATCAATGTGCCAATGAATTGAATTTTTCAGATATTCGTTCTGCTGACCGTGTGTATAGCATTGAAGGTACACTTGATACTAAGACAACACTTATTTTTGGCGAATCTGTTACTTCTGATGAAATTCCATCTGTTGACGGTATTCATAAGATAGCTGAATATATAGAGCATAATAATTCACCATACTTGATTGTGAAAACACAAAAGAGGAAGGCTGATTTTAAAAGTTCAATGTTGTCAATAAATGAGCAAGGCAACGCATATCAGCAGTTATGTGAATTAGATTCAGATATTATTAATGTTGATAATAATATTGGAAGTATGGAACAATGGGAATATGCTTTCAAAGAAATTAAACTATTTAAATCACTTCGCTTATATTTAGAAAGTAAATTTGTAGCTGTTAATTCTCTCGATTACGCTTTTCACAATTGGAAGCAGTTTGACGAAAATAGAAAGTGGCTGTATTTCTTGGCTTTAAAATGTTTTGGAGTACCTAATAATCCATACTTAAATTTGGTAGTCAAACTTTCAAGTAAAACAGCTGAAATGATTAAGAATATATTCAAAGGGCTTTTAGAAATCGATCATACTGATAAAAGATTTTGGGAATACTATAGAATCAGAAAAGAACTTATAAAAACTCTCGGCGAACTACCTACAAAATATATTTCTGATTACTGTCAGTGGACGATTTCTAAAGGGAAAAATGCTATTTATTATTTAACAGATAGTAGCGAAACAGAAATTCAGCTATTATTCAATTTATTTAATAAGTTTAACAAAGAATTGAAAAAAGAAGAAGTTCTTGCAGTTCTCGAAGAAACATATCCTGCTCTTTATGAGTATCTTCGACCTTATGACTACAAAAACGAGTTGCTAAATTATTATTTTAGCGAATACAAGTATCAGAAAGTGATGAACTACATATCGCCTAAATTCATGAAAGTAGTTGAGGAACAGGCAGTTAAAAGGGAATATAATGCCATTCTTCCTGCGAGAAGTGAAAAGACAGAAGGAATTGCTAACGAGAAAACTTGTGTTTTCTTTGTAGATGCAATGGGTGTAGAATACTTATCATATCTTCTTGCTGAATATAGAGCAAATAATCTATTAGCTTATGTTACTCTCTGTCACTGTGAAGTTCCGTCACTTACTTGTGAAAATAAGGACTTTATTGAGGTTTTTGAATCCGCAGGTGCTAAATTTGCTAACGGAAAAGATGTGAGTCTTGACAACTACAGTGGCTATAAGAAACTTGATGATTTGAAACATCATGGTGAGGAATCTTTTGCAAAATATCGTGACCAAAAGCTTCCGACTTACTTAGCAAAGGAATTGTCACTATTATCAGAACTGATTAGTGAAATTGCAAATATACTTCAGCAAGGATACTATGAAAAAGTTATAATGATTTCTGACCACGGTGCAAGCCGACTTGCAGTGATAAATAATCAGGAACTTTCCTATGAAATGGCTGAGAGTGGTAAGCACTCTGGAAGATGTTGTCCAAAGTCAGAAACTGATATACCTCCTAAATGTGCTACCGAGAGTGATAATTATTGGGTACTTGCAGACTATGGTAGATTTAAAGGTAGTCGAAAAGGTGATGTTGAAGTACATGGTGGTGCAACATTGGAAGAAGTGGTTGTTCCTATTATTGAAATCATCAAAAAAGAAGAAAATTACGAGTTCAAACTTGAGAATACAGATATCGAGTTTAGTAAGCGTAAGAAAAACGCACAGATTAAACTATTTTCAAAGAGTAAGCTTTCTAAGATTACTGTTTTGATTCTAAATCTTAATGAAAAAATTGATGCAACCTCAAGTGATGGTCATAATTTTATCATTGAACTTCCAAATCTTAAATCTGCAGGAACGTACACATTCAGTATATACCTAAATGATAATCTATTAGCAGATGGTTTATCGTTTACTGCTAAGAATACAGATTTTGGTATGAACGATAAGTTTAAACTATAAGGAGGTAGTATAATTGTTAGAAAAACTGAGAGAAAATTTTGACCAAATGGTCGTATACAAAAATTTGAAAGATATGAGCTTCTTGAGAAGCCTGAAATTACCCTCCTTTCTGAGAGATTGGGTTTTAAAAAGATTTGAGGATGAAGACGGTGCATTTGATACAGATGAACTCTTAGAGTTTGTGTCTATTTATATGCCAAGAAAAGAAGAATGGATGAGTATCAAAACACGCATAATATCTGATTATGAACGCATTAAATTGCTCACAAAGATTACAATTGATATTAGTGTTAAAACAGGTGAAATCTCTTTTGAACTTCCTGAATTTGGTCTACAATCCAAAGAAACATTGATAGAACCAAATGTATGGGAAAATGTGAAAGATGAACTTGTATCAGGAAAAGATATTTGGGGACTCGTCGGCTATCGTCCGCCTGATGATAGTGCAAAACCAAAGATTTTCGGAAAAATTATGCTTACCGACTTTCAGAGTTTTTGCCCATATGAAACGGATTTGGATTTCTACAAGGACGTAAGAACTGAATTTAGTATGAGTGAATGGCTCGATATTTTACTTGGAGCAATTGATTATAATGCAGACGGATATACTGGTGATAATGCTGAAATAAATAAAAGAGCAATGCTTCAAAGACTTCTTCCGTTTGTGGAAAAAATTTGAATATTATTGAGCTTGCTCCAAAAGGAACAGGTAAATCCTATGTATTTGGTAATGTAAGTAAGTATGGTTTGCTTACTGATGGTGGTAAAGTTACTCGACCAAAGATGTTCTATGATACTGCACGAAAGCAACCTGGCTTTATTGTTGGTCACGACTATGTTGCAATAGATGAAGTAAAGCTTGTACAATTTGGTGATGTGAATGAAATGCGTTCTGTTATGCAAGGTTACATGGAGCGAGGTAAATGTGAAGTAAACGCAAATGAGGTTGTTTCTGATGCTGGTGTCATATTCTTAGGTAATATAGATGCTGAAAATATGGACGAATATACCAATATGCTGACAGAGTTGCCATCACTTTTCCATGAAAGTGCTTTAGTAGACAGAATACACGGATTTATAAAGGGATGGGATATTCCTCCTATGCAACCAGAGTTAAAAATATCGGGTTGGGCATTGAACACTGAGTATTTTTGTACTATTTTACACTTGTTGCGTGATGATATAAGTTACAGAGCAATTGTAGACCAGATTATTGAGGTATCAGCTGGAGCCTATGAACGTCATGTAGAAGCTGTAAAACGTCTTACAACCGCATATATGAAGTTACTTATGCCACATATACGCTCGGCAAACGATATTCTTTTCGATATTAACAATAGAAGAACTTTCCAAGAATATTGTCTGCGTCCTGCAATAAAGATGAGAGCCGTAATACAAAAGCAACTTGAAATTATCGACACCAAAGAATATAAGAAATCTGAGAAACAGATGCCTAAATTCACACTTCGGGAGGACATATAATTTTGAAAACAGTTAATTGCATAAGTTGTGGTATGAAGAATCTTGATAAAAATACTATAGGCATAAACAAAAAAATGCTTGGAGAGAAAATAACCAACTTCTATTGCATGGATTGTCTTGCAAGTTACTTGGATACATCAGTAGATGAATTACTCGAAAAAATAGAAGAATTTAAAGAAGAAGGTTGCACTCTCTTTGAATAGGAGGATAGATATATGATTTATGCTGATAATGCTGCAACAACAAAATTGAATAAAGAAGCATTTGAAGCAATGATTCCGTTCTTACTTGAATTTTATGCAAATGCTTCTCAACCTTATAGTTTTTCAAGAAAAGCCAAAAGGGCTTTAAAAGATGCAAGAAGAACTATAGCTGGGTGTATAAATGCTGAGCCTGAAGAAATCTATTTTACATCAGGTGGCACAGAGAGTGATAATTGGGCAATAAAAAATTTTTGTCCTCAAACTGATATACGTCATATCATAACTTCTCCAATAGAACATCATGCTATACTTAATGCATGCAAATCAATATCCTATAATTCACAGCTTTCTTTGTTGTCAGTAGATAGCAAAGGCATTGTGTCAGAAAAATCTCTATTAGAGATTTTTACAAGACCAAGAGAAGTTGTTGCATCATGCAAAAACACACTCGTATCAGTTATGCTTGCTAATAATGAGATAGGCACCATTCAACCAATTAAAGAGTTATGCGAAATTGCCCATAGTCATGGTGCTTATTTCCACACCGATGCTGTACAAGCAGTAGGTCATATTCCGATAGATGTTAAAGACCTTGGTGTAGATATGCTTTCTGCTTCAGCACACAAATTTAACGGAACTAAAGGTATCGGTTTTTTGTATATAAAAAAAAGTTTAGGGATTATACAGGCTTTTCATAACGGTGGTATGCAAGAAAATGGTCTTAGAGCTGGAACAGAAAATGTTGCAAGTGTTGTTGCTATGGCTTATGCACTTAAGTCGAACTGTGACAATATGAATAAAAACATAAGTCATTTAAAGTTGCTTGAGGATGCAGTTATTTCAATACTTGATAAGGAACACATTGATTATTTAAGAAATGGCATTAATCAGCTTCCTGGTAATGTTAATCTTTCTTTCAAAGGTGTTGAGGGTGAAATGCTCTTGCATAGGCTTGATTTAAAGAATATATGTGTTTCAACAGGGGCAGCTTGCGATTCACAAAATCAGAAAGCTACTCATGTTATAGAAGCAATCGGTGTTCCTGACGAATATAAATACGGAACAATTCGTATATCATTCGGTTTTGAAAATACGATGGAAGAAGCTAAAGTTATTGCAAATGCTCTTGTTTCGATAATAAAGTGCTCAGGAAATAATACTTGTTCTAAACGACAAAAAATATTGTATACAAGGCTATCATAAGGATGATCTTGCACAAATGTATTTTTAGATTCTAGTGTTTTTGATGGCAAATCCTTTTGGAAAGTGGAATTAGAAATTTGGTGGATAGATGAATGATTGATGGAAATGTACGAGATTTCTACGGAAATAATTTCTTCAAAATGAACATCGAAAATCCAATGCATTTCCATCTTGCATGATGAAGTAATTCTTCGGTTGTATCTGCTACATTGCAAAAGTAACCGTCATATTCTTCTGTTAATTCTACTTCTTCAAAATATTCTGTGATTCCGTTATTTTTCATATCTCTATTATACATATCATACCTATTAAAATTTTTAAAATTTATTTCCGTGATAACCTGCGATTAACTGTTTCTTGTCAATGACTTTTTTAAAGCTAATACTAATTTTATTTAGAAAAAAATCATACAAAGGAAGATAAAAATTATGAGTGAAAGCTAAGAAAATAGATTCAGGAATGTAAGCATACATTTATGAGTAAACGAATTAGAAAAAGCGGGTAATAAAGAACATATGAAAATAATCGGCGAAAAAGACATGGGCAAATTTTTGTGAACTATAGTAACTAAGGGAGAATGTTATATTTACCATTACATACCTGTTGTAGAACAAATTAGAGAACTGAATTAATTTTATCATTTTTTGCTCTCGCAAAAAATGATAAAATTGGGCATTTGGGAACCCAGATGCGATGCTTGCTATTCCAGTTTTTTGCGAAACGAAAAACTCCCATTTTTTAGTATCAAATTATTATCCAAATGCGGAACAAAAAAAATATTGTCGTGTGAATAAGAAATCAAGCCGCCAAATTTGGCGGCTTTTCTTTGTTTTACAAAATCTCAATTTCACCATAAAGAATATCAAAAACTTCTTGAAATATATCATTGGGTAAATGTTCCACAAATGTATATCCTCGTGCAACAATATCTAATGCTTTAATATGTTGACATAGTACACTTCCTTTTGTAGCCGTTCTGTTATCAAGCTTGACGTGTAGTGGAAAATCATTAGAAGTATTGCTTATTGGACAGACGATTACCAAATTTGTTTTTTGGTTATATACTTCATTGCTAACAACTAATGCAGGTCTGTATCCTGCTTGTTCATGTCCTGATTGAGGAGTAAAATTCACTTTGATTATATCGCCTTGTTTCAGTTTTACCATATCTCTTCTCCTTGTGGTTCTCCCCAATCATATTCACTATCCTGAGTTTCTTTGGTGTAATTGGCAAAACGCTGAGCAAGAGGAATATGCTTTTTAGTTGCTCTTTGAATTATAATGCTATCGTTTTCTACCGATATGGAAACATTGGAATTAGTATCAAGGTTTATTTGTTCTAAGATATATTTCGGAATACGTATTCCCTGACTGTTACCCCATTTCTGTATTGTAGTACTTATAATCATAACATCAGTCCTTTCTTTTTTGGTATATACATAGTATATACTATCTTTAGAGATTTGTCAAGCAAAAAAACACAATCGAAAAGAAAGCTTGTAAACCTAAAAGCCTTGTAAAGGCTCTGACAAGCCCATTATCGCATTTTTAGACACTAAGTAATAATTATATACCACTAAGTCTACATCTTCTTAAAATCAAAATATAAGGCTAAGAACCATCAGAGAGCCACTACAAGCCATTAGAGAAAACCAAATCTAACCCCCCAAGTGTATCCATAGCCCCCTGATAGCCTATATTGACTCTTTGTCCGCTTGTAGGCTCTCTAGCTTGATAATGGTTATTATCACTTATTTGTTATTAAACAGAAAATCCCTATCAATGATAGGGATTTTTTGTTTTCTATATCTCTTTGAACTAATATTTAGAAATTTTTCAAGTATATATCTTATAGCCAAAAAAACGGCTATTTAAGGGGGTAGTGTTAGTAAGGGTTTTAGTTAAAAAGCTGCTAGAGAGCCTCTCAATGGCTTTTGAGCATGGTTATAATATATAACTTTTGTCTAGATATATTCTTTCTAACTCTTCCATTAAAAGTCCTTTATTTCATCCAATAAAAATTCTTTGGTATTTATTATTCCATTTATTATATTCTTCATAATTATTACCTATGGGACTATATATTGGTCTGATGCACCATAAAATTTTCCATCTTCATCTATTAAAATTATCATTGCATAATCGTAGCAATCAGCTACTGGAATTAATTTTTTTCTGTAATATTTATTATACTTATCTAATAATTCTGGATCTATAAACGAATGGGAATCTATATTAATTGTAATAGTTTCTCCTTAGTAGATATAAAATATAGTGTTTCATTATCATAAAGGAGAATAATCATTTGGAAAAATGTTTCCATCTGAGATTTTAACTATTCTATCACATTGATTAGCAATCTCTATTGAGTGTGTAACTATAATAATTGTTTTGTGAAACTCCTTTTTAAGTAGTAGTAACATATTGATAACCTCTTGACTAGATTTTTCATCAAGATTGCCAGTAGGCTCATCACAAAGAATTATGTTTGGATTGTTTGCCAAGGCTCTAGCTATAGCTACTCTCTGTTGTTGACCTCCACTTATTTGGTTTGGATAGTGTGTTAATCTATCGGATATGTTTAGAATATCGGTAATGTTTTTTATAGCATCTTTGTCAATCTTACGATTATCTATTATATTAGATAAAACTATGTTTTCATAGGCAGTTAATTCAGGGATTAAATTAAAAAATTGAAACACAAATCCAATATTTCGTCTTCTAAACATAGATAAATCGTCATCATTTAAGGAAAGAATATCTATATCATTGTAGAATACCTTCCCACTAGTAGCAATATCAAGACCACCTAACAAGTGTAAGAGTGTACTTTTACCACTTCCAGATGTTCCTGTTATGGCTACTATTTCACTTTCATAGAATGATATATTGGTACTTTTTAAGGCATATACAATATTCTCATCTTTGCCATAAGTTTTAGATAAATTTTCAGTTTTTATTAATTCTTTCATAAAAATCACCTATTTATTAATGCTCTTGTTTTCTCAAATCCTCAGCAAGATTAGCATTTACAACATTTTTTGATATCTTATAAGTACATATCAATGTAAAAATAAATATTATAAATATCAGTATTATGAATATCTTTGTTGTTGGAACTTTATACATTTCATATTGAGTAAAATATTTAGCCTGTTGTAGTAAATATTCTACTTGTTTGTCAATAGTATATTCTCCATGTTGAGCGTAAGATACTTCCCAATAGTTATACTTATATTCTAAAAATTTCTTTATACCTTGTATTGCTATAAATCCTATAATGCTTGAGATAATCGGAGTGGTTAGAATTTGTAATACTATTGAAGTTTGTAGTTTCTTTTTATTTATTCCTAATGCTTTCAAAATACTAAACTGATAAGATTTTTTATATATTTGTAATCGGATAGTTTGAACATATCCTATCATACTAATAATAAAAAATAATCCAAATACAGTAAATACTATTAAATACTCTTTAATCATGGATTTATTATAAGAACTTTGACAATCTGTAATTGTAGTCTTAGATACTTCCATATCAGCCGAAAGAACACTATTGAGAAACTTTAAAGCGTTGCTATCTGTGGTATCTTGTGCATACATTAGATAAACACTATTAATGTTATTATTTACTAATCCTATTGATTTTGCTCCTTGCATGGAATATAGCATAATATACTTTGAATTAGAAGAAAAAATACTATATAGCAAGGGAATCTCATCGTAAGGTAGGTTATTTATAGATATTTTAGTTATAATTTCACTATTGGAAAAGTTTACTTCTTGAAGGTCATAATAGTAAGTATCTGTGCTATTAATATTATAATTACCATACGCAGTAACTATTGGAAGAATATCTCCTACTTGATACTTTGAACCACCATCTAAATCAAGTTCAATAATACCTCCGTTATTTAGTTTTTCAATATTTATATCAGAATACTCTGATAGTTGTGATATTATGCTATCACTAACAATCATACAGTTATTGAAAGTATAAACATCATAATCTTGAATACCATACCACTGTTTTTCATTTGGAGCAAACAAATCATCTATATTTTGAACGTTCTGCGTTACAGATGTTTCATGAGGATAATACAAAAAGACACTATCTATATCCTTAAATCCTAAAACATTTTCAAAGAGTGAACTTTTCTCGATGTTATCCATAGCTTGTTGAGTTATTCCAGTTGTATCAGTCTGCATAATTCCTGCGACATTCTCGTTAGTGGATTGTAATACACAATCTATATTATAAGTACGCATATCCAAACCAATATTGGTATTAAACGAATCACCTTGTACTAATATTTGTGGATTTTGTTTACTACTCTTATTTTCGGTTGAAAAGAACATATAAGCACTACTACTTACTACTAAAACTAATACTAATGATATTATTTGCAATCCAGTAATTGAAGGTTGATATAGTATGGATTTTATTACAGCATTAAAATTAGATTTTTTTCCTTTTAACTTTAAAATCGAGTGATTATCAGTTTTTGGCAATAATAATTTCTTTAATCTTATGCAAGGAATTATATATGCTATTAGAGAACCTATTAATGTACATACTATGGAAAATATGAATGGATTATATGTAATCATCTTAATGCCCCATTCAGTATTATATGCCCTAAGT
>JAJQGV010000107.1 GCA_021200215.1 Ruminococcus sp. | reverse complement strand
TATGTTTACTAGATGTTTTTAACATTAGCGATATACTATCCATGGCGATTTCTAAAGTTTTGCATATGTCTAAAACGTCCTCACAGTCGATACTTAATGCTACCTTAGAGGTGAGTCAAACCGCTAATGTAAGTATGGTAGGAAGTCTATATCTGCCAACTATAGCTATGATATTCTCTTTCGGTGGAGTGTGTGTTATAATGCAGATACTATCGATAGCAGGTAAAAGCTTTAATTTAAAACATTTCTTAAAGTGTAGAATCTTTACATCTGCTGTATCTTTTTTGATATGTACAATACTTACTAGGCTATTATTAGCTGATACCTTGACTACAAGCTATATTTGTAATGCTAAAGTAACCCAAGAAGATTCCATAGTGCCTTCTATATGCTTAATATGTATGAGTTTCATACTTCTTTCAAAAAATACTAGACATTCTTCTCATAATGTGTTATAATCTAATTGATGTAAATCAAGATATTTTGGGAAAAGGTGGTTGTTTGCTATGAAACTATCTAACATATTCGATAAGGGAGTTAAATACTTTGGTAATGAGATATCTCCAAAATGTGAGTATTGTGAGTTTGGCACTCGTTCAAAAGGAAATTCTAAAATACTATGTACTAAGAATGGTTTAGTATCTGCAGACTATTCTTGCAACAAGTTTATATACTCTCCTTTGAAAAGAATACCTGTAAAACAGTTGAACATTGAAGAATCTGATTCCGAAGATTGATATTTTACTCATGGATAGAACGTACAGCTTAATGTACGTTCTATTTTTTTGTTAGTATTCAACAAAAATACAGCTAAAACTTTGTGCAAAACGTAGAACTGAAAAAAGTTCTATTTTTTTTGTAACATTTTCCTAAGTTAAACCGTTATACTTATGAACACTTAAAAGATTTATCCTCATTAGAGCCATAGTTTTCCATAGGTTTAGTAGCTAAGTAAACATACTTAAGTTTTTAATTAAAAAATTTATTGTTTAAGACTTTTAAAAAATATACTCTCAAATAGGTTAGTTTCTTAATTTTGTTCAATATAAACAAACTCTAGGAGGAAAATATATTAATATTTCACAAACTTTGAAAAATCTATTGACATTTGAAAATTTTAAGCATATAATATAATTATATTACAGTAAGTTTAAAACTTACTTACATAATTTAATCGAAGGAGGTTTTAATAATGAATTCTTTTGTTAAAAAGCTTGTCAGTGGCATTGCAGCTTTAACCATGTGTTTATCAGTTGCGCCTATAAGTATTAATGCCGTTGTTGATGATAACAGTACCAGTTTAGTAAGCAATCAAGAAAGTGACTTATTAAGTCAAGTTATGGCTTTAGGTTTGAGTGAAGAAGAGGCTCAAGTTATAGTTGATAATGTTGACGCAGAGGAAATATTAACGATTCTATATGGTAATGGTGAGGATAGTACAATAGTTCGTAGCAGTAGTACTACCACACATAGTTTACTTAACTCTACATATAGTAATGTTTCTAGTTGGAATACCGATGATTCTTGCTCTTCTGTAGCTGCTGCAATATTGTTAGTATATCAATCTTGCTATAATGACCCAGAGATTTCTTACAGTAGTCCATACAATCTCTACCTAGCTTTAAAGCCTTATATTGAAACTTATACTAGAGTTTCTACTATTAGTGCACTTGCGACGGGTCTTACTGACTATTTAGAAGATGCAGGTACACCTTACTATGTAAAGAGTTTAGCATATGAATCTGATAATGCATCTGTTTATATGAAAAAGATGGTATTATTAGCAGCAGCTAGGTTAAATCGTGACGAGCCTATTATTGCTGCTGGATTGTATAATTCTGCTAGTTCTTCATTACATGCTGTTGTAGTGGAAAAGATGGTAGTAACTATGGATAGTGACGGAGCTGTAGACACTAGTGCATCATATTTCTATGTTAATGACGGATATGGCAATACCAATCAAAAAAGGTCATTTGCTAGCTTTATAGTAAATTCTGGTTGTGGAATTGTGTACTTTTTCTAATTTAAGGAGGAATTTTTTATGAAAAACTTTAAGAAAATAATTGCAGGAGTACTAGGCACTGTATTAGTAGGTTCTTGCTTAACGTTATTACCAGTATCAGCCGATGTAGTTTTAAACGATGTTGAATATACTATATACGATGAAGAAAGAATGGAAGTATACAGTAGTTTAGGTTTTGATTTAAGTAGTAACGTTCATACCTATACACTGCCAGATGATTTTGATATTCAAGATGTTATAGATGACGAAAACCATACTTTAGTGATAAATGGAAATACTATAGTTTTAACCTCTGCTACAGTAGAAAGCATTAGTATATTAACAGATTCTGAAATATTAGATTATACTCAAGATGAAGTACCAGAAATTCAAATGGACGAAGATGATATTATGGGTATACGTTATACTTTTAATGAAGAATCTGGAGAGTTCTGTAACAGTTGGGAGTATAGTGATGTTTCTAAAGTGCTAACTAGAAGTACAGATTTTTTAGTTGGTTCAGCAGACCCAAGTGTTAATCAAGATGATGATGATGATGTCACAATAGGCGAAAGCGAAGATTCAATAACAGCGTTCACCATAGGCGATAGTGTATATCCACGTGGCGATATAAACCTAGATGGCAAAACTAACACCGCAGACCTACTTTACCTTAAAAAGTACCTACTAGGACTAATAGAATGGTAAAATAATATCTTATAGCATAAACCCCTTGATACATTCAAGGGGGTTTTTTTATCTAAATAGGAATTTATCCAAATGGACTAGCATATAAATGTTCTAAAGCCAATAGTTAATAAAGTGAGGAATTTTTCAATGCTAAAAGATATTATAAAGTATCTACCGATAAAGTTTAGGCATCTACTAAGTGGCATCAATGGGAATATCCAAGAGGTACGGTTAAGGGTGCATAAATCCATAGGGGTCACCATCAACGGTATAGAAAGGTATCCTCAGTTAGATGGCACACTATCAGACAGTAGCAACTATGGAACTATCTGTACCAAGGAAGATGTTTTAAACTGTTTTGACAACATATGTAACCATTCCGTACATAGTTATTCGAAGGAGATATCACAAGGGTATATAACTCTAGAGGGTGGTAATAGGGTAGGCATATGTGGGACATACGTATATAAAGGCAACGAACTAAGCACTATTAAGGACATAAGTTCTATAAACATAAGAATCTCGAATGAAATTCGTGGTAGTGCCAGTAGTATATATAGGTTAATAGACTTTTCTCAACCTAAGGGAGCGTTACTTATAGGCAAGCCATTAAGTGGTAAAACCACCATATTAAGAGATCTTTGCCGACTGGTATCGAATAGGTATAAAGTTTCCTTAATAGACGAACGTTCTGAGATTGCTAGTATATACAACGGTATTCCTCAAAGTGATGTAGGCTTAAAGGTGGATATATTTAATGGGTATCCAAAAGATGTAGGCATAGACTGTGCCATTAGAACCATGTCACCGAACATAATATTCTGCGATGAGATTGGTTCTAAAGCAGACTTTACATCTTTAAAGTTTGGTGCTATATGTGGAGTGAAGTTTATATGTACTGCTCATGCAGATAGTATTGAACAGGTACTTAAGAATCCAAACTTTAAGGATATCTTTAGTACCAATATTTTTGACTATATTATCTTACTAGGAAGTGATTTTGACATTGGAAAGGTGCTAGATTTTAAATCCATTGCCTTATAGATTTTACATAGAATTATGGCACATTTTTTAAAAGAAAGGGGATATCTTTTTGAAGTTTTTAGGGGCTATATTCATAGTGATATCTTGTGGAACGGTTGGAATATCTTTGTCAGAAAGTTTACGAAAAAGGATATCTTTAATAGATGCCTTGTACTGTATGTTAAATGACTTTTCTATATCTATA
The DNA here is from genome assembly GCA_021200215.1 of Ruminococcus sp. Taxonomy (GTDB): domain Bacteria; phylum Bacillota; class Clostridia; order Oscillospirales; family Ruminococcaceae; genus UBA5884. The sequence goes on along the minus strand of JAJQGV010000107.1, from coordinate 7,349 downwards.
CAGTATACAGCCCCTACAGTATGGCAACTACTGGATAACGCTTACAACAACAGAGAGTTTGCCAACGTTAAGTTCTTAAAGACGTTCCATGACAATATCGCCCAAGATGTTCCATTTACTGAACTTTGGTACGATTCTATACGTAAAGACTTTTCTTTAAAGTCTGCTGAAAAAGATATCTTGTACGGGTTAGGAAACTCTTTAGGAAAGGTTGGTTGTGAAGAGTGCATATCTAACTTGCACTTAGCTATGGATAGGTTAAAAGTACTACAAACACAAGCTATTGAGGAGTATTCTAAGAAGGGAACTCTTTTTAGATGGTTAGGAATCTTAATAGGTGTAGCTATATCTATAATGGTGGTGTGATGTAACTATGAACATAGACTTAATATTTAAGATTGCAGGGGTAGGAATAATAGTATCGGTATTGAACATAGTACTTAAAAAAGCCGACAGAGATGACCAAGCTATGCTAATGTGTCTAGCTGGAATAGTAGTAGTACTACTTATGTTGGTAGATGAGATATATCAACTGTTCGATACCCTTAGAAGCTTGTTTGCCTTATGATTAATATAATATCTGTATGTGGTTTAGTAGTGTGTGTAGTCATACTCAATAAACTGTTAGAAAACTACTCTAAAGAGTACATTATATTAATATCCATAGGTGCAAGTATTTTAATATTAATATATCTTAGTAGTTATATAACCTCTGTACTGGATTTTTTAAATCAACTGCTAACAACGTTAGGTGACAACAATGATATATACACGCTACTATTAAAATCCTTAGGAATATGTATAGTTACTAACTTTGCAATAGATATCTGCAAAGATGCCAATCAAAATGCATTATCTAGTGTAGTACTAATCGTTGGTAAGGTTTCTATGCTATTACTATCCATACCACTATTGCAAGAACTATTTAACGTGATAACTAATCTAATATACAGGGGGTGAGTACTTATGGACAATACCATAATAGATGATATACAAAGTAACTTAGTAGATATAGCACCTAACGACACTACTCAAGATATTATATCTAACTACGATGTACAAAACCTATCGTTCGATACTATATATCAAGATATCATAGATTCCATAAAGAACACCATTACCATTCCAGTGGACTTAATACTATCACTATTGGTATGCATACTAATCACTGCTGTAATACAATCCTTTAATGAGAATAACGAACAGCATAGAATATTTAGCTTAGCAAGTATACTGCTATGTATAAGAGTAGTTATAGACCCTATAGTGCAACTCATAGACAGTATCCAAGAGGTTATGCTATCGAGCGTTATGTTTATTAACTCATACGTTCCAATAATAAGTAGCATTATGTTAGCCGATGGACAGATAGGGACATCTGCTAGTTATGGAGCTATTACATATGTATGTTGTCAAGTGTGGGTACAGTTCGCCAACAATATTATCTTGCCACTTATGAGTGTAAGTTTAGCACTTTCATGTATAAGTGGAATATGCCCCGATATATCACTAGGTGGTATAGTTAAAGTTATCAAAAAATGTGTAACTTGGATTATGAGTGTATCTATGTTCATATTTTCAGGTATAGTCACCATACAAGGAGCAGTATCTAGTGCAGGAGATAGAGTAACCTCTAAGGCGTTGAAGTTTGTAGTATCTAATGGAGTTCCCATAGTGGGAAATGCCGTTTCTGACGTCTGCGAAACTGTACGTTCTAGTCTAGGCTTATTAAAATCGGGAGTAGGTTTAGTGGGTATAGTAGTAATATTGATAACCGTACTACCATCTGTGGTGAACGTTGGAATCGTAAGGGTAGTAATAACGTTAGGTGAAACTCTTGCAGATATGTTCGATGTAAAGTACCTAAAGAACTTCTTAACCGATGTATCTGCAGTACTATCGGCAGTATTTTCTTGTACGATATGCTTTGTAGTTACCTTTATAGTATCTATAGGAGCAGTTATGTTATTGGTAGGTGGTTAAAACGTATGAATACCTTAATAATGACTTTCTGTATATTAGGAATAGTCTTTAGTGTAGTATCATCTTTAATGGATATTTCAAGGTTTAAAAAAGAGTTTCGTTTGGTGTTTACTACCATACTAATAGTTGCATTGGTTAAGCCTATACTATCATTAGATGTATCTTTCTTAGATGATATATCTTTAGAGGATAGTCCTTATGATGTGGAAGATGATACCTATCTACAAGAGTATACCTACGAGGCTATACAATCTGAAGTTGAGAGTTCTATACAGACATTCTTAGAAGAAAAGGGTATACTATGCAAAAATATTTTAGTAAATATAAATATAACCGATGATAGTTGCATATCTATTAATAAGGTAACTATATCAACCGATGACTTTCAACGTGCTAAACAAGTTCTAACGGAAAACTTTGGAGATAATATTACTGTTTCGGAGTGGTAAACCTATGGAAACTTTTAAGAAATACTATCAAAGTGTGTGTGATTTTTTTAAATCACAGAAAGGAGTCAGACTAAGTGTATGTTTGGGTCTTTTAGGACTACTGTTGATACTCTTTTCTAATGGTAATGGGTCGGATAACAATGTAAGTTCAACCGTTAGCGATACCAACCTAACTACCTACTCTATAGAAGAGTATCGCATTGCCCTAGAAAGTAACCTTCAAGAGTTAATTAAAAGCGTCGACGGTGCAGGTGATACTATGGTTATGATTACTATGGCTAGTAGTGAACAGAATGTATATGCTCAAGAGGTAAAAGAACATTCTAATTCAGATGGCTCTAGTGAGTATCAAAATGAGTACATAACTATAAGTTCCAATGGCGATAAGTCTGCTTTGGTAAGTTCAGTGCAATCACCTAAGGTCATGGGAGTGGTAGTCTTATGTAAAGGGGGTTCTAAAAGTTCGGTAAAAGAAGATATCTACAAAGTAGTATCTGCCTTAACGGGTGTAAATTCTAGTAGTATATTCGTTGGACAGTTAGTGTAGATTTTATTTTTTAATATGGAGGTCTATTATATGAAAAAACCTAGTTTAATAATCGGTAAGAAACAGATAATCTTAGCTTGTTTAACTATGATGTTAGGTATTGCCGTATACGTAAACTATATACTTGCCGACAGTGATGGCTTAGTATCTCCTGAAAGTTTAGCTCAAGTAGATGATATATCTACTAGTGAAGATGAAGAAGTCGATGCCGATGGGGAATCTTATGGAGATACTGAGTTCGTAAACGTAGATTCAGTTGAAAATCTATCTGCTGACGGTGATGATTACTTCGCTCAAGCTAGATTAGACCGTCTAACTAGTCGTGACAATGCTATACAGACTATACAAACAGCAATAGGTGGTGGTGATTTAACCAACGATGAGATGGTTACTAAGGCTTTAGAAGCAGTATCTATTTCACAACTTTCTGAAAGTGAAACCACCATTGAAACTTTAATTAAGGCTACAGGAATATCAGATTGCATAGTATACTTAGAAAGCGATAGTGCCAAGGTAGTAGTTAAATCCAATGGGTTAGATACTAAGCAAGTAGCATCTATAAAGGAAATTATACTAAGTGAGATAGACGTTCCAACCGAAAACATCAAGATTATGGAAATGGCTTAACCTTAATATCATCTAAAAGTATAGTTTACGGCAGGTTCTGTTAATACATCTGCCGTAATTCTTTTTAAGAATTTTTATCCACTAAATTTTTTTTTTCTGTTGCTTATATTATCAATCTGTGGTATAATAGATTCAAATGCACATTGTACATATGTGATTACTTAAAGTTTTTATCGGAGGATTTTTGTTTAATTATGGAAGATATTAAGAAGTATAACGTTCGTGATAGCGTATTTAAGATACTATTTGAAAAGTCGTTTCGTGAAGATACCATAGAAGAACTATATTCTATAGTTAAAGAGGAGAATATTCAAGAGATTACTATTACTAATAAGGTACAACAGGTGGTTAATGGTATAGTTGAACATCAAGCAGAGATAGACAGTATAATATCTAAGTATAGTACAACACGTTCTATTGAAAGGATTGCAACTGCAAACTTAATAATATTAAGGTTAGCTATATACGAAATACTCTTTGATGACAAAGTGCCTACCAATACTGCAGTATATGAGGCAGTTAAACTTGCTGAAACGTATTCTGCCCCTAAAGATGTTAGATTTATAAACGGTCTGTTAGGTGCTTTTACTAGAAACGTTGAGGATAAACAATCGTAGGCTATGGAATACTATCTTGGAATCGATACTAGTAACTATACTACGTCTGTAGCCTTAATATCTCAAGATGGAACTATACTACAACGTAAAAAGTTACTTCCCGTTAAGAGTGGTGAACGTGGTCTACGTCAAAGTGATGCCGTATTTCATCATACTAAACAGCTACCAAACTTAATTGAAGATATTCTATCAAGCGTAGATGGTAGACCTCTAGCCATAGGAGTATCTAGCACACCGACTACTGCTAAAGGTTCATATATGCCATGTTTCCTAGTAGGTGAAACCGTAGCACGTTCTATGAGTGCTATATTGAAAGTTCCATTGTATAAAACTTCTCATCAAGTGGGACACGTCTTAGCAGGTATAGTATCTAATGAGTGTTTTGAACTTTTAGATTCAAAATTTTTGGCATTTCATGTCAGTGGTGGTACTACAGATTGTCTTTTATGTACGCCTAATGCCAATACCTTAATAGATATATCTAAGGTAGCAACATCACTAGATTTAAAAGGTGGTCAAGCTGTGGATAGAATAGGAATATCTTTAGGCTTAGACTTTCCATGTGGAATGGAGCTTGAAAAGTTGGCTTTACAGAGTATTAAAACCTTTAAGATAAACCCACCTATTAAAGAAGGGAACTGTTGTTTATCGGGGATTGAAAATATATGCAACAAGATGTTATCTCAAGGAGAACTACCTCGCGATGTGGCTCTATACTGTTTAGAATACATATATAGTTCCATTAGAGATATGTCTAAGTATGCCTTGAAAAAGTTTGGAAATGTTCCTATACTATATGTTGGTGGAGTTATGTCTAACAGTATAATAAGAAAAAAACTATCGAATGAGTTTGAGTGTTACTTTGCACAACCTCAACTGTCTTGTGATAACGCAGTAGGCGTTTCTTTTTACGCTATGAACAGATACGTCAAGGCTCATTAAATTTAAGAAGGGAAATATATCTATGAAAGATGCTCATATTAAACAACTCAAAGAGTATGTTAATCTTGTAGAAGATAATCTATATAGATACTTAGTAGGCAACTACAATGCTAGTTTGGAAGAAGATGTAATATCTGCTATGAAGTATTCACTTTCAGCGGGTGGAAAAAGATTACGTCCTGTGTTGGTTATGGAGTTCTGTAGAATTTTAGGTGGAAATGTAGAAAAATCTTTGGCAAGTGCTTGTGCTATAGAGATGTTACATACTAGCTCACTAATCCACGATGACCTACCATGCATGGACGATGATGACTTTAGACGTGGAAAACCATCATGTCACAAGCAGTTTAACGAATGGTTAGCAGTACTTGCAGGTGATAACCTTATGGTTAAACCTTTCGAGATTATTGCCAACGATGAGAGTATATCTACAATGACTAGGGTTAAAATAATATCATTGTTAAGTAAGTCTACGGGATTTCAGGGCATGATAGGTGGTCAGGTATTAGATATCCAAAATGAAACTCGTGAAAACATTACTGAGGATATTCTTACTAAAACTTGCCTTGAAAAGACTGGTGCATTGATAAGTTGTGCGTGTCAAATAGGTTGTCTATGTGCTGAAATGAATCAAGATAAGGTTGCACTTGCACGTCAATATGCCGAAAATATAGGCTTAGCATTCCAAATAGTAGATGATATCTTAGATGTAGTAGGAAATCAAGAACTTTTAGGTAAACCTATAGGTAGCGACCAACTACAGAATAAGTGTACGTTTGTTACTCTATTAGGTTTAGAAGATGCTAAACTTAAAGCAGAACATTATACCAATAAAGCTCTAAGCGTTTTGAAAAGCTTTCCAGACAACGATTTCTTAATAGACTTGACTAACAGTCTACTAGTTAGAAACTATTAGTTTATAAAAGATTGGAGTTAATATATTGTGATTTATAACGGAGTAATAGTTACAGCGGTAGTATCATGGGCAGTCGCTCAGTTGATAAAAACCTTTCTGCACACTATTAAATTTAAAACTTTTTATGCTCAAAGATTAGTAGGAGCAGGTGGTATGCCTAGTTCACATACCTCTATGGTTATTTCTGTATTGATTGCAGTGGGTCGTAAAGATGGCACTGGTTCTACTGTGTTCGCTTTAATGTTCATACTAGGTGCTATAGTAATATACGATGCTATGGGCGTTAGACGTGCTGCTGGACTTCATGCTAGAGAAATTAACCGCATAAAGGAAAGCTTTACTCAAACTGATGAGGACGGCAAGCCTTTAATCTTTAAAGAGAAAAAACTTCAAGAGTATCTAGGTCATACGCCTCTTGAAGTAGTTGGAGGAGCTATTGTGGGAATTGTTATAGGTTTAGTAATTCCCGTTTAGTTGGTTTTATTATGGATAGTAATATTAAGAATAATCACATTAACAATACTTTTAATGTTAAAGAATCAGAGGAACTTTCAATGAGTTTGAAAAGATTAAATCTTCCTAAAGATATTAAAGGTTTAACATATGACCAATGCAACAAACTTTGCAAGGATATTAGAACCATACTCATAGATACTGTATCTAAAAATGGAGGGCATTTGGCATCTAACTTAGGTACTGTGGAGCTTACTGTGGCTATTCATAGGGTATTTAATTCCCCTAAGGATAAGATAGTTTGGGACGTTGGACATCAAGCATATACACATAAACTACTAACTGGTAGGTACAAAGACTTCAATACTCTTAGAAAAGAGGGTGGAATATCTGGATTCCCTAAGCCTAGTGAATCGGAACATGATGCCTTTATAAGCGGTCATAGTAGTACGTCCATATCATTAGCTTGTGGAATGGCTCAAGTTATGAAGTTAAGAAATCAAGATGATTACGCTGTAGCCGTAATTGGCGATGGTGCTTTTACGGGTGGCTTAGCCTATGAGGGTCTAAATAATGGTGGAAACTCTGACCTAAACCTAATAATCATCTTAAACCAGAACGATATGTCTATATCGGAAAATACTGGAGCTATTGCAAACTACTTCAGCAAGATTCGTCAAAGTGAAAGCTATGCAAATACAAAGTTAGCCGTTAAAAAAACCTTAGATAAAGTCCCTTTAGGCAAGAACATAAGCAATGTAATATCTCGTTCTAAGGGAGCAGTAAAGGGAGCATTGTTTAACAACAATATCTTT
>JAJQGV010000070.1:7027-11942 GCA_021200215.1 Ruminococcus sp. | reverse complement strand
ACTAATGAGATTTTCTTTAAATATCTATTTAATAGAAAATCTATTATAAGATATGTTACTAATACTATAACGACTAATATTATATACATATCTAATGACCAAGATAAATCCATACCAGCATTAACATTAGCTACTAATGATGGATATATTGCATTTATAATCACTCTTGAAATAGGTATTCCCACTATTAAAGTTACCAAAATGGTGTAGAAGTTTCCATCTAAATACAACTTTTTAATCTCTTTATTGTTGTAGCCAAATATCTTAATCAAAGATATACTAAACGATGCTTTATCAATCATTAGTCTTAGTAATAGATATAATACTATTATAAATATCACTACTGATAGTGCTAATATCATAACTATCATATCTTGCATTAAGTTCATGAATATACTAGAAACATCATCTATATCTTGATAGGTTATAATATTATTAATTCTGCCACTTTCAATATCTAGTTCTTCATTAGAAAATAGAGTATTAAAGTAATCATCTTCTTGATTAAATAGTTCACGCATAGCATCAATATCCATAAATATATATAGCCCATTAGAGTATTGAACTACTCCTTTTACATTTAAAGCATAGTTAGTACCATCTATATCATTTTTTAATACTATGGTATCACCAGTAGTCCAACCAAACTTTATACTTGCCGAAGATGATACATATACTTCATTTTTTTCAGTATCATGGACATCAAAGTTAAAGTAATTACTATCCTTTTGTATACCTTGAACGCTAACCTCTAGGTCTGAACCTAATAGGTCAAAATATGTGTATAGACCCTCAGTGTAAGCAGCTTCACAATTATCAGGTGGGGTATCATCTGGGAACTTTAAAGTATACATATATTGAAACTTAATATCATCAGTATTATGTAAGGTCATATTGTGTATGCTAGAATATATTGTAAAAGAGAACACCATCATAAGTATGGATATAAACACTCCAAAAAATAGAGTAATGTTTCCTCTAAATTCACGGATAAACTGTCTAATTTGGAACTTATGTATAAACTTCATATCTTTTAGATTAACATTAGATACGTTGCTTTCTTTTCTTTCTTTTCTTAATAATTGTAGGGGTGTTGATGATAACTTTTTATTTATAACTATAATATTAACTAATAATGTTATTACTGTAGGAATAACTATTCCATAGACTATCAAGTACAAAGGTTGAATGTATTGCACCTCTCCATAGGAATAATAACTGGCACTAGACTCTGTTTGAAAACTAGCAGTAGCAAAACCTAGAACCGTTCCTAATATTCCACCTACAAACGATATCATAACTGGTAATCTTAAAAAGTGAGATAACAACTCTTTTTTGTTATAGCCAAGTGCATATAAAGCACCTATTATCTTACTTTCGTTATCTATATTGTGCATTATAAATACAGATATAACATAAGCTATCATTATTAATACTACTATACCAGCAAATATAGCTGACATCTTATTAGTATTAGAATCATCTTCATAGTCCCAAATACGTGAGTTATTTTCATTTTCTACAAAGTTACTTAAGTTTTGATAACTAAAATCAAAGTATTCATTAATAAGGTCATCTACACTTTCTTGTAACTCTGTCACACCTTCATCTAATGAAGTAGCACCATCTAATAAATCTTTTGACCCATCATATATTTCTATAGAGGCATCACTTAGTTCAGATATACCATCTAATAATTCAGATGTATGCTCATAGAGTTCTTTAGAGCCATTATATACTTCTTCCACACCATCAGTATAAGATATTATTCCATCGTAAAACTCATTAAAGCTATCCAAAGAAGATAAAATATCCTTAACTTGATTATTAATAGAATCTTGTACTAAACTATCAGCAGTACTATATATTCTATTCAATTCAGATTGGTAGTTGTCTTGAGTAAGTGTAACAGATATACCATTATCATTAAGTTGAGTATTAGCTATATTTAATAGAGAGTTAAACACCTCATCAGCACCAGAAACTAAAACTTCACTATTTGAATTCAAGGTTTGTAATCCTGTAGTTAGGCTATTGCTACCATCTTTTAATTGTTTAGCTCCATCTACTAACGAACTAGAACCATTCTTCACTTCTACAATCGAATTAGTATAGGTAATCAAACCAGTATAGAAAGTATTATAGCTATCTAATTGATATTTAGTATCTAATATCTGTTGTGCGATTTCAGGGGATACTTCAGCCATCTGTTGATATAAACCATCTAGCACCTGTGAGTAATTATCTATAGTTAAAGTTACCTCAATACCCATGCTATCAATAGTAGCTTGTACTTGTTGTAATAAAGAATTAAATACAGCACTTGCACCATCATTTAAATCAGAGTTATTATTAGTTATAGCACCCACTCCAGAATTTAAAGTATCTATTCCTGTTGATAGGGTTTCAATTGCAGAATATAGTTGTTTTGAACCATTATATGCCGAAGTTACACCATTGGTGTAATCTATTATGCCATTATTAAAAACAGAATAACTATCTAAACTATCCTTTAAAGATGATACAGTTTCACGAAGCTCAACAGATAATGAATTATTACTATTATTGAGTAAGTTGTTTAACTCTTTTTTATAGTTACTTTGTGTGAGCGTAATTGATATTCCATTATCTTGCAACTGAGAAGATACCATTTCTAGCAATGAATCAAAGACTTCATTAGCACCATCAACTAATTCATTGTTATTATCATATAGTTCAGAAGTGCCATTATATAATTCTTTTATACCATCGCATAATTCATTAGAGCCATCTTCTAAAGTTTTAGTAGCATCTAAAAGTTCCGCAGCACCATCTGCAAACTGTTTTACTGCATCATTTATTTCATCTCGTCCATCGGATAGTTCTTTTACACCATCTTTTAAATCTATCTTAGTTTTTTCCACATCGTCTATAATTTCTTTCATATACTTGTTTTCTACTTGAGTAGTATCTAATTCTATATCTTTTAGATAGTCTTTTAATTCTTTAGAAGTAGATTCATCACCTAGTATATATGTATAGCAATATTCTTCACCAACAGATAGCAGACTGTCAGATAACATGATATTGTAAGTATCAGCTGTTACAAAAGCCGTGCCAAACTTTTCAGCATCTGCACCAACATCAGAAATACTTTTTTTTACTAGATTATAATCGGAAGTATATCCCAAACCAGTGATAGTGTACGTATAACTACCTAAAGTTATACTATCTCCAATAGAATATCCATTAGCTAAAGCATAATTATTTTCTATTACTATTTCATTATCACTATCTGCTAAGCGACCATCTAGTAATTGAACTAAGTTTATACTTTCTCTATTCTTAAAAACTCTTAAATCCGAGTTATCCTCTAAAGTATAAGATATATAAAAGTTTTCTTCTACTTCTATTCCCATATCATTTATATTTTTCAAATTTTCTTCGGTAAGAGGAACAAATACAGAAAACTCACCATCTTCCAGATGTGTTTCAATATGGTTTTGCTCACAAGTATATAGAATACTATCTGTTGATGATGCCATACCAACTATTACAGTCATACTTAAAACTATTAGCAAAAACAAAGCACCATATCTAAGTTTATTACTTAATAGTTCACGAGGAACTCTATTATTTAGAACTAATCTTTTCTTCATGTTAATATGTATATCTCCTCACAAAATTAATGTCAATATTATGAAGTTTAAGTTAGCATATGCTTACTCATCAACAGAACTGAGTATATCATAAAAGTAAGGAATAGTCAAATCAGTTAGCACACGCTAACTGATTAGTTTAGTAACACAATTAAAGGAAACAGATTGTACTAATCCGTTTCCTTTAATTTTATATGGAGGAGCTTAATAATTAATAACTAATAATTAATAATTAATAATTACTGACCCATTTTATTGCCGTGATTTCCCATGTTACCGAAACCACTACTCATAACAGAACCTGTTCCTATTTGACTTAATGTAGAAGTAACTTCCACACTACCCACATCAGTACCATCGGAGCAAGTTCCACCCTCAGCGAATCCATATTGGTCGAAAGAGCCATCGTAGGTTGGATTTACATATATGTGATACGTCTTACCAGTTTCTATATTTGCAGAACTAAATATTACACCAGACATATCTTTAGTAGTTTGCATAGCACATACTACATTGTTGTCATCGTCTGCTAGAACTATAACATCTCCAGCCTTTGCCGAAGTCGAAACGCTGTATATTACATTCTGTACAGATTCACTTTCAGGGGCTTCAAACATTCCCACTGCTCCACCAGCTATTAAAGTACCACCATCTACCGTTATGACATTTTGATTATCTCCGCAGTCAAGAGGGCCATCTGCTGAACTAGTAGGGCCTTCAACTATCACAGTACCACCTGTAAACTTCATATCTCCGTTGGAATCAAGTCCATCACCGCCAGCGTTTACGTATGTGTAGCCACCATTGAACTCTAAATATGCATTAGATGATGCGTTGAAGCCATTGCTACCCGTAGCAGTTTCCGTATGGTCAGATGCATTAAAGCCATCGTCAGAAGATGTTATACTTAGATTACCATCGTTTACATATATATTAGTACCCTCTATGCCCTCGTATGAGTTTTGAATCTCTATAGTTCCACCGTTGATAGTACAATCATAGTCTGAATGGATACCCTTTGCTCCAGAGTTTATAGTAAACGTTCCACCGTTTATTACTAAATTAGCATTAGTGTGTATGGAATCATCTGAGGAGTTTAATGTGAAAGTTCCATCGTTGATAGTTAAATCACCATCAGCAGATATAGTCTTTGAGTTTAAAGTATCTTCAGTAGTAGTAGTGGTAGTACCGCCTTGGTCATCGAAATTAAACTCTCCACCATCTGGCATAGCCATATCGCCCATATCACCACGATTAAACTCTTCACCATCAGCCAT
>JAJQGV010000070.1:0-6927 GCA_021200215.1 Ruminococcus sp. | reverse complement strand
CTGGCATAGCCATATCGCCCATATCACCACGATTAAACTCTTCACCATCAGCCATGGTCATATCGCCCATATCATCGGAGTTGAATACTTTACCGCCACTGTTACCATGCATTGAGCCCATACTCATATCGCCACTACTAGAAGTAGAAGTTCCGTTAGTATAACCACCGTTAGATGTTAAATCGAAAGTACCACCATCTATAGTGAGGTAAGTATCCGCTTTAAGGCAATCACCAATAGATTGTATAGTTATGTTGCCACTTTCTATATAGATATATCCCTTAGTATCCGTAGATTCATCTTCAACGATATAGTCTGTTCTTATGCCATCGCCATCGCACGATATATTTATAGAGGCATTATTTTTAATAGTTACCGTATCGTTGCCTTTTATTGCATTATTTAGAGCCGTTACCGTTAAGTTGCCCCCGCTAATCTTCAAATCATTTTTACATACTATACCGTTATTATAGTTGCCAGTCACTATTAAGTTGCCCTCACCGTTTATGGTTAAATCGTCCTTACTGTATATAGCACTTCCTGGGACACCTGAATCATCAGTATCATCGGACTTAGCACTGCGATTATCAGTTATAGTGTTATCTGTACCCTCTGCTAGAGTTATAATAGTCTTATCGGCATTTAGTACATATATAGGTGCAGTAGTAGAGTTAGATATATCCACACCGTTTAATATTAAATATACTTTGTCAGTGTCTGCACAATCCACTACTATTTGACCATCGTTAAGAGTTCCACTTATGGAATAACTACCACTAGATGTTATAGTCATAGTTGAACCATCTATGCTGACGTTAGAACTATCACATGATATACTATCTCCATTTAATGATACTTCTACGCTGTCGGCAATGTCAACATCTTCATCTTCTGAATCGTCCTCTTGGTACTCAAGTGATAGTTTAGTGGAACTATCTCCAATCTGTGCATTGTCGTTAGTAGTACTACCACTAGAATCAGTAGCAGAACACCCTGAAAGTATCATACTAGCAGTTAATAGTAATGCTAATAATTTTATTCTAAAATTTTTCATATAAAAATCTCCTTATAAATTATTCGTGATATCTATTCAACCCATATATCCATGTTGAACTTACCCCTTAGATATATTATCACTTATGATTGTGCTATTTTTGTGAAATTTTTGAGTAATTTAAGTAAGAATTACAAGGAATCCTATGAAAGATTATTCCCCACCTATAAGGTAGGGAAATCTTAGCTAGTCAAATTGAACATTGCCTAAAGTACCACTAGATATAGTACTTACACCATCGGTGACTAATATAGATACTCTATTTTCACTAGAGTTTAATATACTGCTAGGAACTATTAAAGAATATCCAATGTACCCATCAATGCAGATATCATTAACTATGTTACCAGAGCTATCTTCGTACTTTAATAGATTACTTTCATATATAGGGAAAGCCTCAAACACTGTAGAAGAGTTATCGGTTTCTATTAATGCATAGACATTAATGTTATTACCACTTAGATTAGAAATATTAACTTGACCATACATTTGAAGATATTCATTATTTCTAATGAACTTATATTGAAATACGTTGTCGTTATCGATATAGGTATCGGTTATAGAAACGTCGTTACGTTCAGGGGCTATCATAGTAGGTGCAGAAGATAGTATAGTATCTATGTTGCGTTCTACTATTTCAAATATTACCACATCTTGAGAAGCATCGAGGAGAGTAATAGGATTCGCTCTTGAAAAGGTCACAGTATTAAACTGTTCCGACATGAAAGGTATTAATGCTCTACCGAATGAATCTCTAAACATAAGCAGTGAATCCGTTCCGTTAGTATTAGAGGTAGTAATAATATTGTCGTCGAAATCTTCTTTAAGTAGTACAGAGGTATATGTGTAGTTATAATCTATATCATACTGTATTTGGACGTCTTTTTTCCAATAGTTTGGGAAAAGCATCTTAGCCAAATCCCCGTCCCAAGATTTTTCAGAATAGTAGCTAACGGTACTAAAGTCATTGTGTGCGATGTTTAAGGAATCCAACATAGCATTATAGCCTATTAAAGCCCCATGATTATTCCAATGGGTATCGGTTTTGTGATATAGTATACTATCATCACTAGATAGTATCTCTTTCATATCGCAGAAAGATATTTCACTGTTGTTAAGAGCCTCGGTTAGCATATCCAAGTTGTTAGGGGTATTGCTTTTTATGTAGTTGTAGGGCATATATTCGTCATATAGAGTATTTTTATTAGGAATCACTGTAAATAGGAACTTTCCACCGTAGTTTTCCACATACTCTTGTTCAAGCCTTAGAGTAGTTACTATGTTGTTAATCTCCAATTCAGATAGCACATTTCTACTTAAATAATCATCGATAGTCTTAGAGTAATATAGCCAACCATCTTTGCCGACTATGACATCATCTTCGGCAGACTGACCAAAGATACTATAGTACGCTTGATTGTTCAACTGAACTAATTGATTCCTAAATGCAAAATGTTCTGAAAGATACGTTTCGAACTCTACACCAACGGAAGTATTTATTGAACCGTCATCGTTGATGAGTTTAGGCATCTGACTTAATGTTCTATTTTCGGAAGTACTATCAACACTATTGCCTACTATTGGAATACATACTATTGGCACTAAACACATAACAAAGAACACTATTACATACGTTACTTTTAAGATTTTTTTAAATCTGTGGTTCAAAGTGTAAAGACCCCCTAGAAATTATTATATATGAACGGATTGTAATTCGCTAATGATAGATTTACTATACACATAAATAATAATATTAATGATATTCCGTAACTAGCATAAGAAACAATATTTTGTTTGTTGTGTTTTTCCATAAGATTCTTAAAAGCGTCCTTTACTGGCATGGATAGTATACAACCTAGAATAAAAGTTATCACGAACGAAGGCGTTAATAGTTCTAATGTATATGATAGTGTATTGCTATCGAAGTTGAAACCTGTAAACATCTGTTTAATGAAGAATAGTCCTTGCGATACGGTATCGGCTCTAAATACTACGAAAGTTATCGTAAAGCATATAATCACATATATGTGTTTTATCAAGTTGTTTTTTATCTTACTAATGGGAATAATGTTGTAGTATTCCAACATTAATAGAGTTCCATGCATTAATCCCCAAAGGATAAAGGTTAAGTTAGCTCCATGCCATAGACCAGTGCAGAAGAACACTATTATTTTATTTATATTAGTTCGTGCAGAACCTTTTCTATTACCACCTAGAGGAAAGTACAGATATTCTTTAAACCATGAAGATACTGATATATGCCATCTGTTCCAAAAGTCTTTCATACTAAGCGATGAATAAGGATAGTTAAAGTTTTCTTTAAACTTAAAGCCAAACACTCTGCTTAAGCCTATTGCCATATCACTGTAGCCACTAAAATCGAAGTATATTTGTAACGCATAAGATAATGCACCAATCCAAGCGGTTAATATGTTCATGTTAGTGTTGTCCAAAGCGAAAACATCATCGACTACTATGCCTATGGTGTTAGCTATCAACAATTTTTTAGCGAGTCCACATATAATGCGTCTTAGACCTTGTATAGTATTATCCAATGTGATACTTCTGTTGTTAATCTGATATTCCATATCATAATATTTTATAATGGGGCCAGCTATCAACTGTGGAAAGAATGATATATACAACGCTATATTTAAAATGTTCTTCTGAACCAAAGACCTATCCTTGTAGACATCTATTAGGTAAGACATAGCTTGGAACGTAAAGAAAGATATTCCAATAGGCAAGGCAATATTGACCTCTGGAACGGATATTTGAAATAGGTTGGAAATAGTTTCGGCAATGAATCCTAAATACTTAAAAACGCAAAGGATTCCTAAATCTATAACTATTCCTAGAATTAAAAACATCTTAGATAGTTTTTCAAACCTTACTAACAGTATGCTAAGTATATAGTTTATAACTATAGAAAATATCATTAATGCTATAGCTTTAGGCTCTCCGAAAGCATAGAATAACAAACTTACAAATATCAAAAGAACGTTCTTAGCCTTAATGTTTGGAATTATAGTATACAATATGTACACTATGGGAAAAAATATGAATAAAAATACGGTGCTACTAAATACCAAAAAAACACCACCTTATTGTGAACTCACACGTTCATGTGGAGCGTGATTTTATATATTGCATGAATTATATACTATACTAAATATAATGCCGTTTTCATCTGCCATGAAAAGCAGAGTATTACCATTAGATGCAGTATATACATAAACATTACCCATATCAGTGTATTGAGTACCATAAGCATTTTCCATATCTTGAACGGTTGAACCGATTACAATGCCCTTAGATGTGGAAACGTTGCTATTCAAGATGGTAATTATTCTAGATTTGTAGATGTTACCATCGTTAGTATTAGCATCTACTTGAATATCATTGTAGATGTATACTTCATCATTCCATTCATTGTAACAGCCTAGATTAGATTGATAATCATATGGGTCACCTATTAAAGCTAATATATCAGACATATTCATATCCACAGATATAGATTGTCCGTTGTAAGTAAGTATCATATCACTATCTTCAAAAGTGCCATTTGAAGCATTACTAGATAGGTCATTTTGAAGAGCATCAGCATCTTGTTGAACACCAGCTACAGCTTGAGTTGTAGTATCTTGTACTTGAGCGTTTGTAACGGTAGTATTCTGAGCGTTACTCTTCAATGTTGTAGTACTCTCAGTGGTGGTAGTAGCCTTAGAGGTACTAGCAGATGTAGTAGCCTTAGATGTACTAGTACTATCGGTAGTTTTAGAAGTACTAACAGATGTAGATGTAGTAGTATCTTCTGTAGTATCAGTTTCAGAGGTATCAGCATATGTAGTAATATCTGTCACGGTAGTAATATCAAGGCTAGAGGTTGTAGTATTATCTAAAGAGGTTACTTCTTCAATCGAGGATATACTGCCATAATCGGCATAGCTGTCATCATCTTCAGTAGCCCCACAAGATGTACTTAAGATGGTTGTAGTTAGCAATATAAACAAGATTATTCGTTTAAAGTTCATAATAAAGACTCCTTGTTATATATAGGTCTAATTAATGTGCAAGATATACATAGTTGTTATCGTCATAGTCAGAAGGAGTATCATACCAATAGCAACCGTTGTAATCCTCATCGGGAACTATATAGCTGTCCCAAATGAAATTTTTACCTAGTGGAGTAGTCAAATCATATAGTTCTTGGTCGGTCAAACCGCATCTACCCGCAGATGTGGTATCATAGTTTAGCCAAGTACCATCTATATTAACTTGATTCCAAAAGTGCGATACATTATTACTTTGAGTACCATAAACTATTCTGCTTTCATAACCTGCCGACCTACAGAGGAAATCGAAGTATGCAGCCATATAGTAACAGCAGCCCTTGTTATTTAAAGCTCTGTACTGTGCAAATGTAGCCCAACCAGTAGCATCAACAGATGCCGAGGGGCCAAATATAGATATCTGACTAGGAACAGTACTTCCCGAAACAAATGCAAGATGCGAAGTACCATCACCGACAATGTTTCCATAGATATCTGAACCAGAAGCTAGGTTAGTGTAACCTCCTATACGAACTAGTTCATATATCTGACTAGCTGTTTTATATCCAGCATTAAACTTAGTTTCGGCTATAGAATCTAATTTACTAGTAGCTATGCCATTTGAATCTATGACCCACTTACCAATAACAGAATCTGTTACCAAAGCACCAGTACTTCTATCAAAGTAGTAATAAGAGCCATCTACTAAGCATACACCTTTGGATTCTATACCAGTATTATCGTTAAAGTGATAGGTTACATCATCTATAGTGAGCCAACCAGTAGTAAGAGAACCATCTGTATAGTAGTAGGTGTTATCTGTGCTGTCAGTGTATAAACCTGTATAAGCTACACCATTATATGTACAGTATGACATATCCTCAGATACAACAAAACCATCTGTATTAGGGACATCTTCTGATAGTGCAGAACTTTTTAAGCACATTAAATCTAATACATTTACATAGCCATCTATATTTAAATCAGCGTTTTCAACGTTGCTACTCATACCAAGCAGATACTTCTTTAATAGTAAAATGTTTACAGAATCAGAGTTATTTTCTGTATCTATAACCACGGTTTGACTATCACCTAAGATTAAGCTACTCTGTTTTAACTCACTCTGTTTCAACTCACTTTGAGCATTAACTAAAGCACCCATGTTACCAATACAGAAACTGCATAGTATAGCCATCATAGATGCCCTCTTGCCAAACTTTTTTAAAATCATCTTTAAAATAAGCCTCTTTTCTTTAATATCCAATTTAACACGCTCACGGGAGCATGACCATATATAGTATATATCACTTTAAAAAAATTGTCAAGTATCACAGGGTAATCTATCCAAACTTCTTATTTTTTTTATTTAAACTTGTACTCTTTAGTACATATTTCACTAGAAAACGTAACTTATTATGAAGGGAGTGTTTAAAAAATGAAAACTAATCATTTCTATGTAGTGCATTCATTTATGATACAAGACTTAAAACTAAAACCCAATGAGGCATTAATATATGCTATAATCTATGGCTTTTCCAAAGATAGACAATCGAGTTTTAGTGGTTCTCTTAGATATCTAACAAAGAATACTAATCTATCCAGACGCACAGTAATAAATATACTTCAAGACCTAGTTAAAAAGAAGTATATCATTAAGAAAGATGTATTTGATGGAAATACTAAGTATTGTAAGTATTCAGCTAACTTTGATATTTTAGATAGTGCAGAATCTACATCACCCCAGTGCAAAAATCACTTTATCTCAGTGCAAAATTTACCTCATACTAGTGAAAAAATTACACCTAATAATATAGATAATAA
>JAJQGV010000032.1 GCA_021200215.1 Ruminococcus sp. | reverse complement strand
TAGAGCAACTGACTCTTAATCAGTGGGTCCACGGTTCGAGCCCGTGATGGTGCATTATAACTTTAATCTGGCCCGTTGGTCAAGCGGCTAAGACATCGCCCTCTCACGGCGAAAACACGAGTTCGATTCTCGTACGGGTCACTTAAATATAATAATCGGTGTTAATTGTGCAGAGGAAACACCCGTTCCCATTCCGAACACGGAAGTTAAGCTCTGTAACGTTGAAAATACTTGGTTGGCGACGACCTGGAAAGATAAATCGATGCCGATATTTAAACCTCAGCTATTCGTAGTTGAGGTTTTTTTATCTTACATTGAATATACAGCATTGACAAGTACATCACAATGTTGTATAATTTCAAAGGCAGTAATTTTATTTCACAATTTTTTTACATATTTTTGGTTATAATAATGCTGTATATATAAGTTCTAAGAGGTGAATTTTATTTGAAAAAATTATTGATTCATTTAAAAGGGTATTTAAAAGAGTGCATAATTGCACCATTATTTAAACTGCTTGAGGCACTCTTTGAGTTATTCATTCCAATAGTTATGGCATCGGTTATAGATGTAGGTATCGCTAACGGCGATAGACTGCATATATATAAGATGTGTGGTTTGATGGCTTTATTGGGTTTAATAGGTTTGGTATGTTCTTTAATAGCTCAATATTTTTCTGCCAAAGCATCGGTTGGATTTGCCGTAAGATTACGTTCTGCTTTGATGGAACATATTCAAAAGTTTTCGTTCACTGAAGCCGATACCGTTGGAACTTCTACACTTATTACTCGTATGACTTCGGATATTAATCAGCTACAAACGGGAGTCAACATGGTTTTAAGATTGTTCTTGCGTTCTCCGTTCATAGTGTTTGGTGCTATGATAGCGTCCTTTACTATAGATGTTAAATCAGCATCAGTATTTTGTGTTACCATTCCATTGCTTTCGGTGGTAGTATTTGGAGTTATGTATGCAACCGTTCCATTGTATAAGAAGGTTCAATCTAGTTTGGATAGAATAACACTATCCACAAGGGAAAATTTGAGTGGTGCTAGAGTCATTAGAGCCTTTAGTAATGAAGAATCTGAAGTTAAGAACTTCATAGAAGATAATTCTACTTTAAAGAAAGCACAACTCCATGCAAGTAGAATTTCAGCGATTATGAATCCTGTTACCTATTCTATTGTAAACATTTCTGCGGTAGTATTAATCTATGTAGGTGCTTTTCGTGTAGATGCTGGCGTACTTACTCAAGGTGAGGTTGTGGCATTAATAAACTATATGTCACAGATTTTAGTCGAATTGGTTAAACTCGCTAATTTAATAGTCACCATTACCAAAGCCGTTGCTTGTGGTAACAGAGTTCAATCGGTATTTGAAATTGATTCTAGTATGCAAAATGGCTCTAAGATAGTTGATACTCTAAACCATTGTGAAACTATAGTATCATTTAAAGATGTATCGTTTAAGTATGCTGGTGCAGGTGCTAATTCCTTAACGAATATCTCTTTTAATGTTAAAAAGGGTGAAACTATTGGAATCATTGGTTCTACTGGTTCTGGTAAGAGTACTCTAGTGAATCTAATTCCTAGATTCTACGATGCCTCTAGTGGCTCTATATGTATAGATGGCTTGGACGTTAAAGATTACTCTCTTGAAAGTTTGAGGTCTAAAATTAGTGTAGTTATGCAAAAAACTTCTCTATTTAAGGGTACTATATATAGTAATATGTTGGTGGGTAATCAGAATGCTACCTCTGAAGATATCCAATGGGCTTTAGATGTTTCTCAATCTGCAGAGTTTGTGGCTAGTAAGTCTGAGGGTATTAATACTGTAGTATCTCAAAATGGTAAGAACTTTTCGGGTGGTCAAAGACAACGTCTAACTATAGCTAGAGCCTTAGTTAAAAGACCAGAAATATTAATCTTAGATGATAGTTCTTCCGCTTTGGACTATGCTACAGATTTAAAACTTCGTACAGAGTTGAAAAGTATCCCTAATATGACTGTATTCATAGTATCACAGAGAACATCTTCGATACAAAGTGCAGATAAGATTATAGTACTCGATGACGGTCAGATGGTTGGTATTGGTTCACATGATGAATTGGTTCAAAACTGCGACGTATACAAGGAGATATACAACTCTCAATTTCAAAAGAAAGGTTAAAGGAGTGATATATTCTATGAATCAAAGACAGACCCTTAAAAAGGTGTTTAAGTATACTGGTAAGTATAAATTCTTCTTGATAGTGTCCATTGTGCTATCGGTGATTACCGTTGCTTTAACTCTATACATTCCTATTATTACGGGTAATGCTATAGATTTAATCGTGGACAAGGGTAGGGTGGACTTTGATGGTATTCTACCTTTGATTAAAAAGATGATATTAATTATATTAGCAACCTCTATTATACAGTGGCTTATGAACATCTGTAACAACCATTTGACTTATGGTATAGTTAAAGATATCCGTGATGAGGCTTTCTCTAAGATACAATCACTACCCCTAAAATATATAGATGGTCATTCTACTGGCGATTTGGTTAGCCGTGTAATAAGTGATGCCGATACCTTCGCTGATGGTCTATTGATGGGTTTTACTCAACTATTTACTGGTGTTGCAACTATTATAGGTACTTTAATATTTATGATATCTGTAAACTTTAAAATATCTTTAGTGGTAATATTGATAACCCCTATATCGTTTGTGGTGGCTGGTCTTATTGCTAAGAATACTTACGCTATGTTTAAAAAACAATCTGAAACGCTTGGAGAAGAAACTGCTTTTATAGATGAAATGATTGGAGATATTAAGACTGTACAATCCTTTGGATATCAACACAAGGCTATTAATGACTTTGATGAGATTAATAATCGCTTAGGTGGATACTCTAAAAAAGCTATATTCTACTCTTCCATAACCAATCCAGCTACTAGATTTATAAACAACTTAGTATACGTTGGTGTCGGTCTAACTGGAGCTATATCTGTAATTAGTGGAAACTTGAGCGTGGGTCAGCTACAATGTTTTTTAAGCTATGCTAATCAGTATACTAAGCCTTTCAATGAAATTTCTGGTGTGGTTACTGAACTCCAAAATGCTTTAGCTTGTGCTAGTAGAATCTTTGAATTGATTGAAGAACCTAAAGAGGTAATTAATCCTAAGGCTATTACTTTAGATAGTGTTAATGGAGATGTATCTTTTAAAGACGTTAAGTTCTCATACAACCCCGAACAAAGGTTGATTGAAAACTTTACTTTGGACGTTAAATCTGGTCAGAGAGTAGCCATAGTCGGAAAAACTGGTTGTGGTAAGACTACTTTAATAAATCTGCTAATGCGTTTCTATGATACTACTAGCGGTACTATATCTATTGACGGCATAGATATTAAAGATATTACTAGAGAAAGTCTAAGAGAACATTATGGAATGGTTCTTCAAGAAACGTGGATTAAAACTGATACGGTTAAGGAAAATATCACAATAGGAAAACCTAACGCTTCCGATGAGGAGATTATTCAAGCTGCCAAATCATCATATGCACACAGTTTTATCAAGAGGTTACCAAATGGCTATGATACCATTATCAAAGATGATGGCACACTCTCTCAAGGTCAGAAACAACTTTTATGTATCACTAGAGTTATGTTGGCTATCCCATCTATACTAATCTTAGATGAGGCTACTTCCTCTATAGATACTCGTACCGAAATTAAGATTCAAAAGGCTTTTTCAAACTTAATGCAGGGCAGAACCTCTTTTATAGTCGCTCATAGACTATCTACCATTAAGGAAGCAGACATAATATTAGTTATGGATAGTGGTCACGTTGTGGAAATGGGAAACCATGACGAACTCCTTAAGAATCGAGGTTTTTACTACAACCTTTGGAACAGTCAATTTAGTTAAACTCTTGTGGGCGGATTCTTTCCGTCCTTTACTTTAATCTTTACAGAAAGGATTTTTTATATGTCGACTGAAGAAAAATATCAAAATAACCCCGATACCTATATCGAGGAAAAGAAGTCTGAGATTATACCATCTTTTAATGAGATTTCTAACGAAGATGACTTTCACGCTTTTATGGAACTTCAACACCTTTATGATTCTGCTATTCATAACGTTAAAACTCAATTGAACATATTCGATGATGAGTTTAGAGTTAAGTTTCAAAGGAATCCTATACATAGCATGGAAAGTAGATTGAAATCCCCTCAAAGTATAGTGGGTAAGCTACAGAAAAAAGGTCTACCTATGACTATAGACAGTGCTAAACAACATCTAAATGATATTGCTGGTATTAGAGTAGTCTGCTATTACATAAATGATATCTATACTATAGTGGATTTAATATTGATGCATGATGACTATCAGGTTATTAACATTAAGGACTACATTAGAAATCCTAAGCCATCGGGGTATAGAAGTTTCCACATGAGCATTAGAGTTCCTGTATATCTTGCTAATGGTAAGCAGTATGTTCCTATTGAGATTCAAATTAGAACTATCGCTATGGACTTTTGGGCTAGTGTAGAGCATCAATTGAAGTATAAGACTACATCTTCTATCACTGCTGAAATTTCTAATCAATTAAAGGATTGTGCCGAAGTTATCGCTGAAACTGATTTAAAGATGCAAGAAATCTATTTGAAGATAGAACATATAAATGAGATATCTGAAGATGATGAAGAATAGTATGCTTAGTATCTTTAACCCCTTTGATTATATATCAAAAAAACACTATACTCAATAGAGCATAGTGTTTTTTAATTAAATATGCGAGTAATGGGACTTGAACCCATACGTCAAAGACACACGCCCCTCAAACGTGCCTGTCTGCCTATTCCAGCACACTCGCAAAAAATAATGTGGCATTGGGGATTTGAACCCCAGACCCTTTGATTAAAAGTCAAATGCTCTGCCAACTGAGCTAATGCCACATATGTCTTATTAAGTTCTTTATTGTCATCAAACAACTTTAATATTATAGCACATTCAAACCAATCTGTCAAGTGTTTTTTTTAAAATATTTTTTTAACATATGCCATCGATTAGTAAGAACAATGCTATTATATCACATTTTTTTTTACTTGTCAAGACTTTTTTTAGAAAATTTTGAATCTTTTTCAAGTTCGATTGGTTTTTTAGTTGCTCAATCACAACGATATATATTATACCATAACTTTTTGAATCTGTCAAGCACTTTTTAGATATTTTTTTAAAAAAGTTTTGCCGTAACTATACTACTGATTATGTATGTAGTAAAATCTCCTAATAAGGCACAGAATAGTGTGTGTCGCATATTTTTGAACTTAACCGTTCCAAAGTATAATGATAGTGTGTAGAATGTAGTTTCACTAGCACCCATCATTACACTTGCAGTTAGCCCTATTAGACTATCTACACCGTATTGATTTAGTATATCTTCATATACTGCCATAGCTGAACTATTCGAGATTGGTCTAATTAGAGCCAACGGTAAGCACTCTGCAGATAATCCTAGTTGCGAAATGGTCGGTGAAAGTAGCTCTGATATGTATGTGGGTATGTTAGACGCTCGAAACAACCCTACGGATAGCATTACAGTAATTAGTATCGGTGTAAGTTCTATCGCTAACTTTAGATTCTCTTTTGCACCCTCTATGAACTCATCAAAGATGTTTATTCTCTTCTTAGCACCTATTATGAATACTATTAAGGCTATCATAGGGAGTGCGTATATTGAAAATTTGGTAATATACATATATGTTCTCCTTACAAGATACTATAATGTTTTTCTTGCTATACTATTACTTTTAATAGAAAGTTTCTTACTCTCTTTATGTACTGGATTTAATCTATTACATATCTTCGTTATGAATATTACTAGTATTAGGTTCAAGAGTGATGATATTAACACTGCTGGTAAGATTATCATGGGATTTTCACTCTGATGCATACTCCTTATTGATGATACTGTAGAGGGTATTATGGTTAGTGATGATGTGTTCATTACACAGAAGAGTATAAAGTTATCACTTGCGACTCCATTGCAATCTTCTTTTTCAAGGCTTTTTATCGCTTGTATGCCATATGGCGTTGCTGAGTTTCCAAATCCCAACATATTAGCAGTTATATTCATACATATGTTTTTAAAACTGTTTGAGTTTACATCTAAGCCTTTAAATATCAATGAAAGTATTGGTGTGAACAGTCTACAGATATAGTCTGTTATACCACATCTTTCTGCGACTCTCATTAAACCACCCCATACTGCCATTCCACCTGCTAGATATATTGAGAACTCTACAGCATTACTTCCTTCATTTAGTATAGCATTAGATAGTTCATCAGCATTTCCTGAAAGTATACCTACAACTATAGATGATATCACCATGACTATGAATATAATATTTAGCATAGTTAAATCTCCCTCTTTTCTATAAAAAAAAATTTTCAAAAAAATTCCAAAAACTATTGACTTTTATTGGAATTTATTGTATAATAATAATACAGAGAGTCGAAAAGACAATTTTTAGTAATTAATATCTATTTATCTGTCGGAATTATTTAGAAGATGCCTATTTTTATTATATGGCTAATCGTGGAAATGATTCAACCTATAGCTATAAAAATAGTGCAAAAAAATACAATAATTTCTATTGACTTTTATTGGAATACATTGTATAATATCAATACAGAAAGTCGAAAAGGCAGTTTTTAGTAATTAATATCTATATATTTGTCTAAGATTCTGTTGGAAATTTCATAATTTAATTTTATAGTTTGGAGGTATGAAGATATGGAAAGTAAATCAGCTTTTAGAAAGATTGATGAACTTGGCAGGATAGTTATTCCTATCGATATCAGAAAAAAGTTAGGTGTTAATAACGGTGAAAGTTTAGAGATTTCTCTTCAAAATGATACCGTTATTTTAAAGAAGCATCATGAAAGCTGTATATTCTGCTTTGGTAATGATGACCTTGTTTCTTTTGAAGGTAAGATGGTTTGTTCTAAGTGTATCGATAAGCTTAAACAGGCTGAATAATTTTTAAAAGGTTTTATAAAAGAGAGGTACAAGTCTTTAGAGAGAGATTGTGCCTCTTTTTTATATGTTTATAGCATAGTTTACGTTATATTTTCAAATAATATCCATATGAGAGTAACACAGCTACAAGGTTTCACTTTATTAGTATAGTATACCATGCTTTTTTGCTATGTGTTATGTGTTTGAGTGAATATTAGCGAACAAAAATACAATTTTTAGCCTTTATATGTTTCTTATAAATATTATATTGACTTTATTACAATATTATGTTATACTTAAATTTGATTATCAAAAAGTTTTTAGAAAGTTAGGTGCAGAATGAATTTTTACGATATAAATCTATCTAGTGAGATAGTCCATCCTATTGAGGATATGGGCTTTACTGAAATGACCGAGATTCAATATAAGAGTATTCCTTTGCTATTAGACGGCAGAGATGTTATTGGTCGCTCTAATACTGGTACGGGTAAGACTATAGCTTTTGGTATCCCTGCTATTATGAACATAGACAGTAACAACTGTCAAGATGTTAAATCTTTGATACTTTGTCCCACTAGAGAACTTGCTATTCAATGTTGTGATGAGATAAAAAAACTATCTAAGTACATGAAGTGGATAAAACCTTGTGCTATATATGGTGGTGCTAGTATGGAAAATCAGATACGCCAACTTAAAAGAGGTGCTAACGTTATTGTAGGTACTCCTGGTAGAGTTATAGACCATATTAACAGAAAGACTCTTAGGTTGGATTCCCTATCTTCGATAATCCTTGATGAGGCTGATGAAATGCTTAACATGGGCTTTAGAGAAGATATTGAAACTATCCTTGAAAGCGTTCCAGAAGAACGTCAGACAGTGCTATTTTCGGCTACTATGCCTAAAGCTATCTTAGATATTGCTACACAATATCAAACTGACCCTATAATGGTTAAGACTGAAAACTCTGAAAAGAGCGTCGATAACATTGAACAGTATTGGTTCGATATCCCTATGGGCAGAAAGACTGATGCCCTTGTAATGTTGCTATTTGCATACTCTCCTAAATCTTCTATGGTATTTTGTAATACAAAAAAGACTGTAGATGACCTTACTGAGGCTTTAACATCTAAGGGTATTAATGCCATTGGATTGCATGGCGATATGAAACAGCTACAACGTACTCAAGTCATGAACGCATTTAAGAAAGGTAATGCTTCGGTGCTTATAGCTACTGACGTCGCCGCTAGAGGTATCGACGTAGACGGCATAGACATAGTATTTAATTATGATATCCCACAAGACATTGAGTACTATACACATCGAATCGGTAGAACTGGTAGAGCTGGTAAGTCGGGAAAGGCTTATACTCTAGTTACTGGAAGAAAACAGATATTCGCTCTAAAAGATATCGCTAGGCTAGTTAAGGCTAACATAAAAGAGATTACTATGCCTACTAGAAATGAAATATGTGAAAGTAGATGCAATCAAACTATTGACAGCATAGCCTCTGATGTTAAATCTACATACGATAGTAACGTGTATAACGTATATGATAGGCTCATGGAAAACGGTTTGTCCCCTCAAGATGTTGCTCTATGCTTAATAGATGGTATGCTTTCTAAACAGTTGGAAAATATCCCTGAGTTGGATATTCCTCAACCTTTAAAGAAAAGAAAGAACGCTGACGGCTCTAATGTTAAGACCGTTAAGATAGATATATCTGTAGGTAGAAATCACAAGATTGCTCCTAACTTCATATTGGGTGCGTTAGTAGATGCTACTGGCATGTCTGGTAAAAATTTCGGTAAGATAGACATATTCGACAGCCATACTACCGTAGAAGTCCCTAAAGAAAGTCAAGATTTCGTTATAGACTCTATGTCTGGTGGTAAGATAAATGGCAACAAGGTCACTGTAAGACTTTATGACTATAAGTCTAAAGATAAGAATAGGGACAGAAAACGCTATAACTATACAGATACTCGTAAAAGCAAAAGGTTAGATGACTTCTACAACTTCGATAAGTCTAATACTAAACGTACTGGGCATCATGGCGGTAAAAGTAACAGACGTGGCAAGAACTACAACTCTAAAGGGTAGGTGATTTCTATGGCAAAGTCTAAAAAAAAGAATCCTAAAAAGAAGAATATCCAAATGAATAATAACGTTACTGTTAGGCATAATAAAGATATCTATACCGATGAGTATAAGCATCAAAAAGAGTATCAAGAGTCGCAAAAACCTTTGATTCTTAGACTGTTCGTAGTGGCTGTAGCTTGTGTTATCTTCTTAAGTTTCGTGATATTGCCCTTAGTTAAATAACTCTTAAAGGAGGTTTTCGTTTGAACTTTATCTTTGAATCTAACAGAATATTTTATCAAGTAGATGGTAAACTTCTCGCAGAGATTACATTCCCTCAAACTCAAAAAGGCGTATTTTGCATAGACCACACCTTCGTAGATAGCTCCCTTAGAGGTCAAGGTATAGCTAATAAACTTGTAGAATTAGCCGTTAAACAGATTCTAAATCAAAATGGCAGAGTTGTCGCTACTTGTTCTTATGCTCAAAAATGGTTGCATGAGCATGGTCAAGAGTTATAGCTAACCTATTAAATTTAACTAATTTCAGCAAGAATTCTCCCACCTACAAAGGCGGGAGAATCATTTTTACATTAACTATTAAGTAATATCGAAAGTACCCCAATTGGTGCTATGTAGTAGATTCACAATTTGAGTAAACTTAATCTTATCAGTGTCATCGGAGTAAAACTGTAAGGATTCACCCTCAGGAAGAAAGAACGTCAGCATACATTGTGTGGAATCTGTTGACCTATCTGCAACATAGTGTATGCCGTTGCTCATATAGTTTAACTTCAAAATAAGGCTATCATGAGGATATTTTTTTAACCAACACTTCTCAGCTAACTTAAGTTCTAACTCCTTGACACACCCTTGATTATCTTTATATATCAGTTTAGCTTTTTTACTATTAAAATTATCTATTCGTATAATATTAGATATTGAAATCTTTTCCATAAAAATCTGCCACCTTACTATTAATATTATCCATTTATATGCCCATATATAGCATTACTCAATACATTGTAGCAATATTATACTATAAATTGAACATTTTGTCAATCATGTTTTAGTAGATAGTCAAAACTTTAAACCACTAGTTAAAATTTTAGAGGGGATAGTCAAAAAATTGGATTAGAAGTAGTGCAGAATTTAGATGAGAGTAGTCAAAAAATTGGACATAATAATATAGATAATAAGATAGATAATAATATAGTAGATAGTATAGATTACGTTGCGACAAAGTCGCAAACTGCTCCTAACCCTAAAACTGAACCTAAAAAAATCCGATACAAATACCAAATACTTTTTCTAAAAGTTTTTTAAGTACCTTAAAATATTAGGGTGCTGTTTTTATATATCAAAAGGCTCTCGCCGATTTCACCAAAGAAACTGGTATCAAGCGTGATAAATCTAGAGAACAAGTTCAAGGGTTTGACCGTTCCATTGCTAGTAAATCTACTTGGGCTTATAAAAAATCACGAAATGGGTTGACTTCTGCTCAAAATGATGGTAATATTAAAGAAAAAAATATGTAAAAATCAAAGATGTTGAACAGTTAAATAATATTTTAAGTAAGTCTGAAAAGAGGTTCTTATCTAAGGTAACAGATGAAGATAGAATGAGCATTGATTATTATACTTCATCAGGTTCATTTGAATTAAATGGAGCTTTAAGAAAAATCAATGGATACACCCTTAATGAAGAAAATAAACTCGAAATAGAAGCTTTAGAAAGAACTATTAATAAGTATATGCTTGATACTGGCATAGTAACATATAGAGCTATTCCAGATGATATAATAAAAGAGTTAAAAGTCGGAGATATTTACATTGATAAAGGATTTCAGTCCACTACACCTTTAAAGTCTGCAGTGAACAACTTTGCTGACACAAATGACCTTAATTCTATTTTAGAAATACAAGTAAAGGTTCAAGAAAACGTGGGGCTTATATTAATTCTTTAAGTCAATATCGAGATGAAGAATATGAGTTTTTATTAAATAAAAGATTAAAATTTGAAGTTATAGATATCTACTATGACGAAAATAATAGAAAGGTAATAAAAGTGGTGGTGTTATGATGAATAACAATGCTCAAAAAGAAGTAGCTTTGAAATCTATCCAAAGGGCTTTATTGCATAAACATAATTTCATTGAAGATTTAGAAAATCTAATAGCTAGAACTAATGATGAATATTATAAATCTAAGCACGAAAAAATGCTTAAGATAGTTAAAAGTATTTTTAGTGGCGAAGATAAGGAATTACATCATCAACTTATAGAATGGTGTAATTCAAAAAATATTGATTATGAAAAATATGGGGTAGCATCTAAAAGATAGATGCTATTTTTGTACCAGATATTTGACGTATAGCCTTGCTTTTCTCATTTTTATATGGTACAATGATTATTGTATACTAGTACAAATCGGAAGCTGGAGGTTTAATGTGATGAAACGAATTAACTACTCGGTGCAGTTTTAAATATCTGATAGCAAGTTGCATCGAGGATAATGCTCAAATATTACTTATGCTGTCAGGAACTGCATTCTTTTGAAGAAACAATTTATTACTGAAAGGAAAGCAGTCTTATGGATAAAGAATACTTAAGAAATATTTGGAAAAAAGAAGAAGAGATAGCATACATTCATGGTTGGGATTTTTCACACATTCATGACAGATATGAGGTAGAAAATGATTTACCATGGAATTATGAGCAGATTGTTAGACAATATCTTGACAATAGTAGCAACATTTTGGATTATGATACAGGTGGTGGAGAATTCTTGCTGTCATTGAATCACCCATATTCAAAAACGGCGGCAACAGAAGGTTACCCTCCAAATGTAAAATTGTGCAAAAATAGGCTTTTGACGTTAGGCATTGATTTTAAGGAATGTAATAATCCAGCAAGAATTCCGT
>JAJQGV010000014.1:5045-12134 GCA_021200215.1 Ruminococcus sp. | reverse complement strand
ATAAAAAATCAATTTACAAAAATTATATATATTTACAAATATATATATATATATATAGATGAAAATGTGAT
Source organism: Ruminococcus sp. (assembly GCA_021200215.1). Lineage (GTDB taxonomy): Bacteria > Bacillota > Clostridia > Oscillospirales > Ruminococcaceae > UBA5884. Next base: position 12,063 of record JAJQGV010000014.1, on the reverse strand, counting down.
TATTTTGTGATAGTTTGGTGAAAACAGTCGAAAAAAACTCGAAACGGTGCCTTTAAACCGTTTCGAGTTTTTCCATAAACACACTAGTTATTATGAACTACTTAATTCTATGCACTCAGATATTCTATCTCTCACCATAGTTTCACCCATAGCTTGACTAATCTCATAGATATCTGGTGAGTTCTGCCTTCCAGTCAAAGCGACTCTAATAACGTTAGAAACATCTACTATGCTACCATTATAAAGTTCAGGATTCTTTTTATACTTCTTAGGCTGTAGAGCATAGTTAAGTTCTTCAGCTATGGCACGAACCTTGTTAAACCATTCTTCTTGAGAATCGTTAAAATCTAAAGTTTCAAGATACTTAGTCAATATTATATCCTTGTCCGAACCTTGAGCATTTACAGGGAAATCATCTTTTCTTTTAAAGGTATCATCGAAGTAGAAAGATAAGAACTTACTAGCTTGTTTCCAACTTTCTATATCTTTTCTAGGCTTGTCGCCACTTCTACCGATACCTATAACCTTTTTAGAGTACTCGGGATTAGAAGTAAATACCTTATAGAACTTGCGATTATATTTCCTAGACCATTGTGCAATACCATCATAGATATCCTCTACAGATAGCTTAGAGATAATCTCTTTGCTAATGTCATTAAACTTAGGAATATCTAATAAAGCACCCGATTTATTCATCTTATCTAATGAGAATGGGAAATCTAAGTAAGACTTATCAGCGTTAGCAGTGAACCACTCTTCAAAGTTAGAGTTTAGAACGGTCAATAGATACACCCAAACGGCATCGGGAATATATCCTTGAGATACGTAATAAGTTAAAGCCAGTTCAGGGTCTTGACGCTTAGATAGTTTTCTTTTCTTGCCAGTATCTTCATCAATCTTCATAAGTTGTGGAGTATGGCAATATAAAGGTCTTTCCCAACCAAGAGTATCGAATAGTTGCACGTGTATAGGTAATGTTGCAAGCCACTCTTCCCCACGTATAACGTGAGTAGTCCTCATAAGATGGTCATCTACAACGTGTGCAAAATGATATGTTGGAATACCATCAGACTTAAGCAACACAAAGTCTTGATAGTTTTCATGAAGCCTAAGTTCTCCACGAATACCATCTTTTACATATACATAGTTGTTAATATCACCCACAGACCTAAAACGTAAAACATAAGGCTCACCCTTAGCCAACATATCTTCAACATCTTCAATAGGTCTGTCACGCCAAATAGCATACCTTTCGTAGTAACCGAAGTTATCTTCCACTCTTTGTTGAATCTCATGTAGTCTAGCAAGTTCATCTTGAGTACAGAAACAAGGGTAAGCGTATCCCATGCTAACCAATAGCTTAGCAAAGGTTTGATATATCTCTTTTCTGTCACTCTGCTTGTAAGGTGCATATATGCCGTTGTTATCATGCTTTTTTAAAGTAGCACCCTCATCAAAATGGATACCAAAGTGGTTCATAGATTTTATTATGGTTCTAACAGCACCTTTAACCTCTCTTTTACTGTCGGTATCTTCGATTCTAAGGAATATAATTCCCCCGCTTTGATGTGCTAACCTTTCACCAATGATAGCATTATACAAGTTTCCTAGATGTATAAACCCTGTAGGACTAGGGCCTATACGAGTTACACACGCACCTTTAGGTACGTTCCTTTGTGGATAAAGCTCTTCAAAATACTGTGGAGTCTTATCTACATTAGGAAATAACAACTCTGATAGCTTTTTATAGTCCATTATAAAAAAATCCTTTCCAAAAAATATATAAAATATGTGAGGTAAAATACTAATATAATTATAACACTAAATTAAGGTAAAGTCAAATGATTAATACATTCTATTTATGGTGAATATCATATTTCTTATAGAAGTTATCAACATCACTAGGTGATGTTACTAACTCACTGTATAGTAATTTCTTAGTCTTAGGGTCGTAAAAACCGATAGTCTTTTCACCTGTACAGATACTACTCTCAACTTTAACATCTAAACCGATACACTCTTTAGGTATAGTAGCAATCTTAGATTTGAAATTAAATATAGACATATAATCACCACCTATTAGTCGTAGTATACTACTGCTCTACTAGTAGCAAGAGGTTCTTGAATATCGTTCTCAGTAAGATATTCGCAAGGAATGTATCTGTCATTGTTTAGTCTATAAAATCCAGTACTAGTTATGCCTATAACGTTTATAGCACACCCAACATCATAGTAAGTAGTTTGATACGATGAGTACAACGCATACCTATAAGACGTACATGGAGCATTAGTATACATAGTCTTAATATACTCAATTTCAGTCCAAGCAGTATTCGGTGGGTTTACAGATGATACTATCTCAGCAGGAGCAGTTGCGGTAAGATTTTCAATATCATTTGCATTAATTTGATTCAACACTTCTGGTATAGTAGTTACAACGGTAACCTCTGTGAAGTCCACCTCATCTATACTTCTTAGTACATTCTTTTGAGATAGAATACCATCTTTGGTAGGCACTTTAGATAATGGATAGATACTAGCAACGTTCAAATCAGAAACATTTATATATACTCCTTTCTGTTCAACGTAATCAAGGTACTTAGAAGATGACGCTAATACACTACTATTACAAGCGTTCAATACAATAAACATTATTGGAACTAGTAAAGTAAATATATACTTGCTCATAAAAAATCCTTTCCACAACAGAATGGGCGGAATTACCCGCCCTAGATTAAAACTAAACTCTAACTATATCCAAGACCTTAAAGTCTAAGTCCTCAATAGCTGACTTAATTTGAGTATCGTCTGCCTCGATATCTACAATAGCGTAGCCATCGGTTAGATTAATATCTATATCCGAGCCACCTAACTTAGTTAAAGCCTTAGTAACCGACTTAGCACAGTGTTGACACATCATGCCTTGAATAGTTATCTTTTTCATAAAAATCACTCCTTTAAAATATTATTTACACATCATTGTAAAATATGTGTTATAGAGATGGTATCATTCTAAGCCATTAGGATTCTTAACGGTAAAGTTCCAACTATCCACACACATATCTTCAAGAGTTAATTTAGCAGTCCAATTAAAGAGTTCCTTAGCTCTATTAGGATTTGCAAAAGATGTAGCGATATCACCTGCACGACGTTCAACAATCTTATAAGGGATTTCCTTACCACAAGCCTTTTCATAAGCCTTAACAACATCTAGAACGCTAGAGCCGTTGCCAGTTCCAAGATTTACTGGTTCAAAGCCTATGTGCTTTAGAGCATAATCCACAGCCACAACATGACCCTTAGCCAAATCCACAACATGGATATAATCACGAACACCCGTACCATCTGGAGTATTATAATCGTTGCCAAACACACGAAGATACTCAAGTTTTCCAATAGCCACTTGTGCAATGTATGGTACTAGATTGTTAGGTATACCGTTAGGGTCTTCACCGATTAAACCGCTCTTATCTGCACCTATTGGATTAAAATATCTTAAAGCCATGACAGACCATTCGCCATCAGATACACATATATCGTGTAGAATCTGTTCTATCATAACCTTAGTATAACCGTATGGATTAGTTGCAGAGGTACGCATATCTTCTGTATAAGGTGCGACGTTATCTAAACCGTAAACAGTCGCAGATGATGAGAATACTATGTTCTTGCAATCATTCTTACGCATAGCATCTAAAAGGACTAACGTACCATTAATATTATTCTCATAGTATTCCCAAGGCTTTTGAACAGATTCTCCTACTGCCTTTAAACCAGCAAAGTGAATAACTGCATCTATCTTGTGTTCTTTAAAGATTCTATCCGTACCAAAAAAATCTCTAATATCGGTTTGATAGAATACAGGTTTTTTGCCAGTAATCTGTGCGATTCTATCGACAGTACCCACCTTTGAATTGGATAAGTTATCCATAATAACGACATCATGTCCAGCCTTAATTAACTCTACGCAAGTATGACTTCCAATAAAGCCAGTACCACCAGTAACTAAAATCTTGCTCATAAGAAATGCTCCTTTAGATTAATATTTATATAGTTTCAAGCCACCAACGGAACGAATGTTCAAGATATGGCACATATTTTCGCCAATAGATTTTTCAATATTAAACTTAAACTGTGTAACCATGTCATTTGGAACGAAAGCTTGAACCGTACCCGCAAAGCCCCCACCATGAACTCTGTAAGCTCCCATACCATGTAGATATTTTTCACATAGTGCCAACACCAATGCAACAGCTTGATTCTTAACGCTCCCACTAGGATACACATTCTGTAAATACTCATAGGAGGAACGTCCAGACGCTTTAATTAGGTTAAAGAACTCATTAAGGTTGCCATTCTGCAAAGATTCAACCTCTTGAGATACTCTTCTGTTGTCATTGAAGAAATGGATTGCCCTCAAGATAGCTCTGTCGGGACAAGTCTTTCTAAGTTTCTCAATAGAGTTATAGAAATGGTTTTCATCTACCCTAGAGAGATATTCAACACCCATAGCATTAGATATCAACTTCATCTCTTTGGTTATATTAGCATACTCATCGGTTAGGTCGGAATGGTCTGCACCACTGTCGATAATACATAGAGAATATCCTGCCTTAGAGAAATCAAAGTCTATAGGAATAACCTTAGGATTGTCCTTATCGTAAAAATCAATAGATATTATTCCACCAACAGATGATGCCATTTGATCCATCAGACCGCAAGGTTTACCAAAGAATCTATTTTCAGCGTACTGTCCAATAATGGCAATCTCTTCGGGAGTTGCCGAGCTTTCTGCATAGAAATCGTTGACTATATTTCCAATTAGCACCTCAAAACTTGCTGAAGATGATAGTCCAGAACCCTTTAAAACACTCGATGTAGTACAGCAATCGAATGCACCAACCTTAAAACCCTTGTTTATAAAGTACTCATTCACGCCCCTAATGAGTGACGCTGATGTGTTCTTTTCACTTTCTATAGGCTGAACGTCATCAACACTTACAATATCCATTGGATACCCTACAGACTTAACTCTAGTAGTGCCAAGTTCACTCTTAGATGCAACGGCTATAATATCCAAGTTTACACTTCCTGCCATAACTTTTCCTAGCTGATGGTCAGTATGGTTTCCGCCTATCTCAGTCCTCCCAGAGGCAGAGAAAAGTTCTACTTTACGGTCAAAACCGAACGTTTCTCCAAAGGTTGTTAAAAGACTTAAGAATCTATCCTTATAGGGTTGTAGATTTTCTGTAGCATACATCTTAAATAGGCACTTGTCATACTCCCCTGATGAAATCGAATACATCACATTTTTCAATAAATCCATGAAAACCCTCCTACTCTTTATAGTACTATTATATATCTTTTTAGGGTATTTTGCAATAGATTTATTGATTTTTTCGTGCCTTTGATGTACAATTATTAAGTAGATTATTTCTATTGAAAAACTATATTTTTGGAGGATTTTTTATGCAGAAAGTTTTAGGATATATGCGAAAGGCTATTCAAGAGTTCGATTTGATTCAAGATGGTGACCGCATAGCTGTCGGGGTTTCTGGTGGCAAGGATAGTTTAGTGCTACTACAAGGATTAATACTCCTTAAAAGATTCATTGGAATAGATTATACAATAGTTGCCATAACTTTAGACCCTAGGTTTAATGGCATAGCAGGTGATTATACATCTGTGGCAGAACTTTGCCAAAGGAACGGCGTGGAATACCATCTAATTCCTACACACATTGGAGAGATTGTGTTCGACATTAGAAAAGAATCTAATCCATGTAGCCTATGTGCTAGAATGCGTCGTGGTGCTTTACACGATTCTGCTATAGAGTTCGGTTGTAACAAGGTAGCTTTAGGGCATCACTATAATGATGCCGTTGAAACTTTCGTTATGAATCTATTTAATGAGGGTAGAATCGGCTGTTTTTCTCCTAAAAGTTACCTATCTAGGAAACAATTGACCTTGATACGACCTTTAGTGTTTGCTAGTGAATGTGAGATTAAAAAGGCTTGTAATAGAATGAATTTAAGCGTAGTAAAATCTAAATGCCCCGCCGATGGACATACTAACCGAGAAAAGACTAAAAACTTTATCTTAGATATGGAACATCAAAATCATGGTTTCACCGATAGGCTATTCGGTGCAATGCGTAGAGCTAACATAGATGGTTGGGGTGGTGTTAATTATGTTCCACCTAAACCAAAAGATTAATACATAGAAAAAGCCTCCCAATGGGAGGCTTAATCTTATAATATATCTATAATATTATTTACTAAAATTAGTCATTCTTCTTCTTTAGAGCGAATGCAGATGCAGCAGCAGCTAACATAGCCATGATAGTTGCACCGATACCAGTAGAACCAGTGTCAGGTGAATCTGAAGAAGAAGTAGTAGTTGTAGTAGTAGTTGTTGTAGTCTTAGCAGTAGTTGTAGTAGTAGCTGTTGTAGTAGTTGCAGCAGCAGTAGTAGTTGTAACAGTTGGAGCAGCAGTAGTTACTGTAGAACCAGAACCACTATCAGAACCACCAAGATTAATGTTGATAGTTGGGCTGTTGTTTATGCTTACATCAGCGTTACCGCCAGCACCACCTTCAGCAGATGCAGCACCACCTTCAGCAGATGCGTCACCGCCAGCAGCAGATACGTCAACACTTACATCAGCGTCGCCACCACTTACACTAACATCAACACTTACATCGCCGTCACTAACGTTTACATCGCCACCGTCAACACTTACATCACCACTTACGATAACATCGCCATTACCACCATCACCAGTAACTACAATAGCAGCAGAAGTAGTTGTAGTAGTAGTTGTGTCACTTACTATAGGATCTACACTAGCAGTTGTTGTAGTAGTTTCAGCTGTAGTAGTAGTTTCCTCAGGTGTAGTAGTAGTTTCTTCAGGTGTAGTTGTAGTTTCCTCAGTTGTAGTAGTTTCCTCAGTTGTAGTAGTTTCTTCAGTTGTAGTAGTTTCTTCAGTTGTAGTAGTTTCTTCAGTTGTAGTAGTTTC
>JAJQGV010000014.1:0-4945 GCA_021200215.1 Ruminococcus sp. | reverse complement strand
CAGGATATAAAGTAGTGTTTATATCATCAACATTGTACATTTCAAAGTCGTAACCGCTGTCTTCGTTGAATGTAATATTAAATACATCGTCAACCTCAGCACCAGCAGGAACAGTAATCTCTACATAGTAAAGAACGCCATCACCTGTGATATTTTCAGCGTCATTTTGAACTACCATTACCTTACCTGGGAACTTACCAGAGTAAACACCTTCAAGGTCCTTATCAGTAGTTAGGTCACCAGCATCAAGAACTAACTTGTCACCATCATATACATAAGTTGCAACAGCACCACTTGTAGCAGGGTCAATAGTTAGTTGGTGATATAGGTCGATAGTAGCAACGCCTGGGTTATCAGTGATAGATACAGGAACTTGAACTACAACATCTTCAAGTAAAATATCATTTTCATCTATAATATCAGTAACATCTTGTTCAACGTCACCGATAGAGATAGTACCAGTAGTATCATGTGTAACAGGGCCACTAACTACTGTGATAGTACCATTTACTAATGCAGGATATAAAGTAGTGTTTATATCATCAACATTGTACATTTCAAAGTCGTAACCGCTGTCTTCGTTGAATGTAATATTAAATACATCGTCAACCTCAGCACCAGCAGGAACAGTAATCTCTACATAGTAAAGAACGCCATCACCTGTGATATTTTCAGCGTCATTTTGAACTACCATTACCTTACCTGGGAACTTACCAGAGTAAACACCTTCAAGGTCCTTATCAGTAGTTAGGTCACCAGCATCAAGAACTAACTTGTCACCATCATATACATAAGTTGCAACAGCACCACTTGTAGCAGGGTCAATAGTTAGTTGGTGATATAGGTCGATAGTAGCAACGCCTGGGTTACCAGTGATAGATACAGGAACTTGAACTACAGTATCAGTAGCAACCTTACCATCTGCACCAGCTTCTACTGTAACATTACCGATAGAAATAGTACCAGTAGTGTCATGTGCTTCTGTAGTAGTAGTAGTATCTCCACCAGCAGTAACAGTAACAGAACCATTCTCTAGGATTGGAATGATTGCAGTGTTACCATCAGCTGCAAAGAAGTCATCAATCTTAGTAGAATCCCAGTTAAGAGTATAAGTACCTTCTTCAGCAGGAACTAGAACAGAAACTGCAAAAGCCTTACGAGTAGTACCATCAGCTAACTTGCTTGGCCATAGTGGAGAATCTTCGTCTTTAACCTCTGCATTGAAGATTAATAGAGTACCTCTCTTACCGTTTAAAGAACTATCAAGGTCATTGAATACATACTCTTCATTGTCACTATAACCAGTAAAAGCAAACTTAGTACCAGATGAATTACTTGGTTCTAAAGCTAAAGTACTGTTGTCAGTATCAAAACCTAAAGTGAAAGAACCAATACCATCACCAGTAGTATCAGTATAAAGGATATCTAGGTCTACTGCATAGTAAACAGTACCATCAACCTCAACAGTTTCATTTTGAGTTAACTCATCTAATGTTAGAGTAATATCATCAATATCAAGTGTAACATCACCAGCTGCACTTGCAGGGATAGCCATGTTAGCAGCTACAAGAGATACTACCATCATAGATGTTAATAGAGAAATAGCCTTCTTCATGATTTTTTTTTCCTTTCTGTTAAGTCCACACAGGACTTTCTAAATTAATTTATTACTAGAACATACATATATATGTAAGTTCGTGAGGGGCAAATTAAGTCAAGTCTTCTAAGCCAAGTAGATACTTCTTCAATAGAAGTAGGTCATTAGATTTAATATCACCGTCTTTAGTTACATCAGAGTTGACAAAGTTAATATCAGATTCTTCAGAAAGACCTAATAGATACTTCTTTAATAGAAGTAGGTCATTAGACTTAACGCTACCATCGGCATTAACGTCACCTAATAGTACGGTATCACCATCACTTCCGCCCAATGTAGTATCTGTTGGGTCGGTTTCAGTTGGGTCAGTTTCTGTTGGGTCTGTAACAACGCCACTACCACCAACGCTTAACTGAATCTCGTCACCAATAGTAACGTTGTCATAAGCGTAATAAGTACCCTCATCATCAGCAGCAGCGAAAACTACACTGCCAGTATCTGAGATAGAAGCAATGCCAATGCTAACAACATCACCATCAGATACACTATCCTTAGCTTGGAATGTAATAGTAACTAAAGTACCATCTTCATTAATCCAATAAGAACTGTTCTCAAGACCAGTAGCCCATAGACAAGCAATCTTACCATCACTGTCGTAGTAGTCAAAGCAAGAGTAGTCAGGATAGCTAACCATAGTATCATTTAATTCACTTTGTAACTCAAGTTCAGCAGCAGCAGCACCAGTTAAATCTTCACTCTCAACGTCAACGACTTCAACCATAGAAGCATCATAATAAACGGCAAACTCACAACCAGCGATACCAGTATCAGGAACGTTAGCTAAGTCTACAGTAACTTCAAAAGTGCTATCTGCCTCAATGGAACTAGTAGTACTAGAAACAGATATTGTTAAACCTTCACTTTCAGTAACAGCGGAAACAGTAATTGCTATGCTAGAAACGGCAACTACAAAAGCCGAAACTCCCGCAATAAATTTTTTTGATGTTTTCATGTTCTCCTCCAAATAGTTAAAATTTAAAATTTATACATTCAAAAATCGTTTAAGTTAAAATTTGTGAATGTACATGAATAAATACAAACAATGCCTTCGACATTACAAAACTTATAATATGCTATAAGTTAAAAACCTTCGCCAAAAACAAACAACATAAACATAACCTTTTGTGAACATATGCAATCAAAAAACAGATAAATCTTAACGAATAAGTATCTTCGTATATACTAATTATATTTAATGGTCGCCTTAAAGTCAAGTGTTTAGTAAACATTTTGTAACTTATTATAGAATTTTAGCAGAATCGCCAAAGTATTTTGTGCAAATACACAATAAGCCGAGAAAATATTTCCAATGTTTGATAAAAAAAACATATTTGACCCAACTACTTGTAACCACTTAGTAATCATTTATTCATGATTGCTTATTATATTATAAGACATTTTTTTAAAAATGTCAAGAGGTAAATAGCAGTTTATTGAAAAAAATTTAAAAACTATAATATATGCTCTAACTACTCTAAGTATAGGAACTCACTTGGGACGTTTTGAGTTAAGATTTCATCTATAACTTCCATGCTAAAATCGTGATAGTTTCCACTTTCAGCAGTATGTATACCATGCTGTGATGCTAAATCATCGTCATATTCAAAATATGGATACACTTGAACGTCAGAATACCCATAGCCGTAATGAGTTATTACAGGTCTTGCTTTAATATTGTCTATGATAATGCTTCCACTAGATAAATCTTTGGTTACGTTTAAATCTCCTACCAAACCCACTAAGTTAAAGTTATCACTCTGTGCAGATATAAAGTTTCCTAACGAATAGAATACGAAAGCCTCATCTCCGTACTTGTTGGTTATATATTCCATAGATTGTACAGTATGTGAGTGTGTACCTATAATCAAATTAGCACCCCAATCAGCAAAGTTTTGAGCTAAAGTTCTTCTGTAGTCGTCCACCTCATGAGTATCTTCGCTACCCCAATGGACACTAACCACTACCACGTCTGCGAGTTCATCTGCAAGTTCAACTTGAGATTGCATTCTATCCATTTCAGAAGTATATACTATCTGTAGTGGCGAATCTGTGGGTAAAGATAGTCCATTAGTGTACTCAGTAAATGCAACGAAAGCAAAAGATATCCCATTTACCTCGGTGGTAACTATGTTCTGCATATCGGACTCATCACGATACGCTCCATAGTGCAAGATGCCATACTGTTCTTTGCTATCCCAATAGTCTAAACAAGCAGATAGACCATCTGCACCCATATCTATCATATGGTTGTTAGCAATACTGAATACATTTATTCCAATATCTATCATATGATTTCCCAAATCTACTGGGGAGTTAAAACATGGATAGTCTGCTGGTGGATATTCATCGTTGCAGATTAACGTTTCTTGATTCATAATATTTAAATCACCAGTAAATAGTTGTTCAACCCTTTCATAGGCATATGAAAAATCATAGCCATTATAGTCTGCTCTTGCATTCGCTTGATTGTATATAGATGAGTGTATTAAATTATCACCTTCTACAGTAATATTCACCGTAGGGTTCTGTATAGGCATAGATTCAGTAGTAGTAACGTCTTTCACCTCTAGTGTAGTATCATATGTTATATCTGTATTTAAGTCTACAGTTTGAGAATCATCTTCTAAACTCTCACAACCCACTCCCGCATATACCATACAAGATATTAATAACACCGATAAAAGTTTACTCTTTAAATACATAAAAACCTCCAAGATGTCTATAGATTTAATCTTTCTGTTTGCCTTTAAACACTACCAACTTACTAAATAGATAGTTTGCTAACATTATTAATATCTGAGCGAATATTTTCACTATCATCTCGCTAAAGTGTAGCGTTGTAACGAATACTAATATTATTATAGCTTCTAATCCCAACGATGCTAACCTAGCACTATAGAACTTCAAAAACTCATTCCAAAAGTCTTTTTTATTGTTTGTTACGCTTTTGAATACATACTTCTTATTGGTAAAGAATGCAAACGTTACAGAACATATCCAAGAGAAGATAGTATCTATTAGGAGTCTAACCTCTTCAAGCATAGCAGTTTGACTCAATATTATAGACATTCCATACTGCGTTACAAACGATACTATAGTAGTTAAAACTCCAAATATTAGATATAGCATTAAATCTTCATGTTTATAGTATAAATCTCTTAATGGTTTGGGAAATAATGAAACCACCTTATCTATAAGTTTTAACATATAAAAACCTCTTTTCAAAATGAAATATATTATCCAAATAGAATCACGAATAGTATCCTTACATACTATACACCATAATAT
>JAJQGV010000030.1 GCA_021200215.1 Ruminococcus sp. | reverse complement strand
ATAATACGATTAATCTTATAATCTTAAAGTCGCAACTTTTTTTATGTGATATTTCTTTTTCGTCTTGATATAATACTATAATAACATATATAGGGGGTTATTAATAATGATATTTTTGAATGGAAAGTATAACTCAGCAACCGTATTTACAGATGTTATAGACGGTGATAGCATTAAACAGATTATTGAACTATGTAATCAAGAGTTCGTGCAAGGTGAAACTATACGCATGATGCCAGACGTCCATGCAGGAGCAGGGTGTACTATAGGAACTACTATGACTATATCATCTAAAAGGATAGTTCCTAACTTAGTAGGCGTAGATATAGGTTGTGGTATGGAAACTGCTATACTCAAAGAGAAACACATTGAACCTATGAAATTAGATAAGGTCATTAGAGAAAACATTCCTATGGGATTTAATATGCGTAACAATCTGCATAAGTACTTTTCTAAAACTAGCATTGAAAGTTTATACTGCTTTGAGCATATCAATCCAATTAAAGCGGAGAGGAGCATTGGAACTCTAGGTGGAGGGAATCACTTTATAGAAGTAGATAAAGGTTCAGATGGTAGAATATACTTAGTAGTTCATTCAGGTTCAAGGCATTTGGGCTTACAAGTCGCTAAGTACTATCAAGAGGAAGCCTATAAGCAACTAAATCACTGCTCAAAAGAAGATATTCAAAAAGTTATAAATGATTTAAAATCACAAGGCAAACAGAAAGATATTGAAAATACTATTAAAAATATCAAGAATACTAAGAGTACTTCAATACCAAAACATCTAGCATATGTAAGTGGTGAACTCTTCGATAGGTATATTCACGATATGAAGATTGTCCAAGAGTATGCTCTAATAAACCGTCAAGCTATAGTTCATGAAATAGTTAAGGGTATGAACTTCCATATAGTTGAACAGTTTAGTACCATACATAACTACATAGATATCAAAAATATGATTCTACGCAAGGGTGCTGTATCCTCGAAAGAAGGTGAAAAACTTATAATTCCAATAAATATGCGTGATGGTAGCTTAATATGTATTGGCAAAGGTAATCCCGATTGGAACTACTCTGCACCACATGGTGCAGGACGCTTAATGTCACGTTCTAAGGCTAAGAGTTCCTTTACCGTATCTGAGTTTAAAAAACAGATGAAGGGTATATATTCAACGTCTATAAACGGAAGAACCTTAGATGAATGTCCTATGGCATACAAATCTATAGATGATATTATAAGCAACATTCAGGATACCGTTACTATACAAGATGTTATAAAGCCTATATATAACATAAAAGCAGGTGAAGAAGAATAGCATCTATTAAGGAGAAAATAATCTTTACAGAATGTTTACTCAAATGGGGTTGATTTTTTACTCTTATTTAGTGTATAATTATCTTGTAAAATTTTCTATGAATAAAGTGAGGATTTCTTTATGAGTTTAGTATATTGTTTGGAAGATGATGACGGCATTAGAGAGTTAATACTATGTGCATTGAAATCTGGAGGGTATGAGGCTATTGGTTTCCCTACTGCTAGTGAGTTTAAGTTGGCAGTTAAGACTAAACTCCCAGATATTGCTCTATTAGATATTATGATTCCCGATGAAGATGGTATAAGCGTTTTAAAACATCTAAAAAAAGGACAACTTACTTGTGATATCCCCGTTATTATGCTCACCGCTAAGTCTAATGAGATAGACAAGGTAAATGGTCTTGAATTAGGTGCAGATGACTACATTACCAAACCTTTTGGTATTATGGAACTACTTTCAAGAATAAAAGCCGTACTACGTAGAGCAAATAAGCAGTCTAATATAGAAACTTCTGTATATAATGTAAATGGACTCTCCGTAGATGTGGAAAAAAGAACCGTTACTTTTGAAGATAAAGAGATTGCTCTTACCTTTAAAGAGTATGAGATATTAGTCTATCTGCTTAAAAATAGAGGAATTGCTGTATCACGTGATAAGTTAATGTCTGAGGTTTGGGGCTTTGAATATGAGGGAGAGAGTCGTACCGTAGACGTTCATATTAAAACACTTAGACAGAAGATAGAAGCTCAAGGGTGTGAAAATCCCATAATAACCGTTAGAGGCTTTGGTTACAAGATTAAATAATATCTACCCACAGAGGAATGACTACTAAGTTATTCCTTTTTTTAGTCACTTAATCTTTGGTATATTATTCCAAATAATTTTCGAACTTTTGTGTATATATAATACTTTTAATCGGTTTGTTTTAAAAAAATCATATATGTTGACCGCTATTAATGGATATTTTTTATAAATATTAAAATTATGGTTGCAAAAACTTCTTATATATGATATAATATTAAAAGATGAATTTATCCTTTAACATAAACAGCAAGGATTCCCTTACTTCAACAGAGTAATTGGCGGAATGAATTGCAAAAAGAAAACTTAATGGCAATGGTGGGCGGAGAAAAATCGGTATCCCCCATTGACACGAGGTCAATTTATGCGTACCATGTACGCACGTCGTACTCCGATAATATAC
>JAJQGV010000150.1 GCA_021200215.1 Ruminococcus sp. | reverse complement strand
ATTATCTAAAATGTGGGCAATAATACACATATCAGGCTAACCGTTGGGAGGATTTTTTTATGAGTAGTATAGATTTTATGGATATTATAAGAGTCATATTAGCATCTATATTTTCAGTAGTAGCTTTATTCTTACTTACAAAGTTAATAGGTAACAGACAGATGTCACAACTTAGTATGTTTGATTATATTAATGGAATTACAATAGGTTCAATTGCCGCTGAGATAACCTATAGCGAAGAGTTTATACTGCCTATAATAGCTATGGTTATCTATGCATTGTTTTCAATACTGGTATCATATTGGGCGAGTAAGAGCGTGAAATGTCGTAGGTTCTTAAATGGTACACCTTTGATTCTCTTCGATAATGGTAACTTTAATTTAGATAGTTTAAAAAAATCTCGTTTGGATTTAAATGAACTCTTAGGTGAATGTCGTAATCAAGGTTACTTCAACGTTAAGGATATTCAAACTATAGTATTGGAAACCAATGGAAAGATAAGCGTACTATCTAAATCGGATAAAAGACCTACTACCCCCGAAGATTTAAACGTTATTGTAGATAATCAAACTATCCCCATAAATTTGATAGTTAATGGTAAGGTAATATCTGACAACCTAAAAGCTAGTGGAAAGAATGACGTTTGGCTAAAGAATCAATTGGATAAGTTGCACATTAACTCTGCAAAGGACGTACTATTGGCATTCTGTGATGAAACTAATAGTCTAACAGCATTTAAGTATTAATCTAACCCTTAAAAATTTAGTAGTATATGCCCGATTCTTTGTACCAAATATGCATTATTGTTGATTTTCAACATTTGGAAACGTTTAAGTTTGGTTAAAATGACAATTGAATTTTATATGACTTTCTTGTATACTAGTAGTAGAAAAGATTTTTTGGAGGGTTATCTAAAATGAAATTGAAAAAACTTATTGCTAGTGTGGTGGCTACTGTTCTTGTGGGAACTACTATGGCTGTTGCAAGTATTACAACGGTTAGTGCCGATACTATTGGTCACGCTTGGTTAATAATGCAGGATGGCGGTGGCGACAACGTTACTGGTGTTGCAAACTGGAATATGACCGATGCAGCTGGCTATATTGATATTACTGGAAATGGCAATTATACTCTATCGTTTGATATTCCCGAAGGTTGTGGTGCTGAACAGATTGATTTCTTAGGTATTAGTACTGATATTAATATATATCAACAAGATGCTAATGAACAAGAAATATACGATGAAATGACTTTCGATATCTCTAGTATCGTTGTAGACGGTACTACAATACAGTATAGCAAGTCTGCTAGTGCTGATAGCACTAACGATGATGGTACTACTTATCGTCTATCTATATATGATACTTGGTCTGGTCGTAACATTCAAGATATAGATAATGTTGTTGCGTGTGCTACAAACATTACTATCAACTTTACTGTAAGTGGAATTAAAGGCTCAGAAGATACTTCTGATGAAACTACTACAACAACTACAACAACCACTACTAGTGATGATGATGAAACTACTACAACAACTACTTCTAGTGACGATGATGACGACGATAGCGATTCTACTACTACAGTATCTGAAGAAGATACTACCTCTGCAACTGGTGATGTTGGTGTTGCTGGTGTAGTTTTAGTATGTGCTTTAACTGGTGCTGGTATAGTAGCTACTCGTAAGAGAGATTAATCTCTATGTAACATTAAAAATAGCTTTAACTCAAATGGGTTAGAGTTATTTTTTTTTAATATCTTTGCAATATAAAAAGCGTATCAAAAGTATTTTGATACGCTTATAATTTACAAGAAAAACCGCCTTGCCGTCGTATAGCGATAAAACCCGCACAAGGCAGGTGGGTATCCGCCTAACTAAATCATGCTCCCTTCGTCCAAAGACCAATACAATTTTAATAATAGGTAGGAATTTAATAATGAATGTCTGTGGCATTCCATAAAGATGGTCTGTTGGGAGGTCTGCAATCCACAGCTAGAGCAAAATTCACTATATTTAAGTGTTGGATTAAAAAAAACCTTACTTGCTCGAACAAGGCAGAATTTAAGCAAGTTAATATTCAGTAGATGGAATCTACCATGTTTATATTATTATTATAACACCAATTTTAAAAAAAATCAAGTGAAAATTTTAACAATTATGAAATTTCTACTTCGTCTTCGTCATCATCATCAAATTCGTCTTCTTCAAAGTCATCGAACATAGCATTTACACGATTTAATAGTATCTGACCGACTCTATTAAACTCCTCCTCATCATCTATAGAGATTAAAGCTATATTTTCGGGGTCATTTTCATCGTTGTTAGGGTCTTCTTTAAGGATAACAAGCTCACCATCACCGTTCAATAGTTCTTCTGGATTTTCATAGTGTGGAGTAAGAGCGTAGTAGTTAGTTCCATCAATTTCTATACTATCTAGGAACTCAAAAACGTGTTCCTTTCCTTCCTCATCGGTAAGAGTGAATAGGTCAGGAGTAAATTCGTTCATATTCGACATATATAATAGTCTCCAT
>JAJQGV010000109.1 GCA_021200215.1 Ruminococcus sp. | reverse complement strand
ATCTAATAGTATACATTTCTCTAGTGGATAGTTTCACAAATGTACTAGTTGCACAAAAAAAGGCTTGTGAAATCTCCAATAAATGCATTTACTTTTTCTTGAAACTGTGCTATACTCTTAGTATATGATTGGAAAATTACCTCTTGCCTAATTTTTGGGGGCAATCGAAAATTTTAGAAAGGATATATATATATTTATGGATATAAACAACATATCATACCATAGAAATAGTAATCTGTTGAGTGCAAAACCAAACTCCGATGACGGTATTACTATAATACATTGTAGTGATATCCATTTGGGTGCAGAGATACCTTTTCTAAAGCACAATGATGCTAAAAAAAGGCGTCATGAAATTATGACTACCTTTAGAAAGATTACAGAAATGTGTAATGAAAAGGCTGTGGATTTACTAATAATAGCTGGTGATTTGTTTGAGAATCATGGCATAGACCTATCTATAATAAACACGGCTAAAAGGTATTTAGCAGACATTCCAAATACTATAGTGGCAATATGTGGGGGAAATCATGACTATTTAAGTGCAGACTGTCCACTATCTGATAACGATTGGTCAGACAATGTATTTATATTTGGTAAGGAACTTCAATACGTTGAGTTTCCAAATATGAAACTTCGCCTATGGGGAACTTCTTTTACTAGAACCTACATTGAAACGCCTATCTTCGATAGTATTCAAGTACCGTTCGATAGCTATACCAACATATTGGTTATGCATGGTGATTTGTTACTTAAAGAAAATCAAATTAGCCGATACAATCCTATAACCCTTGAACAGCTTGGAAAATCTAAGATGGACTATGTAGCACTAGGACATATACATCTAACGACACCTATACAAAAGGTGGAAGATACCTACTATGCGTATTCAGGTTGTCCAGAAGGTCACGGTTTCGATGAGCAAGGTAAGAAAGGCATATACTTTGGAACTATAGCTAAGAATAAAGTAGACTTACAGTTTATACCTATATCACAAAGAATGTTAATTGAAACCAATGTAGATATATCGGGTTGTTACTCTGATGATGAGGCACTATCTAAGATAAAAGACTTTATAAACAAAACTTTTGGCGATACCTACATGGAAAATTTTTACAAAATAACTCTAGTAGGCTTGACTAATGAAAGGTATAGACCTAACGTTCAATACATACAATCTATACTAAGTGAGATAGTATTCTATATCGATGTATTAAACGCTTCATTACCTAACATAGACTTCGATTCTATATCCAAAGAGTTCTCACTTAAAGGAATATTCGTTAAGAATATGCTTAATAGAATAGATAGGTGTAACGATTCCTTTGAAAAGGAAAATCTAAAAGATGCTCTATACATAGGATTGAATGCTTTTGAAAAGGAGGTTGCTCCACTTGATAATTAAAAGTATCGACATTGTGGCTTTTGGCAAGTTAAAAAATTTCCATGTAGACTTTAGTAAGAATCTAAATGTTATATATGGCGATGTGGAAAACGGTCAAGCTACCATAATAGACTTTATTAAGATGTTATTCTATGGTGCTACATCGCTAGAAGAAGACCACGATACCTTTACCAATGAAAGATTAAAGTATCGTCCATATGACAGCGATAACGATACTAACATGGGTGGCTCTATAGACTTTATCTTCAACGAAAAGGTTCATAGACTACATAGAACCTTTAAAGATTGCAACCTAAATGACATAGTTACTCTAAGCAATCTAACCGACAATGTACAGTTAGATATAGGCAATGAACATCAAGTAGGAAAGATTCTACTAGATATGAACTTGCAATCTTTTGAAAGGTCTATGTTCATAGATAACATCAACTTCAATATAGCCGATGAAAAGGCAACTCAAAAACTTATGAACATAATATCATCTTACGATGAAAATACATCTGCACATATGGTTAAGACTAGACTAAGTAATGCTAAAGAAAGCTATCTATCTAAAAGTGGCAAGATAGGAATATTAGATAAGAATAAGGCTACTCTAACGTCTTTGTATGAAGATATCAACTCAGCACAAGCAGAAGAGAGCCAAAAACTTAGAATGCAGATGGAATATCAAGCAGTACAAGAAAACCGTGATGAGATTGTCGCTCGTTACGATGAACTAAGAAAGACTTTAACCATTCAGCAAACCATGTCCGAAGTAAACGCTCTAAAAAGTACTGTTGCTAAGTTAGATGATATTAATAAACTCCAAAAAGAACTAAACACTAGAAAAGATGCTTTAACCAATGAAAACGTAACCATAAACGATGAGTTTATTAAGAACGCTCAACAGAAGTTCAATACCATGCAACAGATTGGTGAGATGAAGAACCAATATCAATCCAATGTGTACAAGGTTAAAACAGAACTTGAAACTATGACGGAAACTCTTAACACATCTTTTACTGAGGAAAGAGAACTCTTTGATGAGGCTGTAGAACAGATTGAATTTACTAACGGTCACATTAAAAATCTTGACAAGGCTATAGCAGACAAAAACACAGAGTTAGAAAAACTATCTGAAAGTATTAAAGACGCAGATATTAACTTCCGTGTAATAGATGAACAAGTTAAGGCTAAAAAGGTTTTAGACCAAGAACGTTTAGATATCGCTCAACAACAACTAGTAGATGCTCGACAGCCTGTAACGTACTCTAACCCTACATCTAGTAAAACGTTCTTAATGTGGGGAGGTATAATAGTCGCTCTTGGAATACTGCTAACCTTGACGGTCAATCCGTGGTGCTTATTGGTAATAGGCATAGGAATAGTAATGGCAATAATAAATCTGTTCGATAAGCAGAACGTTAGTAAGAAAGGTTCTGCAAAATATCAACGTGTAGATGAAGTTGCCATAACTAAGGCTAATGAAAACATACAGAACGTTCGTCATGACATTGAAATAGAACAGTATAGCATAAATAAGAAACTTAGAGAGGCTCAAAAACAACTTAACCTTTTAAAACTAAATCAAGAACAGTTACTTGCAGATTGCGATAAGTTTAAAGACCAAAGAAATACACTTATTAAGAATCTGGACTATTGGAAGAATCAAAAGGTAGAAACTGAAGCAATATTCTCTAGTGAACAAGCTAAGGTAGATAAAAAGAAGAACGAACTTTCAACCCTTATGGAAAATATATCCAACTCAGAAGAGAGTTTCTACAAAGCTCAAAACGACATCATTCAGTATATGAGTGCCTTTAAGCCATGCTCTTCTATCAACGATGTTAATAATTTAATAGTTAGCCTAAACACTGAACTACAGAACATAAAGACTCTACAAAGTAAGATTGAATATCAGTCGGAAGTGCTAAAGTCGGAAACCAATGGGCAGTCATATGATGAGTTAAAAGAAAAGTTGACTGACATTACTGCAGACTTCATTGAAATGTGTGGCAGAGAGAATCCTGAACCTATGAGCGTTGCCGAACTTTCTAAACTAAAGGCTGAAATAGATGATTGTCAATTCTCACTGAATATGCAAAATGCAGACCTTTCACACATCGATACCGATATGAGAGCTAAGTTTAGAAATAGGACTTGCGTTACTGCTATAGAACATACCATAAACCATCTTGAAAGAGATATCGTTAAGCAAGAAAAGTTCTGTCACAGTTTAGACCTTGCTTATGAAGTCTTAGACCAATCCATAGAGGAACTACAACAGTATATGCCAGAGTTTAATCAAAAGACTTCTAACATATTCAACCAACTTTCTGATAGTTCATATGAAAGTTTAGCCATTACCACTACTTTAGATATGGCTATACAGCATAATGAATCGTTAGCCGATTGGAAGTATCTAAGCAATGGAACTATTGAGCAATCGTACCTATCATTAAGGTTAGGTGTATCGCAAATGATTTCTAACAGCTCATTTGCAACTTCTCTGCCAGTGTTCCTAAACGATGACTTTATTCAGTACGACAACGAAAATGTTCTAAAAGGTATAAACTTTCTATTAGAATACTCTAATACATCGCAAACCATAATGTTTACCTGCCATAAGAACGTATTCGATACTATTAAACAGAATGATATACCATCTATGCTGATAGCTTTAGTATAACGCATCTTTTCTTAAGTGATATATATATTTGTATATTGTATACTATTATGTTAAAAAAAGTTTGGTGCTTTTCTATAATGAAATATCCCTTATCTTATGATATGTTATAATATAAGTATCACAAAGTTTTACAGGAGGACTTAATATATGAAAATTAAAGGAAATGGTCTTATTAAAGAGTTCAAGGAGTTTATCGCTAGAGGTAACGTTCTTGATATGGCTGTCGGTGTTATTATGGGTTCTGCTTTCACTGCCATAGTAACATCTTTAGTAGAAGATATATTCACACCTATTATAGGAATGATTACTGGTGGAATAAACTTTGCTGGATTAAAGTACGTAGTACCTATTCCAACTGGTGAATTTGAAGAAGATGGTATAACTCCAATATTCACTGATGGTGCTACACTTACATATGGTAACTTTATACAGAACATTATTACGTTCCTATTGACTGCTATATGTGTATTTGCTATAGTTAAGGTTGTAAACAGATTTCTAAAGAAAAAAGAAAGTGAACCTGCTCCTGAGCCTACCCCAGAACCATCTAAAGAAGAGGTTTTACTAACTGAAATGTTAGAAATTATGAAAGCTAACGCTGAACACGATGGCATAGATATTAAAAAGGTTCTCGACGAAAAACTCAACGAAGAAGATTCTTCAAAAGTTGAGGTTAAATCGTAAGGCATTATACTTAGATTGTTCCTAATATTCACATTATTAGTTGAAATTAAAGCAAAAAAATCACGCTTACTAGTTTAAGCGTGATTTTTTAATCGTTACAGTACTACCTTAACTTACATAAGGGAACAGTCTTAACAATATTTGAGATAACCATATAGCTATACCTAAACATATACAGATACCTATACTAACTAAGATAACCTTAATCACTACAGATGTAACTTCCATACGTTTCTTATACTGCGAACTCTTCTGTATAGCAGATATTCTATCTATGGTATAGGTTTCGTTAGTTAGTTGGTCATATATGTGTTTAAAGCACTCTTCCGACTTATCGGGGAAGTTTTCTGCACTACTAGAGGATACTACTATCTGTGAAACTTGCCCTTTACACCCATAGATATCATCTGTAGTAGTAGTGATATTACTATTGCTGTTGAGTATCTTTTCTATGTCCGACATATCGACTTCAATATCCTTGTTAGCACGTTTACGTTTCTTTTTAGCCTTGTCATAATTAATAAGCCTATCCAAATCGTCACCGCTTGAGTTTAAGAGTCTATCGAGGAAGTCGTCATCGTTCATAAAACACACTCCTTACAGATTTTATACTATCTAAACTTGGTCACAATCAAAGATATCTGTTCTAGCTAAGAATAGAGTTCCTACTGGCTTATCTTCAAATAGGTCATAAAGCCTTTCAGGATTATCACCGTTCATAATAACCATATCTATGCCATTTTCAGTAGCAATCTTACCAGCATTAATTTTAGTACTCATTCCACCAGTACCCAAAGCCGAACCAGTACCACCAGCTATATTTTCTATATAGGCACTAATTTCAGTAACTACTGGAATTAACCTAGCACCATCATTTTTATGAGGGTCAGAACTGTATAGCCCATCAATATCAGAAAGTATTACCAATAAGTCTGCACCGCAGAACTTTGCCACCAATGCCGATAGACTATCATTTTCACCGATTTCAAGTTCCAACTCATCTATAGCGACAGTATCATTTTCATTAACTATGGGTATTACATTCAACTCTAAAAGACGCTTAAAAGTATTCTCAACATTCTTTTGACGTTCATTTTCTATAGTAGCCTTAGTTAGAAGTATCTGAGATACTGTAATGCCATACTCATCGAAAAGATTATCATACATATACATTAACTCACACTGCCCAACCGATGCACACGCCTGTTTAGATGGCGTATCGGTTGGACGTTCTTTTAAGCCTAACTTTCCCACACCTAAGCCAATAGCTCCAGAAGATACTATTATTATCTCTTTACCAGAGTTATGTAAATCTGCAATAACCCTAACTAGATTATTCATGCGTCTAAGATTTAACCTACCAGTCTTATGTGTAAGCGTAGACGTTCCTAACTTTATGACTATCCTTTTCTTATCTGATATACTAGACATTTTTCAATTTAAGTCCTTTCTAAAGTTTAATTTACCTTATTTATTACGTTTCCATCTAAAAAGCCTTTTAAATTATTAATAACTATGCCCATCAATCTGTTACGAGTTTCTAACGCTGCCCATGCTACGTGTGGAGTTATAATCACGTTAGGAGCATCTATCAATGGAGTATCTTTAGACATAGGCTCATAGTTTAGAACGTCTAAGTAAGCCTTAGCGATAGTTCCATCTTTTAACGCATTAGATAAATCAAACTCATTGACAGTACCACCCCTAGATGTATTTATCAATATAGCAGTATCTTTCATCAAAGATAGCGTATCCTTGCAAACTAACTCTCTAGTCTGTTCAGTAAGAGGACAGTGTAACGTTAATATATCGGCACGTTTAAAAGCGTCCTCTTTAGATACTATCTCATAAGGACAATCTTTAGGAATAGTTCTAGTATGTATTAATACTCTCATACCAAATGCAGATGCTATCTCACTAACCTTTTTGCCTATGCTACCGTATCCCACTATAGATATAGTCTTGTTAGCAAGTTCATAAGTACTATATGGAAAGTATGAAAAGGTCTTTGAAGATATCCACTTACCATTTTGAACATCTGAACTATAGGTTTCAACCTTACTATAATGATTTAATATCATAGCAAATACGTGTTGAGCCACTGCATTGGTAGAATACTCTCCCGCATTACATACCGTAATATTAAACTCTCGTGATGCAGGGATATCTATATTGTTATAACCAGTAGCAAATAGACCTATATACTTTAAATTCTTACATCTTTTCATAACACCTCTAGTTATAGGGGTTTTATTGCACAGTAGAATCTCTGCATCATGAACTCTATCCACTATAATATCCTCATTGTATGGAGTTAAATCATATACGGTTAAAGGGTCACAAAGAGTTTGAATCTTGCTATAAGATATATCATCGTTCATAGACATTGTAGACCAATCTGTAATTACTGCATTAGGTTTCATCATGATTACTCTCTTCCTTAGGATTGCAATTATCAACGCTAACATTCGCAACGTTTACTACGTTAGATTTAGTTTTACTTTCCTTCTTACCACTAGAGAATAGCATAACACCTATAACAATCACCATAACCAATTCAATGAAACCTATAGCTTTGAACACTATACTAGATGAGTTTAAGTATAGTATCAATGGTAAAGGAATGGCTATAGCACTCAATAGTTGGTATAGGTGATGCTGTCGCTTATATTGAAATAGAAAGAATATCACCGATATTATTGTAAATATTATATGTGCATTAAACGATATTGGAAACAATCCCGCACTTATGGAATCCATATTAAAAACCTCCTAAAACATTATAGTTCATGGATATATTTATCCATCTACTTAGTTTCAATCATACACCAAGCGTATGATAATTATATCACACATAGATTGAAATTGCAAGGCTAATAAAATACTTTATAACATAATATTTTGTAGATTATTTCAATATATTACACATCAAAAGGCTATAGATTTAAATCCATAGCCTTTAGTTATAATAATACGTGTGTAATATTATTCCCATTCAATGGTTGCAGGTGGTTTAGTAGTAACATCGTAGACTACTCTATTGACATTCTTAACTTCATTTATAATCCTAGCAGATACTTTTTCTAAGACCTCATAAGGAATCTTAGCAAAGTCGGCGGTCATAAAGTCGGTAGTAGTGACACCTCTTAGAGCCAAAGTATAGTCATAAGTTCTTCCATCACCCATAACACCAACAGAACGCATATTTGTCAGCACTGCAAAGTACTGATTAATATCCTTATCAAGACCAGCCTTAGCTATTTCCTCACGAAAGATATAGTCTGCATCTTGAAGTGTTTCAAGCTTTTCATCGGTAATCTCGCCAATAATTCTGATAGCCAAACCAGGGCCCGGGAAAGGTTGACGCCACACCAACACTGAAGATAAACCTAATTCTATACCAAGTTGTCTAACCTCATCTTTAAAGAGCATTCGTAAAGGTTCAATAATCTCTTTAAAGTCAACATAATCAGGAAGGCCACCAACGTTATGATGTGACTTTATAACTGCTGAATCACCTAGACCACTTTCAATAACATCTGGATAGATAGTTCCCTGCACTAAGAAATCCACCGTACCAATCTTTTTAGCCTCTTGTTCAAAAACTCTGATAAACTCCTCGCCTATTATCTTGCGTTTAGTTTCTGGGTCAGATACACCATTCATCTTAGCCATAAATTGAGGTTTAGCATCTACTCTAACGAAGTTTATGTTCCAATTTGCGAAAGCTTGTTCTACTTCGTCACCCTCATTTTTACGCATAAAGCCATGGTCAACGAATATACAAGTCAACTGATTTCCTACCGCCTTAGATAGCAGTGCAGCAGCAACGGAGCTATCCACACCACCAGATAGTCCTAATAGCACTTTACCATTGCCGACCTTATCCCTAATCTGTTGGATAGCCGTCTTAGCGTAGTCACTCATAGTCCAATCGCCCTTAAATCCACAGACGTTATATAAGAAATTGTGTAGCATCTTAGAGCCATCTACCGTATGATTCACCTCAGGGTGAAACTGTATTCCATATAACTTTTTATTAATATTCTGCATTGCACCTACAGGGCAATTATCAGTATGTGCAATGGATTCAAAGCCTTTTGGAAGCTTAGAGATATAGTCGGTATGACTCATCCAAGAGGTATTTTCTGTGGATAATCCTTTAAATAGCAAAGAGTTGATATCGTAAAAAGTATTAGTCTTACCATATTCGCTAACTGGTGCAGATGATACTTCACCACCTAAAGTATAAGCCATCAACTGACAGCCATAACATATACCTAATATAGGCAATCCTAACTCAAAGATTTCTTTAGTAATATGTGGTGAATTTTCATCGTATACACTATTAGGGCCACCAGTAAAGATTAAAGCTTTAGGATTCATATCTTTAATCTTTTCTATGGGAGTTTTATAGCTATGTACTTCGCAGTACACACCACACTCACGGACACGTCTAGCAATCAATTGATTATACTGCCCACCAAAGTCTAAAACTATACAAAGTTCATTTTTCATAAAAAAGCAATCCTCCAAAATAAGAAATATCATCAAGCTTTGCAACTCAAATATGATATATTTACTATTATACAATCAAATCCATCGATTGTCAACCATAATCATCAGGCACACGATATTTTGTCGCTAAAAGATATATTATTAATCTTCGATGTCATAGAACATTCGTTTCTGTTTTCTTCTATGAGAGTGAGTACTTAAAACCAATCCAATAGCTAAGAACATACTAAGCATAGCAGTACCACCAGCACTCATAAACGGCAGAGGAATACCTATAACTGGCATTACACCTAAAACCATTCCCACGTTCATAACGCAATGTACGAAAATCATAGAAAAAGTTCCAACACATATGTTTTTTCCAAGAGCATCTTTAGTAGTCATAGCATCTATCAATATTTTAATACATATAAAAGCGAACAGCACTAGTATTACACTGCACCCAACGAAACCGAAGGCTTGACCTATAAATGAGAATATAAAGTCATTGTGAATTTCTGGTACAAAGGTATACTCATCTTGAAATAAACCCTTACCAAACAATCCACCTTCCGCAAGTGATGCTTTTCCTAAGTTCTGTTGATACTCTATACCTAAAGGGTCTGAACCTGGATTCAATAAGACTTCTATTCTATTCCTATGAACTGAACTAAGAACGTAGTTCCAAAGCAGATATAATACTACTGGAACACACGCCAATATGGGAACTATATACTTTAAAGATAGTCCAGCAAATAGCATCATAAAAGCAAACATCATACCGAATACTATAGAAGTTCCATAGTCACCTTGTAAAGCTACTATAACTACTGGTATTGCTCCGTGAATACACAACAGTATAAAGTGTCCGAAGTTATTAATATCTTTTCCAACCTTATGCAAGTGTAATGAAAATGATAGCAGAAAGGCTATCTTCAAGATTTCTGCAGGTTGAATACTTATAAAGCCGAAATCTAACCAAGCGACATCATCTGCTTCGCCACGACCGTAACCTAAATTAGTAAAAGTTAAAGCTACTAAAAATAATGCTATAGGAACGTACAAGAACCATAGTTTAGCTATCTTATGATAGTCTATAGCCGTTATTATAAAACAAGCTATTATGCCAATCAATACAGATATGGTTTGCATAAAACATTGAGTTTCAGTAACTTCCACTACTTGACTACTATATATTGAGTATATACATAGTATACTCAATATTGCACATATAGATACGGCAATCAGTAAGGTCTTATCCAAATTTTTTAAATATCCAAGGAAAGAACGTTCTTCTTCTTCCATCTTTTTAAAATTAGAAATCATAATATTATCTCCAACAGTGAACATATATTTTTCATCATACCATCTTGAGAGTCTTTAAATTCATTATACTTGCCAATACTTTTGGTCTAAACTTCTAAAACGTGATGCCCTTGCTATATGAGATTTCTGTATCACTTCCGAGCCGTCCATATCGGCAATGGTACGGGAAATCTTCAAGATTTTACTATACGCTCTAGCAGATAGTCCAGTCTTTTCAAAGACGTTCTTTAAGAATCCTTCGGCAGCATCGGTAATTGGGCAGAACTCTCTCAACTTTGCGGAAGTAATCATAGCGTTACAGGTTATATCCGTACCCTTAAACCTCTCATTTTGGATATTTCTAACCTTAATAACTCTTTGTCTAATGGAACTAGAACTTTCCTCATTGGCTTTAGATACTAGGTCATCAAACTCCACAGGACTAACTTCAACGTGTATGTCGAACCTATCCAATAGAGGGCCAGAAATCTTAGATAGGTATCTGTGTACTGCATTACGTGAGCAAGTACATCTTCTAGTAGGGTGATTGAAATATCCACAAGGGCATGGATTCATAGCACCTATCAACATAAACTTACTAGGATATGTAACCGTTCCCCAAACTCTTGATATGGTTATCTTTTGGTCTTCTAAAGGTTGCCGTAAGATTTCAAGGGTATGTTTATCGAACTCTGCTAACTCATCTAAGAATAGTAAGCCATTGTGTGCTAAAGATATCTCTCCAGGTTGTGGAACAGTTCCACCACCAACTAATCCTGATGCCGATATAGTATGATGCGGTGAGCGAAACGGACGTTCAATAACTATAGGTTTTGAAGAGTCTAACTTACCTGCAATGGAATGAATCTTAGTAGTTTCTATACTTTCTTTAAAGTTCATAGGGGGCAATATTGAGGGCATTCTTTTAGCGAGCATACTCTTACCACTACCAGGAGAACCTATCAATAGAACGTTATGCCCACCACAAGCAGATACCTCTAAAGCGTACTTTACCGACTGTTGCCCACGGACGTCTGAGAAATCTAGGGTATAACTTTCAAGTGAACTACTGAACAAGATAGGTTCTTGTCTATCAATAGGCGTACGCCCACTAAGATGGTTTAAAAGTTGAGAAATATTCTCCACACCATACACGTCTATACCATCTATAATTGAAGCTTCTATAACGTTATCCTTTGGGAGATATATCGATTTAAATCCCATCTCTTTAGCGTGAATAACCATAGATAGTACTCCATTTATAGCTCTAATACTTCCACTTAAAGATACCTCTCCAATGAATACCGAACTATCTAAGTTGCAATCTATGTAACCCAGAGCCTTTAGCAAAGACACTAATATAGCTAAGTCATGAACAGAACCGCTCTTTTTAGTATTGGCAGGTGCTAAGTTTACAGTAACACTAGATATAGGAAAGGCTATGTCTATGGAACGCAGTGCAGACTTAATACGCTCACGGCTTTCCTTAACAGATGCATCGGGTAGACCTATTAAATCGAACATAGGTTGACCTCTATTTATTACTATCTCTACATCTACGGTATAAGCAAGTAGACCTATTAGACCTATGCTGTTTATCTTAGCAAACATAATATATATCACTCACTTTTTAACAATTTGAAAACCTTCCATATTTAGAGTTTTTTTCAAAAAAACCTCTTGACATTCTTTAAAAATTATAGTATA
>JAJQGV010000139.1 GCA_021200215.1 Ruminococcus sp. | reverse complement strand
ATATATTATAACATATAGATTTGCAACGCAAACGGTGTCGATAGCCTAAAAGTTTGTACATTTGCACAATTGCCATATATATTACTTGTCTATATGGTATGAATATGATAATTTCTCTACTGAATAATCTTCCAAAACTGCCAACAATGGTAAAACGCATTGTTTAGCAGTTGATAAATCATGTTCTTTGTAATTTCCACACTCTACCTCTGTAGCACCTGGAATCTTGCCATTGAAGTTAGATATAAACTTAAAGCTATCTTTAACTAGTTGAATAGCATCTGAATTAGATATTCCTCTAGTTAGTAGATAAAATCCCGTACGGCAACCCATTGGGCCTACATAGATTATATTATTTTCAAACTTAGAACTTCTAGCATAGGTTGCAAATAGATGTTCTATAGTATGCATAGCTGGTACTGGTAGATATGTACCTCCATTAGGCTTAACCATTCTAATATCGTAGGTTACTATATCATCGTCTATACGTGATATGTACATACCTATTCCAAACTTAGTATGGTCTACTTGAAAACTTGCTATCTGTTTCATAATTAAAAACCTCCAAAACTATATTGTTTCAACTCACGACCGATAATTTAACAGGGGAATTATTGATTTTTAAGTTAAAGATTGCATATCACTAGGAATTTTAGAGCTAACCTCTATAGTTCTACCAGTATCAACATCAGGAAAGATTAACTTTCCACAATGCAATGCCTGTCTGTCGATATCCTCTAGTGAACCACCGTATAGGTCATCACCTGCAAGTGCATGACCTATATATGAAAAATGTACTCTAATTTGATGCGTTCTCCCAGTTTCTAAAGTAACCTCTACCAAAGAATACTTTTCATTATAGGATATTCTTCTATAGTGTGTTACAGACTTCTGTCCATCTTGAGCGACTATCCTTTTAATTATAGAATCATTCTCTCTTTTTATAGGAGCATCTATAGTACCTAAAATATCCACAAGACCACTAACTACTGCATAGTATGTTTTAATAACTTGTTTTTGTAACATTCCACAAACACGCTGATTTTTAGCCACTATACATAGTCCCGAAGTATTTCTATCCAAACGTATGATAGGTCTAAAAGTGGTATTTGGATATAAGTATGCAAAGTAGTTCCCTAAAGTATCCCCTTGATGCTTTATAGATGGGTGTATAGGCATATTATGAGATTTATCAAAGATTACAACATTATTATCCTCATAAGCTATAGGAACTTTTAAGTTAGAATTAGGTTCTAAAAAAGATGTATCTTCTATAGATAATATTATAGTATCATTAGGTTGTACTATATCTATAGAACGTATCAACTCACCATTTTTAGTGATACCCATATGTTCACGTTTTAACTTACTCAATAACTTCTTGGATATTCCACAACTTTTTAAGAAATCCTTTAGTAGCATAGGAGAATCACCACTATAAGTGTATGACTGTTTACTCATAGGTATTGAACTCTATATCATCTGGTAGGTAGGGAACCTTACCTAAGATTTCAAACGCTTGTGAACGTTGCCACATATCGGCAGTGACTAAAATTTCTGCTCCTTCTCCTGCATCGATATATATATCATTAGGATTAATCTTAGGCAATCCAAAGCACGTAAGGATATTCTTAATAACTCCAGAATGTGTAACTATAGCACAATGAGAAAACTCTTCGTCCATCATATTCACAATGATTCTAGTCAAGGCATTATAAGAACGCACTACTAACTCCTGAATACTTTCGCCATTAGGTGGAGCATTATCTAAACCACCTTTGAGCCAATGTTTATAGTCATCACGGTCTATAAGTTCATCGACTGTTTTGCCATCAAAGTCACCAAAGTTTAACTCTTTAAGGTCGTCCATAGCGATAACTTGCCTATCGGGAAATAGAATATCGCAAGTCTGTCTACACCTTAGAAGTGGACTAGTATACACTCTTTCAACTCTAGGGTATCTATACTCGTCCATATAGTTAAGTAGAGTATCCTTTCCCTTTTTGGATAGTGGTAAATCGGTCTTACTACCTATATACATACCCGTTTCGTTTGCCTCTGTAAATCCATGACGGATTAAACTTAATCTATAACCTTTCAAAAAATATTACTCCTCTCAGATATAGTATAATATATTGTACTAGATTTTCCTAAAAAAATCAAGTGGCGAGTATGACCTAACTTTAAAAATCAACAGTTTTAAGAGTTTTATCGATTATAGTATTTACAAAAGAACTTTTTTATTATATAATAATTACAATTGTGATTTTTTCTACTAATGGGAGATACATAATATGAAATATATGGTAAGTATAAAGTATCTAATAGTATGTGTAATAATCATAGTGTGCCTTATTGTGATATCTATACTATACAACACTAAAAACGATAGTATGAAATCATACAGTAGCACAATGTTCTCTATGGATACTATAATATCTATGGAGATTGATGGCATAGACTTAACTAAGGAGATACAATCTAAAATAGAAGAACTAAATGATATCCTTGATAGACATTCACAAGATACTCAACTATACAACCTAAACAAAGATGGAACTCTAAAGAATCCATCTGCC
>JAJQGV010000068.1 GCA_021200215.1 Ruminococcus sp. | reverse complement strand
ATATAATACTTGAAAATATATTTTTTCAGACCAATATCTTGGTTGGGCGTGATTGTATGACTCTCATGCAACAGTATGATTAACTTTACTCATCTGTGGGATACATTTCCATAGATGTTTTTTTATACCATAATAGAATATAATTAATATAATAGTATTAGGAGTGTGATTTTTTATGTCTAACACAGAAGGTTCAAACAAGGACTTAGCTATTAAAGTATCGGTGATGAGTATAGTAATAAACATAATACTTTCTATACTAAAGTTAGTAGCTGGAATAGTATCTCATTCAAGTGCCATGATATCAGACGCTGTACATTCAGCATCAGATGTAATTAGTACCATAGTAGTAATAGTAGGCGTAAATATATCTAGTAAGCAAGCAGATAAAGAACACCCATATGGTCATGAACGTTTAGAGAGTATATCTGCGTTGTTACTGTCAATAATACTATCTGCTACTGGCTTTATGATAGGATTCTCTGGAATAAAGAATATAATAGACGGTACAGTACAAGAAATCACTGGGGGGATTGCTCTAGGTTCTGCTATAGTATCCATAGTAGTAAAAGAGGTGCAGTATCAATACACTAAGAATGTCGCTAAGAAAGTAGGTTCTGACTCTTTAATGGCAGACGCTTGGCATCACCGTAGCGATGCATTATCTTCAATAGGAAGTTCTATAGGCATAATAGGAGCTATGGTAGGGCTACCTATTATGGATAACTTAGCTAGTATAGTAATATGTATCTTTATAATACGTGCAGGTTATGAAATTATGAAAGAAGCTATAAATAAACTTATAGATAGGTCTTGTGACGATAAGACTATTGCTCAAATAGAAACGGTAATAGTATCTCAAGAGGGTGTAAGAGGTATAGATGAATTTCGCACTAGGCTCTTTGGTTCTAAGATATATGTAGACGTAACCATACTAATAGATGGTGATACTCTACTTAAAGATGCTCATGCCATATCTGAAAAGGTTCATGACAACGTAGAAAGCAGTTTTCCTAACATTAAGCACTGCATGATACACATTCACCCATTTATAAAGATAGACAATTAATTGATTAACTAGATACATCTAAAGCATACTTATAAGGTAAAAAAGAACATTGGAACGTTCATATCAAAGTGTTCCAATGTTCTTTTATTATATAATGATTTTCTATTATTCACCATCAAAAACTGCATCTTGATTTAGGGTCTTTAAGATTTCATTATAGTTCTTCTTGTATATAGCATATACATTAACCTTTACGGGTTGATTCTTACTAGCATTAGTTAAATCTAGGTGGTCTAATTGCCACTTAGTGATAGATACTGCTAAATCGTGAGCTCTTTGTTCCTTATTCATAAAAAAATCTCCTTTATAGTTAATTATTCAGACTTAGTCATAGTGATATCTGTTTCAGTAAAGTCTGGGTCACGGTTAAAGGCATTCAAAACATCGGTATAGTTCTTTCTGTATAGTGCGTAAAGGTTCACATTTACGGGGTGTTCCTTATCTGACTTGATATGTTCTAGTTGCCACATAGTAAGCATAACTGCTAAGTCATGTGCTCTTTTATCGTTAGTTAACATAGTATTTTTCCTCCCAAAATTTATAGACGATAGTTTTCAACTCACGCTCGGTATATTATCAGAGTGCGACGTGCGTACATTGATACGCATGAATTGACCTCGTGTCAGTAGAGGGATACCGATTCTCTCCGCCCACTACTGCCATTAAGTTTCCTTTTAGCAATTCATCTCACCACTTACACTGTTGAAGTAGGAGAATTCTTGCTGAAATTATTTAAGGTCTTCATTAAAGAGAGCATCTTGCTTAAAGATATTTAAAAGTTCTGTGTAATACTTATGATAGAATGAATGTAAGTTTACTTTGACAGTCTTATTTTCCTCTTTAGCCTTCTTTGCCACTTCAGATAGTTGCCAGTGGGCAACCATATCAGCAAGGTCATGAGCTCTTTCTTCAGGACTAATAATCATAGTATATCCTCCTTCGTTAAAGATGTAATATCATTTTAACATATTGAAACAAAAAAAGCAATACTTTTTTATTAAATTCTCTCAAGAATAATTTCAACCATCTCTCCAACATCTTTCATAGATGATACTTCTTTCATTTTAAAACGCATCTTAAAGGTTTTTTCCACTGCACCTATTAGAGTAATGTGTTCCAAACTGTCCCATTCTTCAATATCATTAGCAGTAGTATTCTCATCAATGTGAATAGTATCATCGTCGAAAACATCTCTAAATACGTCTTGTAGTTTTTGCATAACCTCTTGTTTGGTCATAGTAAAATCCTCCTATTTTTGATTTTTTTCCACTTTAATGGTAGATTGTTTCTCTATATATGTATCAATATCTAACTCCCAAATAGAGTTTTCATCATCATCTATAGACTTTAAGTAAAATCCAAAATCTCGATATAGACATTTAACCATAGAATTTTTAGCGGTCTTGTAGTAATAACCAAAGATAGTCTTTATACCTCTAGTCTTACATACCTTAACGAGTTCATTTAGCATAGCATATTCAAAATCTCGTTTAAGGACACGACAACTCATTAACCATAGGTCTATGTGTAAGGTAGAGTTATCTACTATCTTTCCAATTACTACGGACACTATGCCATTGTCACCGAACCTATCGGAAAGCTTTCCATATAGTCTAATGTAAGCATCGTCATGGAAGATTCTTTCCATTTCAGACTGTGTATAACGCTTAGTAGTTAAGTTAAACTGATTACTCTTGTTGGTTAGCTGAGTAATTCTAGGTATGTATATAGGTAAGAAGTCATCTATGGTTGCTACCATATTAAGGCTCTTTAGATACTCATTATAGTTAGTAAATAACGATTGTTGAGCATTTCTCTTAACGTTAGCCTTGTACATATCGGAACGTTTAATATCGTCTTGAGATAGTGAAGTAACTTCAAAGAATCCGCTACGGTCTAAACGCATTATGTAGTCTTCTGGATTAGCAATGTTAGGGACTTCTACATCTTTTAAGGTTTGTCTTACTATCTCACGTTCTGCGGGATTGTCATCTACAAAGACTAAGCTACTAGGTAGTATGTTCAACTCGTCAGCAATAGATACTATATTATCACTTTTAGGTAACCAATTAGCCTTTATGTTCACAAAGTCATCGACCTTAAGAATACTGTCTGGGTGGTTTAAACCTAAGATGGCATTTTCATAATCATTCTTTGAATCGATAGTTAGCATTACTCCTACACTAGATTGTTCCTTTAAGTAGGTTTGTACTTCACTGTAGAGTTGCCCTAACGATGTTTCTTGTCCAATCTCTATACCCTCTTGTCCATCATCGCCTATTACACCGCCCCATAAAGTATTGTCTAGGTCTAAAACTAGAGCCTTTTTATTCTTACCATATATGGATTTTATTATCTTGCATACGTTGTAAGAAAGTTCTGGAATAGCATCTACACACAGAGCATACTTATACATATGCCAATAGTAAGGATTACCCCACTTAGTTAAACCATAGTCAGCGGATAGAAAGTCTATATCGTTTATGTGAAAATCATCATGCATTTGAGCGTATTCATAGAACTTTAGATTTAATCTATTAATGAAATAGGTCTTTCCATGAATATCATAGCTATCACGGTTGCCTAAGATTCTATACAAAGGCTTTTCAAAGTTGTTTTGGACTATAGGACAAGAATACTTTTTAAAAGCCGTATCCCACATAGTAGAAAAGTTTTCAAACTCTCTTTGTATAGCGTCTTCTACATCTTTAGGTGATAGGTTTAAGTCGAATGAGTACTCTGTGATATTTCTAGTACTAGTATGTATAAATATTATGTCAGGCTTAAAGTTATCTAGTTGAGCGTTTGGAAATATAATATCGTTCCTATATTGAGCATACTCCGATTGGTAGAACGTAGGTTCTATTCCACTATTCAATAAGAATAGTTCTAAAGTATTCATAATATCGTTAGTAGTAGAACCCCCTAATATTGCTATATTCTTCTTAATACGCTGTGAGCCATCGTTTAAGAGTTCTCTTTTTATTGAACGTTTTTTCTTTAAGATAGTTTCACTATCTAGTGGATATTTAAGAACTTCCATAGGCAATAAAATCCTTTCATATTATAAGAGATGCTAAAAATGACCTTTTTTTAAAAAATATATTATTGAGTTCTAATAATTTCCAACTGTTTGTAGTTAGAACCAGTTGCTGAAAATGTATTCATAGCAAATAGTAAGTCAGTAGCATTTACATCTTTTATATAGTCTATAGCATTTAGTTCAAAGTAACGCATATCTATGACGTATATATTCTCAAAAGAACTAGTTAAGAATGGCACTAAAGCATTGCCGTAGCTATCTTTAATTATGACTAAGTTTCTACCGTTCTTAACGTCTGTGGTAACGTGAGTAATCTTCTCATCGCCACCCATAAAGGTTAAATACGCACTTGAACCAGTAGCCTCAACTAAGAGTTCTCCTTCTCCTTGTGGAGTGTTATCTATGTCGAAGTATTCAGTAGAATATTCATTGCTAGGTTCATAGTACACAAAATCTTCGGGATTATCCTTAATAATTATGCTTCCAGAGTACCCATATAGAGTTCCTACATAGTTCTCAATGGTATGTTTAGTATATGTAGATAGATTCGCAAAAGGAACATCTGCGACCTTACAAAATTCCTCAGCAGAGTAATATGCTCCCAAAGGTTGCCAGTGATGGTCTGTTCTTGAGTATATATGTTCATCGGTATGTTCAGAGAGTATTGGTATTAAATCTATTGGAGTAACCCCTTTAAGATGTTCATTAATATTGGCAATATTATCTTCCTCACTACCATGAGAAACGTCTGAATTTTCAGGCCAATAGAAGCTCATAGAGGTTGGACACACCATAGAGTATACATTAACATCATCACCCAAATCAGATTTATATCTGTTTACATACTCAGCGTACTCTGTACCAGCATCGAAGTTTCCATAGTATATAGGTATAGCTCTCTTTTGATATATCATGATGTTGTTTGAAAGTTCACCTAGACCACCGTTATCATCTTCAAGATTCTCTTCCATCTCTATTAAATCATCTGATGTAGAAGTAGTTTCTGATACTTCCGTAGTAGTAACAACAGTAGTTTCAATAGGTTCACTAATACCTATAGTCACCGATGTAGTAACATTGGTAGTTATAGAAGATGTAGTAGTAACATCTGTTACACTGTTATCCTCATTGGCAACGCCGTTTCCACTGACGTTTACTACTATCATACCACCGTAATCTATACCCAAGATAGAACGAAACTTTGCAGATATATCTTTAAAAACATCACGAAAAGGTACAGTATCATCGAACCAAGTTGTTATATCCTCAGCATATGAGCCATCTAATAAAGCATCTACAGAGAAGGTAGGAAACTTTGCAAGGTTTCTGTTTTCGCTTTCCGATACTGTAGGGCGTTCTAATAATATCATGCCACCCACAATACACACAAAAGCACCTGCAAATAAGATTACGTTTAAACCCTGCATAACAGATTTAACTTTCTTAACCTTTTTAGTAGTATTTGTGGAAGTCTTTGTAGAAGTAACATTATCATTAGTATCACATTTAGGTTCTTCAACGTTAGAAATTTCTTCACTGTTGCTTTCTAAGTTAAACCTTTCCTTATCGGAAATCTTATTGATGTCAAAGGTTAAATCGAACTTACCCTTTTTTACGTTGACGGTCTTTAGATTGTCGCACTTGTTAGAATCGTTAGTGACGTCTTTTTTTAGTTCCATATATCTAAAACACCGCCTTTAAAATTTGAAGTATAAGAATGGATTGTTAGTAGCATCTACTAAAAGGATACTACTAAACAGGAACAGGGACAAACATATAGCAGTCTGTAATAGATTTCCAATGAACACTTTACCTTTAGATTTTTCAGAGTTTGCTAATCTTCGAATAGGCTCAAATACTGGGAACGTTAATATTATAGCTCCAATAAATAAGAAGATATTATTCATAAATGTTATCTTAAATTCGCTATCTATTAGACCCATACCATTCAATCCCACTAATGATTTAAAGAACGTTGCAAGTTCATGTATATCCTCAAAGTAGAATATTCCAAACCCTACTATTATGACTAACTTATTATATATGTGCATAAGTATGGTAGGAATCTTTTTCAACTTTTTTTTGCCAACCTTTTTTTCTATGAGTATAAATAGACCGAAGTACAATCCCCATATAATGTAATTCCAACTAGCACCATGCCAAAGACCTGTACTAAACCATACTAAAAAAAGATTAAAATATTGATTTCTATGACCAAATATAGGCAAGTATAGCAGATAATCTCTAAAGAATGAACCTAACGATATATGCCAACGTTGCCAAAATTCAGTAATATCACGGCATAGGAACGGGTGCTTAAAGTTTTCATCGAAATGGAAACCTAAGATTCTTCCTAAACCTATAGCCATATCCGAGTAACCTGAGAAATCGAAGTATACTTGCATAGCGTAACATATCACAGCGTACCACGATGCTGTAGTAGAACAGTATTCTATACCACCATTAGAAAAGAAGGTATCTACTACAGTGCTTAGATTGTTTGCCAATACTACTTTCTTACCTAAGCCTATAGAGAATCTAACTAACCCTTCGGATAGGTCATTAAGGGTAGTCCTGCGTCTATCTATTTCTTTTTCAATGACACTATATCTAACTATAGGGCCAGCCACCAATTGTGGAAACATAGATACGTACATTAAGAACTTTCCATAATTTTTCTGTACCTTAATATTTCCCCAATAACAATCGACTATGTATGATATAGTTTGGAAAGTGTAGAAACTAATACCTATAGGCAAGTCAACATCGGGAGCAGATAATCCTAAACCAAACCATGAATTTAGATTTTCTACTATAAATCCACTATACTTAAATACTCCCAAGAACCCCAAATTAACTATTAATGAAAGTGCTAAAAACACTTTAGATGGTATTCTATCACGAAACCTATCTATAGCCAAACCGCATAAGTAGTTTATGGTAGTACTCAATATCAGTAGCCATACATATGTAGGTTCGCCCCATGCATAGAAGAGCAGTGACATAATCACGACTATGATATTCTTCTGTACGGTACTTCTACACAAAAAGTATAGTATTAATACTACAGTCATAAAACCGTAGATAAAGAATAAATCAGAAAATACCATAAAAATAAACCTCTAAAACATATAGATTATAACGGTTGCGAAGCATTTAAAAAACGCTTACGCAACTATTATAATTATACTAGTGACAATACCATACGTCAAGATATTGCCCAGAAATATTTTTAAATTGTAACTAAATTTTTATAATTATATACCCAAGTATTCCTCTAGGCACAAACCTTGTGTATATATCTGCGTAGCCATATCTACGCCAACGTATCTAATTTGATATGACCTATAACCTTTACCTGTAATACTCTCTTTACCTTGAGGATACCTAACTATAAAACCATACTTATAACAGTTTTCAGCAACCCATTGAGCCTCTGCGGTAGTATCGAAAGTTTGGTCTGCGGAATTTAGTAGTATAGAGTATCCCGTTTGACTCTCTGAATACCCTGCTTGGTCAACGTAGTGATTAGCATAATCTGAACCATAGTTTGCAAGAGCATTTTGATATCTTGTATTCTGTTCATCATAAGATACATATCCACTATTGATAGTTAGATATATTCCATCGTTAATAGCATCGGTATTCATTAAATCGAATGATTGTTGAACCTCTGCAATTAAACCGTTTTCACCATAAACCATATCGCTAGATGGTGCATAACTCTGTGGCAATGGGTGGTTTGAATTTACTATTAATACATTGTTTATATATGTGGGTTGAACATCAACGTTGGTAATAATGTTTTCGGATTGTGAAAATACCTCTTCAGTAGATGTAGTATCTACAGGTAAGTCTGTAACCTCTTGAGTGAGTGTGGTTACCTCTTGAGTAGTAACTGTAGTAGTTGTTGTTGTTGTTGCCTTAGTAGTGGTAGTAAACTCTTTGGTAGAAACGCTTATAGTACTACCTTGAACTACTTGAGATACGCTAACGTTTCCTTGTACTGTTACAGTAAATTTAAGTACAACATCGGAATTATTTTCAGAGGTTGCTACTATGGTACATATGCCATTTTCAACACCAGTAACGTTGCCCACATCATCTACAGATGCTATAGTGTCATCAGTACTAGACCATAGTACGTTAGTATACATAGCATCTAAGTCTTCTGGGAACATGGAATAGGTAAGTTGGATAGTATCACCTACACCTATCTCTATTTGAGTTTCTTCTGTAGTCAAACTAGTAACCAACTTAGGAACTGTAGTAGTAGAGATGGTTTCATTGTTAATAATACTTTCAGAAGTTATTTCACTCTCTGCTAAGTTAATAGAACTATCATCTAAATCTTTAGCCCCACAAGATGTCAATAAGATAACTGTAATCAAACAGTATACTAAACTAAACTTTTTCATAATAAAGCAATCCACCATAATTGTGGAACTCCTTTCTAAACAATCTACTAACTATAATTATATCATAGTTTTATGAAAAAGTAAAACGGAAATATTCTGCTTTTTGTAGAATTTTTAACAAATGCACTAACCCGCACTATGTGTAGCAAATACTACCCTCCTAATTATAGAAAGCTACTACAAACTCTAAATTAATTAACCTTGGGTAAAAAAGATTACAGAAAAAATACAATTTCAAAAATCTGCTCTGAAAGATTCAAAAAAAAGTTGACAACTTCTAATTTTATTGGTATTATAGTTTAAGTATATATTGAATTTTTTTGAAGGAAGGAACTACATACATGGAAAAACTAAGACTCTGTTTTGGCTGTATGGAAACGCTTGGAAATAGCGAAAAGGTTTGCCATCATTGTGGATATAATAATAATGCAACTTATAATAAGTCCTATATAGCTCCTGGAACTATATTACACGAAAAAAGATACACTATGGGTAAGGTACTAAGTTACAACGGTGAAAGTGCTTTATACATAGCATATGACAACGTTATGGGGTGCAAAGTTCAAGTTAGAGAGTATATGCCTATAAATCTATGTGTTCGTAACGAAAACTCATCTGAGATTATAATTAAGGATAACTTTTGCGTACAATATAAATCGATGATGGCTGAGTTTACTGAACTAAATAGGTCTTTAGTTAAATTAAGAAACGTAGGCAATATAACTCCCGTATTAGACCTATTTACTGAAAACAATACAAGCTATGCAGTATATGAATATACCGATGGTATAAGGTTAATAGACTATCTAAAAGATAATATGGGTGAACTCTCATGGGAAGAA
Organism: Ruminococcus sp.; assembly: GCA_021200215.1. Taxonomy (GTDB): domain Bacteria; phylum Bacillota; class Clostridia; order Oscillospirales; family Ruminococcaceae; genus UBA5884. Next base: position 3,066 of record JAJQGV010000068.1, on the reverse strand, counting down.
ACTTCTAAACTGTTTCCACCACTATTGACCACACTAGGTATGTTACATCAAGCAGGTATTATTCATAGAGCGATAAGTCCTAATACCATATACTATACCTCTAGGAAAGAACTCCGTTTAACAGACTTCTGTATATCATCTGTAAGAACTAAGGATACTGAACTAAATGCAGAACTCTATAAGGGATATTCTGCCCCTGAACAGTATGTTATAAGTGGTAAGCAAGGCACTTGGACAGACGTTTATGGAATTAGTGCGGTTCTGTATAAGGTATTAACGGGGTGTATGCCTACGGAATCTATAAACAGAATAGAACATGATAACCTTTGCTCCCCTACCGATATAAACTTAGATATCCCTGAAAGCGTATCCAATGCCATAATGGAAGGCATGAACATAGAGATAGATGGACGTATATCTACCGTTACCGATTTGGTCACTAAGCTATTTGATAACAACGAAAAGAAAGAAAACTTTTCATCTACCATAAAGATTCCTAGAACTTTAGTAACCAACGATGAAAAAACATCTAAACCGATGCCGTCGCCTAGTACAGAAAAAGATTTAAATGAAGAGATGGCTGAAGAACCTCAAGGCTCACTATTCGATAAGATTAAGTTTCCTCTAATGATAGGCGTCTTGCTATTAGCCATAGTATTAGTATTAGGAATAGTATTCGTAAATATGTTTTCTAATTCCGATGGGATTGATAGTACAAACTCTACACTACAGCATAACAATGAATACAAAGATGATAACGTGGTAGAAGTCACCGATACAACATCTTCTGTGGGCATAACATATGTTATGAAGAATCTTATAGGTAAAGATATCGATGACGTACTAGAAGATGAGGATATTAAGGATAAAATTAACTTTGAAATTGAATACGCTTACAGTGATGAGTACGAAAGCGGTTTGATATTTGAACAGAGTGTAGCCACAGGTGAAAAGTACTCCGAAGGAGATACCATTAAGGTTACAGTTAGCAAAGGGCCTAAAACTATTGAAATTCCTGACTATAAAACTGGTACTATGAGTTGCTACACTAAAGAAGATTATATTAAGATTCTTGAAAGCAAAGGAATCCCTTATGAACTTATATCTGTAGTTAATAGAGGTTATTATAGTGGTTATGTAATAGGCATTGAACCATCTGCTGGTGAAATGCTAGATATAGAGGCTGGTGAGGTTCTAAAGGTAACATATACAGACAATCCAGAAGTTGCTGAAACTACTAAGTATGTAGTTACTACCTATGAGGAAACTGAACAGGCTCAAACATATTCTTATACCAATACTTACTCATCTACCGATTATGTTTCTACTACTGTGGCTAATAATAGCAGTAGTAGTAGTAATAGTTCTACAAGTTCAAATACGGTAGCACAGACTGAAACTCAACAGCAGACAGAACCCGTACAGACAGAATCTCCTGTAACCAATGCTCCTGCTACTGAAGCACCCGCTACTGAAGCTCCGCAACAACAAGAAACTGTAGCTAATGACCTTTCAGCAGATGAAAATTAAATACTAACTTTAAAGGGAACATCTTTTTTAGATGTTCCCTTTATGAATATAACTTTTAAACGTAGGCTTACAAAAGAAGGTATCTGCATACTACTATACAGATACCTTTAAAACTTCTATAGATAAAAACTAGCTTTCAACCTTTTCAGATTCAGTCTTAGGAGTTTCCTCAACAGGTCTAGGTCTTCTTCTTTTTTGAGGAACTGGTTTTATATCTATAACCTTAAATACTAAACCAGCAAGTATAGCACCTACTACTGGAGCTACTATGAATACCCATACCTGAGTAAAAGCCTCACCACCAGCTAGTAGTGCAGGGCCAAAACTTCTAGCTGGATTTACTGAAGTACCTGTAAATGGTAGTCCTAAAAGATGTACTACCGTTAATGATAGACCTATTACTAATCCAGATGTAGATGTATACTCACGTCTGCTTGTAACTCCTAGTACAGCAAATACGAACATAAAAGTTAGTATTACTTCAACCACTATAGCTTGTGTTAAAGAGATTCCCATAGCAGATTGACTACCATAACCATTAGTACCCAAACCTAAAGCGACACCATCGGCATCGACTAAACCATCAGTGATGAACGAAAGTAATCCAGCTCCTGCAATACCGCCTAAGAACTGTGCTAATATGTAGCCAACTAAATCCACTGCATTAATCTTACCGTTTATAAACATTCCAATAGATACAGCAGGATTAACGTGACAACCTGAAATATTTCCAAATGAATATGCCATAGCTACTATTATCAAACCGAAAGCTAAAGCAGTTCCAACGTACCCAATACCAAAACCATTAGTACAAGCACTTCCACAACCGAATATCACAAGCATTGCAGTTCCCAAGAATTCGGCTGTATACTTCTTAATATTATCCATAAAAAGATACCTCCAAAGAATAGATTTTTTCTAATATATAATATTATATCATAATAGAGGTTAAACAGTCAACCTATATTTTAAATTTTAGTACTTTCAATTTTAAGTGACAAAAAACTCTCATCTTAATATAGTGGAAAAAAAGTTAAAAAATTCTCTTGACAAATCTAAAAAAAATGATATAATATAATTGTTATCCTTGCTCATGCAAATAGCTATGAGCGAAATCCAAAAGGAGGTGCTACAATTGGCAAAGTTGACTGAAAAGTATGAACTTATGGTAGTATTCAACACTAAGTTAGGTGAAGATGGTATTAAGTCCTTAATTGAAAAATTTAAGGGTTACTTAGAGTCTTGCACTACTTTTGAAAATGTTGAAGAATGGGGTAAGCGTAAACTTGCTTATGCTATCGAAGATGAGACTGAAGGCTACTACGTTCTAATGCACTTTGAGTCTTCTACTGACGTTCCTGCTGAACTAACTAGAAGGCTTAACATTACTGACGGTGTGCTTCGTTCTTTAATCACAGTTGCGTAAGGCTGACTAAAAGAAATATCATAGGAGGAATTTCAAGTTGAATAAGGTTATCCTTATGGGCAGGCTAACTTCTGACCCAAATTATAGTCAAACTCCACAAGGAGTTTCTG
>JAJQGV010000111.1 GCA_021200215.1 Ruminococcus sp. | reverse complement strand
ACCGTACCGGTTCAAGTCCGGTCAGTGGCATAGTTTTTTAGTATAATCGTTCATTCTTATTGGTGAACGATTGTTTTTTTACTTTGATATGCTTTCCTAAAAAAAAATCCCCTTGATTTAAATATCAAGGGGATTAGTATATAGCTATAGGTGTAGCTATTCAAGTTCAAAAGCACCAGTATATAGTTGATAGTACTTTCCACGTTGTTCTATAAGTTTTTCATGAGAGCCTTTCTCTATAATTCTACCATGTTCTAAGACCATAATAACATCTGAATTTTTAACAGTAGATAGTCTATGAGCGATTACAAATACAGTTCTACCATGCATTAGATTATCCATACCTTGTTGAACTATAGCTTCAGTTCTAGTATCTATAGAGGAAGTAGCCTCATCAAGAATCATAACAGGGGGGTCAGCAACACAGGCTCTTGCTATAGATATCAACTGCCTTTGGCCTTGAGAGAATCCAGAGCCATCACCTTTAAGAACAGTATTATATCCATCGGGGAGCATCATAATGAAGTCATGAGCGTTTGCACGTTTAGCAGCATCTATAACCTCTTCATCGGTAGCATCTAGCTTACCGTATCGAATGTTTTCCATAACCGTACCCGTAAATAGATTTACATCTTGAAGTACCGTACCTAAAGAACGTCTAAGGTCTGGCTTTTTAATCTTGTTGATGTTAATGCCGTCATAACGAATCTTACCATCTGCAATGTCATAGAAACGATTAATCAAGTTGGTAATAGTAGTCTTACCTGCACCAGTAGAGCCTACAAAAGCTATCTTTTGACCCTCATGGGCGTATAAAGATATGTTATGAAGTACTATCTTATCTTCATTATAACCGAAGTCCACATCGTGCATTTCCACATCGCCATGTAGTTTAGTGTACGTTACAGAGCCATCTGCGGAGTGGGGGTGTTTCCAAGCCCACATACCAGTATGTTCATTAGTTTCTACTATCTGACCGTTTTCCATCTTAGCGTTTACTAGAGTAACGTATCCGTCATCTTGTTCAGGTTCTGCGTCCATAAGGGCGAATATTCTTTCAGCACCCGCTAGAGCCATTACTATTGAGTTCAATTGCTGTGATACCTGACTTATAGGTTGTGTAAATGATTTCGATAGTTGCAAGAAACTTACTATTGCACCTAAGGTTATGCCTGTAACTCCATTGATTGCTAAAGCTCCACCTACGAATGCTAATACTACATACTGTAGATTTCCTAAGTTACCCATTATAGGCATTAAGATGTTTGCAAATCTATTAGCTTGTGTAGCTGAATAACATAGTTCATCATTTAGTTGGTTGAACCTTTCTATGGTTTCCTCTTCGTGACAGAATACCTTTATTACTTTCTGACCGTTTATCATCTCTTCGATATAACCGTTGGTTGCACCTAGAGATTGTTGTTGTTTAACAAAGAAAGTTCCGCTCTTACCTGCTATATTCTTAGATACTAATATCATAACTACTAGTGATAGCATTACTACAAGAGTTAATATCCAACTAGTAGATACCATTGCTATAAATACAGTAACTATAGTTATAACTGATGAGAATATCTGTACAATACTTTGAGAAATCATTTGACGTAACGTATCGGTATCATTAGTATAGCAACTCATTAAATCACCATGAGTATGAGTATCAAAGTATTTAATAGGTAGACGTTGCATCTTTTCGAACATTTCGTCACGAATATCCTTTAGAACTTTCTGTGCAATAGTAACCATTATCTGCGAATATGCCAATGAGGAAAGTACTCCAATTAGATATATACCTGCCATAGTAAATATTGCACTTAAGAGCCCATCTAATACGGGATTATCTTCTAATAGTAGGGGTGTAATGTAGCTATCTATTAAGGTTTGAATAAACATTGAACCAGCAACTGTGGAAAGTGTAGATAACACAATGCATACTAATACTATGAAGAATAATATCTTGTGTTCTTTGAAGATATATCCCATTAACCTTTTGGCGGTTTTCATATCTATCTTAGCTTTACCACCAGCCATAGCAGGTTGACCTCTCATTCCATTCATACGAGGTGGCATAGTTAATCACTCTCCTTTGTTTGTGAGTAGTACACTTCTTGATATATTGAACTAGATTTTAAAAGTTCGTCGTGTGTACCCATTGCAGATATACTACCATTGTCTAATACAATAATCTTATCTGCGTCCATAATAGAAGATATTCTTTGTGCTATGATTATCTTAGTAGTATTAGGAATCTCCTCTTTGAAAGCTTTTCTAATTAAGCTGTCAGTTTTAGTATCGACTGCACTGGTGCTATCGTCTAAGATTAATATCTTAGGTTTCTTTAGTAAAGCTCTAGCGATACATAATCTTTGCTTTTGACCACCTGAAACGTTAGTACCACCTTGTTCAATGTAAGTATCGTACTTTTTAGGGAAAGTCTGTACAAAGTCATCGGCTTGAGCAAGTTTACAGACGTGTTGAACTTCCTCATCAGAGGCATTTTTGTTACCCCAACGGATATTATCGCTTATAGTTCCTGTAAATAGAGTATTCTTTTGTAGAACCATAGCTACTTCGTTTCTAAGGGTTTCTATATCGTAATCTTTAACATCTATACCGCCAACTTTAATACTGCCAATAGTAGTATCATATATTCTAGGTATTAACTGTACGAAAGTGGATTTAGATGAACCTGTACCACCTATTATACCTACGGTCTGACCTGACTCTATCTTAAGGTTGACATTTTTTAGACAAAGATTATCTTCACGCTTAGAGTAACTAAAAGATACGTTGTTAAACTCTATAGAGCCATCTTTAACTTCCATAACTGGATTTTCACCATTGTTTAGGTCACTCTGTTCGTCTAATACTTCTACTATTCTTTCCATAGAAGCACGTGACATAGTAATCATAACGAATATCATGGATAGCATCATTAAGCTCATAAGTATTTGCATACCGTAAGTTATCATGCTGGTTAGTTGACCAGTAGTCAATTCAGTAGCGTTAGTAGTGATTATCAAATTAGAGCCTATCCATGAGATTAGTATTAGACATAAGTCCATACATAGCATCATTATAGGTTGGTTTAATGAAACTAATCTTTCAGCTTTAGAGAATAGCTTATATAACTTTAAGGATACTCCCTTAAACTTTTCAATTTCATGGTCTTCTCTAACGAAAGATTTAACTACTCTAATACCCATTAGATTCTCTTGAACTACACCATTTAAAGAATCATAGGTTTTGAAAACTTTTTCAAAGGTTGAACGAGCAAACTTGACTATAAGCATTAAAGCCACTATAAGTACTGGTATTATACATAGGAATATGGTTGCCATCTTTGGACTGATAACCCATGCCATAACTATAGATGATATAAACATTATTGGACTACGCACTGCTACTCTTATAATCATTTGATAAGCATTCTGTACGTTAGTTACATCTGTAGTTAGACGTGTTACCAAACTAGAGGTCGAAAACTTATCGATGTTAGAGAATGAGAAGGTTTGAACCTTTTCAAACATACTCTTTCTTAAATTTTTTGCGAATCCACAAGATGCCGTTGCGGCAAAATGTCCTGAAAGTGCTCCAAACGTTAAAGAGAGTAATGCCATGAATATTAATAGTATACCGTATTTAACTATAGCTGACATATCACCTTTATTAATACCTTCGTCTATTAAGTCGGCAGTAAAAAACGGTAAGAGCACTTCCATAAAAACTTCACCCGTTACGAGTATTGGTGCTAGTATAGATGGCAACTTATACTCTTTAACTTGGGATAATAATTTTTTTACCATTTAGTTTATCCTTTCTCATTAATTGTAAGTTTCCTAACGATTTACACTGTATTTTTTATGGATACATTACAATATGTATAGTATAGGTATCCATAGTTAAGTTATTCCAAATTTTTTTTAATCTTACTTGTAATAGAATAGAAACTATCTATTTCCTCTTTAGTAAGACCCTTTTCGAGATTCTTATTGAAAGCATCTATCTTACAAACTATTTCTTTATGCAATAAGATTGCTTTATCAGTAAGAGTTACTATCTTTACACGAGCATCGGTTTTAGAGTATTTTCTGGTAATGTAGCCGTTTTTTTCCATAAGTTTTAAGATTCCTGTAATAGTAGAACGCCTACGAACGAACTCTTTTTCCAACTCTTTTTGAGAGATAGTATGGTCTTTACGGTTGTATATAAAACCTATCATATAACTTTGCATGATGGTAACGTTACAACTATTTTCACTCTTAGAATCTTTTCCTGTTTCTATAAGAATTTGATTATCAAATGTACGACCTATTAAGGCTGATAAATGTTTAATCTCGAAACTAATAGAATTAGGTGGACTATTTTCCAAAAGTTATCACCTCCTAAAATAATAGTTAGTGTACTTACCGTTAGGATACTTACATTATAGCATTGCCTTATATCAATGTCAAGTAGTTTTTGTAATTTAGTATATTTTTATCATATTGCATATAATTATGTTAATCTATTTTGTGCAATATTTCTAATACTATGAAGTATCGAGAACAGTATAAAGGATATTACCATTGCAACGGCTAACATTATGAATCCTGTTTTAGATATTGCTACTATTGAGAATAGTCCGTGACAGATAGTCAATCCGCCTATGAATAGTAGGCATAACATCAATAGCAGTGTAGCCCTCATGGGATTTAAAGGTTTACAGATTCTAAATAGGTGTAGCAAACCTATAAATCCAGTGGATATTACACATATTGTGGATATCTCTTCTGAAGTTACAGTGGTAAACACTTTACTCCCTAGAATGCTTAATGTAGTAAATATTATAACTATATCTATAGCGGTAGGTATAGCTCTACTTAGAACGTGCTTCAAGAATGAACCCTTTACACGATGGTTATTAGGTTCTAGTGCTAGTATGAACGAGGGGATTCCTATACATATGCCACTAATCAGGGTTAATTGTATGGGTACGAATGGATATTGTAACGCTAGTATTATAAACACTAAGTCTAATAATATTGAATAGGTTGTCTTGATTAAAAATAGCGATGCAGACCTTTTAATATTATTCATAGAACGTCTACCCTCAGCTAATATTTTAGGTAGCGATGAAAATTCAGAGTTTAACAATATGAACTGTGAAACGTTTCTAGTAGCCTCTGCACCGCTAGATATGGCTATACTACAATCGGATTCTTTTAATGCAGGGACATCGTTTACACCATCTCCAGTCATGGCAACTACATGACCTTTATTCTTTAACGATTTAACTATTAAACATTTCTTTTCAGGTGTTACTCTGCAAAATAGCGAATAGTTTTCTACTACTTTCTTAAGTTGATTATCCGAGATTTTAGAGGTATCTAAGGTGCGTGTGTCTGATAGTCCTATACTTTTCGCTATTGTAGATACTGTCTTTACGCTATCACCAGATATTATCTTTAGAGATACATCTTGTGACTTAAAGTAATCTAAAGTTTCTTTAATGTTAGGTCGCAGAGTATCTTTAAGTAGTATTAGGGCTATGGGTTCTAAGTTTAGTGGCAATGAGCCGTTTACACATCTACTAGAGGTATATGCTAAGGTTACTACTCTATATTCACTAGAGTAACTATCTACTTTGGATTGTAGTTTCCCATTCGGAAAGATACTCTCATAAGCACCCATTGCAAACGTACCTAGTCCATGTAGTTCAGTACAAGACCACTTTCTAAGGCTAGAAAATGGAATATAGTTAGTTACCTTATATATCATACCCTTTGATATGCTTTCAGAATACTCCTTAATGGCTTTAGATGTTGCATTTAAACTATTTTCATTATCTACTATGGAAAGTAGTATATTACTTAAAATCTGCGTATTAAAATCTTTGTGAGTACATATAACCTTTTCAACCAACATATCGCCAGTAGTTAGAGTTCCAGTCTTGTCCAAACATAGAGTATCTACCCTTGCTAAACTTTCTACCGATGGTAAATCTTGTACTAGAACGTTATGTTTAGCTAACCTTATTACACTTACGGCGAATACCATACTTGTAAGCAGTACTAAGCCTTCTGGAATCATGCCTATTAAACCTGCGGTAGTTTGTACTACTGCCATCTTTATATCTCCAAGTAGTTGATATTGCCTATATAATAGGAATGCTCCTATTGGGAATATTGCTACAGATATTACTTTTATAATCTTGTTTACTGCTTCCATAATTTCAGATTTATGTTTAGTGAGTTTCTTTGCCTCTTTGGATATGTTAGATATATACGTACTATCGGCAATCTTTTCAGCTTGAGCATATACTCCACCACTTACTATATAACTACCGCTAAGTATGGTATCGCCTTGCTTTTTTGAGATGGGATTTGCTTCTCCTGTAATGAAACTCTCATTAACTTCACAGAAACCATCTAATATAGTACAATCAGCAACCACTTGATTCCCAACTTTTAGTCTTAGTATATCGTCTAATACTATACCATCTATGGGTATAGATTGTTCTACACCGTTTCTAACTACGGTAGTCTTTATTGCAGATATTAATGAAAGTCTATCGGCAGTTATTTTAGCTCTAACCTCTTGAACTATGCCTATTATTAAGTTGAATAGTACTACCGCCATGAATAGCATATTCTTGTAAGAACCAGCCCACATTAAAGCTAAAGCTAGTGCAAAGTTTATCAAATTAAACAGCGTTAAAGAGTTTTCTAACACTATAGAACCTATACTTTTAGTCTTTACGAAGTTTTGTTTGTTGATTAAACCTTGTTTTAAGCGTTTTTCTACCTGTAAGGTAGAGAGTCCCTCTTGTATAGTAGGGGAGTACCTTTCTATATTTCTATCTGTATTCATTTTATATGCTCCTAACTGATATTTTCCATAATAGTTTACATCTACATACCATTATACTATAATTATGAGCATATTATATTAAATTTATATTAAATTTTTTAAGTTATAGAAAGAACTATGGAACATCACATATATAGATGTTCCATAGTTTTCAATATAGAATAATCGTTAGTTAGAAACAGTTATGACCTCTATACTTTGCAGATGCTCCTAACGTTTCTTCAATCCTTAGTAGTTGATTGTATTTGGCTACACGTTCGCTCCTAGATGGTGCACCCGTTTTAATCTGTCCAGTGTTTAAAGCTACGGCTAGGTCTGATATGGTAGTATCTTCGGTTTCACCAGAGCGATGTGAAGATATTGCAGTATATCCAGCCTTATGAGCCATCTTAATAGCCTCTAGTGTTTCTGATACTGAACCTATTTGGTTTAACTTAATCAAGATGGAGTTTCCACAACCTAATTCAATACCCTTACTTAATCTTTCGGTATTGGTAACGAATAGGTCATCACCTACTAGTTGAACCTTATCACCTAGAGTATCGGTAAGTTTTTTCCAACCTTCCCAATCTTCCTCGTCAAGAGCATCTTCAATTGACTTAATTGGATATTTTTCAACTAGGCTTTTCCAATGTTCAATTAACTCTTCAGAAGTGAACTCTTTACCACACTTAGGGAGTTTGTAATATCCTATGCCTTTTTCTTGGTCTTTCCACTCACTAGATGCAGCGTCCATAGCGATAACGAAATCATCATAAGGCTTGTAACCAGCCTTTTCAACAGCCTTTAAGATTACTTCAATGGTTTCCTCATCACTAGATAGGTTTGGAGCAAAACCACCCTCATCACCTACGGCAGTAGAGAGTCCCATAGATTTTAATATACTCTGTAATGCATGGAATACCTCAGCACACCAACGTAAGCCCTCTTTAAAGCTAGATGCACCTACAGGCATAATCATGAACTCTTGAACGTCTACGGTATTACCTGCATGAGCTCCACCGTTTAGAATGTTCATCATAGGTACTGGTAGAACGTTTCCTTGAGAGCCACCTAAGAATCTGTATAGTGGGATATCTAAGGCATTGGATACGGCTCTAGCACTAGCTATAGATACCGCTAAGATGGCATTTGCACCTAGTTTAGATTTATCTTTAGTGCCATCTGCGTTAATCATAGTTTGGTCTACTAGATAGGTATCGAAAGCATCTACACCCTTTAGAACATCGTTTATTATGCTGTTTACGTTTTCCACAGCTTTACATACACCTTTTCCACAATAACGTGAGTTATCTTCATCACGAAGTTCTAATGCCTCAAATATTCCAGTAGATGCTCCACTTGGAGCAGTTCCTCTGCCTACTACTCCACATTCAAGAGTTACTTCTGCTTCGACGGTAGGGTTCCCTCTGCTGTCGAGAATCTCTCTGCCTACTACTTGTTTAATCTTAGTATTAACCATAGATAAAAATCCTTTCATATGATACTTTATTTTAATATAGTTTAAACTATATTATTAACTATTGTATAGTGTTCCCAAAATTTAGTGTTAAATACACTCCATATTGCAACCGTTGAACCTTTTAAGGAGTTTTTTAGTTCAACAGTTGGCAACATGATTAATTATTCTCATATAGTTAGCATATGCTTACCATGAATATTATATCATAGGTAGTTGCAGAAATCAAATTAGTTAGCGTACGCTAACTAATTTAGGCAGTAATACGTTAATAAAGAGTATCCATACTACTATGAATACTCTTTATATATTATATATAAAATATGAACTATGTTTAGTTAGCCATTCTTTTTCTTGACTACTATTACTCCTCCTACTATAACTACTACAACTATTATAACTACAACAACTATACCACTATTAGATTTTTTTTCTGTATTGGAAGTATTAACAGTAGTTACAGTAGTATCTTCAACAGATTCTTCAGTTATCTCTTCAGTAGCTTCAGTTACTTCTTGAGTAGTTTCTTCTTCGTTGTTTGTATTAGTTATAACACTATCAGTGCCAGTAATGTTGAACGATATCGATATACTTTCTTTAGGCATTTCAATATCTATTGGAGATAGTTCGGTGTTATATATGTTTATAAGTTCAAAGTATAGATTACCAATATCATCGGACATTACCATAGGCTTAGCAATATCATAAGATTTATCATCGCAGGTTAATACTACATCAGATATTTTAATACTATCATAGTACGGAAAGTCTGTAGATACAAATAGCATATTTAAGCCACCATCTTGAGAAAAATCGTAACCTGATACAGATACTGTATATTCACCATCTTTGGTAATTTTGGCATCTTGGAATGTAGCACCAGTATCTATTATTTCGTTATCTTCACTCCATGCTATTAGAGTGTTGAAGTGTTCAGTGTTAAAGCCATACGCAGTATCACTATAGGAGTTTCTAAAAGTATATTTTTCTGTTTGGATTCCTATGTAAGCGTTTACAGAATCGTTGCTTGAATCTTCTTCAGATACTTCACTTATTACACTTTGTGTACCAGTGATGGTAAATGTTATCTCAAAGCTATCGGTAGGCATATCGAAATCTAAAGGAGAAAGGTCTGTATTATATTTATTTACTATGTCTATGTAGAGTTTTCCGTCACCATCTGCCATTACAGATGGATTATCTATAGGATATTCTTTATCATCGCACTTTAAGGTGACGTCTTTAACTCTCATAGAGTTGTAAAAATCGAAGTCTGTAGATACAAATAACATATTTAAACCACCATCTTGAGAGAAGTCATAACCCGATACGGATACTGTATACTCACCGTCTTTGGTGATGTGGGCATCTACAAAAGTAGCACCAGTGTCTATTATTTCGTCATCTTCGCCCCATGCTATTAATGTATTGAAGTATTCACTGTTAAAACCATAATCAGCATCGCTATAGGAGTTTCTAAAGGTGTACTTTTCTGTTTGGATTCCTATATAGGCGTGTACAGAACTACTCTTAGAGTTAGTATTAGCAATCTCTACGTTTGCACCTGCTTGAGGGTCTTTATTAGCTACAGCATCTACTATTGCCTTAATGATTTCTGGTTGAGTCTGTTCGCAAGTATTTCTGTTGAATAGACCGAATCCGTACTTACTATTAGAACCGTTATCCCAATATACTGGAATTACACCATAGTTTACGGCAGTACCTGCAACGTATCCATTGAAGAATACTCGGTTAGATGCTATAACGTTCGATAGGTCTGCATTGGCATAGGATTTATCTATTGCACCATACTCACCCATTACTACTGGTATACCTTTGCTAGTGAAAGTATCTTGAAGTTTCTTCATCTGAGCTTCTAAGTAGTCCTCTTGACCATATGATGACAATGTTGATGTTGGAAGTCCGTTCTCTTCTATATAATTCTTACCCTGTTCACCCCAAAAGTATACTGCACCAGTTTCAGTTCCGCAGTAGTCCCAAGGGTCATAGTAGTGAACCGATACCATTAACCTATTCTCATCGACTGAGCAATTATCATCGGTAGGGAGTTCAAATCCGTAATCGCCTACGGTGTAGTCTATGTTTGTGTTCCAACCCGGAACTAATAACCATCTATGTGTGTTATTAGAACCAGTAGCTCTAACGGTATCTACAAATATTTGATTGTACTTAACTATGTTAGCATAGTATTCGGGATTAGGGTCACCGTCATAGGTATTGTCGAACTCCTCGTTCATACTTTCAAATATCAAATGTTCGTCATAGTCTGCAAAGTATGTAGCTATCTGTTTCCAAACTGCCTCATACTTTTCACATATGTAATCTTGGTCTTCTCCGTTGGCTAAGAACCAACCTCCCTCAATGGTATTATAGCCATCGCCATGTATGTTTATGATTACGAATAGGTCTTCATTGTAACAATAGTCTACAACTTCTTTTACCCTACTAAGCCAATCGGTATCGATGGCATAGTCATTACTATCGTCAATCATATCCAAATAGGATACTGGTACTCGGATAGTTTTAAATCCTGCATCGGCTACTGCAGATATTATCTCTTGTGTGGCTTCAGGATTTCCCCATGCAGTTTCGCTTACGTGTCCGCCAGTGTTAGCCTCTAAAGTATTACCTAAGTTCCAACCTGCACCCATAGATGCATTTATATCGCTTAGGCTGACCGTGAAAGAGTTTTCATCGGTAGCAAAAGCATTTAGTTGGCTATAGGAGATACTAGGTAACGTTGCACTACACGCTAATGCAACGCTAGTCAATAGAGTGGTCACTTTTTTCAATAATCTCATTGAAAAATATACCTCCTTAAAAATATTTTATAGTAACATAATTATACCATAAATTTTTATATGTGTATAGTCAATTTTTTTATTTTTATCCCATTTCAGTAAGAAATCCCCACCCTATTTTGGGTGGGGAGTATGTTACATTACTACTATACGTAAAGGTTTGCAACTATTGGAGCGATAATCACAGTAAGTAATCCCGTTACGGCTATAGATAATGAACTCACTGCACTTTCAACCTTACCATACTCTATGGCTTTAGTAGTCCCTATGACGTGCGATGCCGTCCCTAAAGCTAAACCTTTAGCAACTGGTTCATGAATGTTGAATAGTCTAAAGGTAAAATCTGCTATGATACTTCCAGTAATGCCTGTTATCATTATTACAGCAACGCTTATAGCTACCACTCCACCAAGTTCTTCCGAGATTGCCATGCCTATAGCGGTGGTTAATGATTTAGGTAGAAACGTAACGAATTCTTGTTGGCTAAGTGAGAATATCTTGCCTACTAAGAAGATACTTAACATACAAGTGGCTATCCCAGATAGTATGCCTATTAAGATAGCTTTTATGTTTCCTTTTAATATCTCTAACTTTTCATATAATGGTACAGCTAAACATATAGTAGATGGCGTTAGCAGATAGTTTATTATAGTAGTACTATCGTAATAGGTATCGTAAGGAATCTTTAGTAGCACTAACACTACTATTATTAATATGATAGCTATCAACATAGGATTGAATATTGCAAACCTTAACTTATCTTTAATAAGTAAGCCTATTAAATATGCTCCTATGGTTAAAGCTACTCCAAAGTAAGTACAGCCTATAAAGAAATCAATCATGTTTGTTACCACCTTTCTTAATAATCATCTGCGATACTAAACCAGTACTAGTCATTATTAAGAATGTGCTAACTATTCCAACTAAGATTACTACTAGCCAAAGGTCTTTTAATAATCCATAGCTTTCCATTAATCCAACCGATGGTGGTATGAACATTATAGGCATAATGGATATTAAAAAATCACTTATTGTTTTAATATCATCTAGCTTTAATATCTTGAATTGTAATGCTAAGAACAGTATTATTAGACCATATATACTACTTGGAAATGGCAGTGGTAACAGATATTTTAATACCTCACCTAGCAATGATATCACTATTAATATTAATACTTGTTTTAGAATTTTCATAGTAAAAACCCCTTATCTTAATATTTCTTAATACATTGTACCATACTTTTAAATGTTTGACTAGTAATTTTGTCGAACTAGGTTTTTTGTATACATTTCACAAAAAATCTAGAGGAATATCGTTAAAGTTTAGCTTGACATATTCTAAAAAGAGTGATATACT
>JAJQGV010000087.1 GCA_021200215.1 Ruminococcus sp. | reverse complement strand
CAAATAGGGTGATTCAAGATTGTCTAAATGTAGTAGTTGACAAATCATAAAATATAGGTTAAAATTAAAATGTGCAAAAATTATGCCCACAATGTGCTTTTTTTGTGAAAGGTAATGTTTGAGTGCATAGGCACTTAAAATATATTAGAACAATTAATAGATAATTGTTAATCATTAGCTATTAATTAAATACAACCGTGTGGCTCACGGGGATAGCTCGTTGATAATTATACCATTGTGTATCTTTAGCGAGAAACCCTCACCTCTATGTGGTGAGAGTAGGTCATTATTATAATTTTTATAACTTTTTATTTCGAGAGGAGAATTTTAGTTATGTTTTTATCTAAAAAAGTTAGAAAAACCTTAACTTTTGCCATGTCACTATGTATGGTTGCAGCTGCAATCGCACCAATTAGTGCATCTGCTGAGAATGGCGTCTTTGAAGCTAGAACTAAAGCTGAAAAGTATGGCGATGACACTTATGCAAACAGATTTATGTCTTTATATGCAGACGTTATCGAAGACGGTGTTGAAAACGGTTATCTAAGTGAACAGAATGGTAAGCAGATTCCTTACCACTGTGTAGAAACTCTTAACGTTGAAGCTCCTGACTACGGTCATGAAACTACTTCCGAGGCTATGTCTTACTTAGTATGGATAGCTGCTATGAGAGATAACATAGTTAATAACGGTCTAACTACTTCAGATGCTGCACCATCAACCTCTAATGAGTTAGCTACTGCTTGGAGCAATATGGAAACTATGGTTCCTACTGAACAGACTGGTTTCTGGAGTGCAGCTAGTAGTGGTTCACTATCTGCTCAATACTGTGATGAGTATGACAATCCAGAAGATTGCCCAGTTGCAGCTCAAGCTTGGAATACTGGTGTAAACCCAATCCAAACTTACTTTACACAAGCATATTCAAGTGATAATGGTCTATACCTATTACACTGGTTAGCAGACGTTAATGACTGGTATGGTTTTGGTGGTTCTACTCCTGGTGAAGAAGATGGTACATTTACATTCATCAACACCTTCCAACGTGGTGAGCAAGAATCTTGTTGGGAAACTGTTCCATTTGGTTGCATTGAAGAGTTAAAATATGGTAACTCACAACAAGGTATTAAGGGTGGCTTATTCAATACTGATACTACTACCGCTCCTCAATACGCTTACACTAACGCTCCTGACGCTGAAGACCGTGCTATACAAGGTGTTTACGATGCTATTAGATGGGGTGTAAGTGATAGTTCTGTAGTTACTCTAGCTGGTAAGATGGGTGACGAACTAAGAAACAACTTCTTTGATAAGTACTACAAAGAAATCTCTACTACTACTACTTCGAGTAGTCCAAGTACAGGTTATGAGTCTGCTCACTACCTAAGAAACTGGTATACTTCTTGGGGTGGTGCTTTAGATGGTTCTTGGGCTTGGCAGATTGGTTGTTCACACGCTCACGAATTCTATCAAAACCCACTAGCAGCTTATGCTTTAGCATCTGACAATGAGTTAAATGATGCTATGTTGGCTACCAATGCTACAGAAGACTACAAGACTTCTCTACAAAGACAACTTGAATTCTACCTATGGTTACAATCTTCCGATGGCCCTATCGCTGGTGGTGCTACAAACTCACTACACGGTCGTTATGAAGATTACTCTAACGGTTATACATACACTGCTGACCTTGATAGTGATGGTAATCCAAGAGGTGAAAGTAACAAGTTAATAACATCTACTTTCTATGATATGATATATCTTGAACACCCAGTATACGCAGACCCAGGTTCTAACCACTGGATTGGTAACCAAGTTTGGGCATTACAACGTATATCTGAACTTTACTATGAAGTTGCTCAAATCGGTGATACTAGTGGTGTTACCGTTGCTGGTAATATGTCTGTTGAACAAGCTTGTGAAAGAATCATGGACAACTGGGTTGAATGGTCACTTGAAAACATTAAGTTCGATGATGAAGCTATTGCAACTCTAGCAGAGTATGGTGTTACTCCTAATAATACTGAAGAAGTTTGGGCTATACCATCTTCATTAGTTTGGTATGGTCAACCTGAAACTTGGACAGGTACTGTTCAAGACAACACTAACCTAACTTGCGAGATTGAAGGCTATGGTCAAGAAGTTGGTTCTACTGCATCTTGGGCAAATGGTTTAATCTACTACGCTGCAGCTAAGGGCGTTGATACTAATACTACTAAGAGTGCTGATGAGTTAATCGCATCTAGTGATATTGGCGAAAGAGCTTTAGGTTATGCTAAGAAGATGCTAGACTATCAATGGGATACTTGCCGTGATGATATTGGTCTAACTATGGTTGATACTAACGGTAACCTAACTCGTTTCTTTGAACAAGAAGTATATGTTCCATCTAGCTATAGTGGTACAATGCCTAACGGTGATAAGATTGAAAGTGGTGCTACATTCTTCAGCCTACGTACTGCTTATACTAACGACCCTGACTATGATAGACTTAAAGAAGCATATGACAACGGTACTGTTAGCGATGTAACTTGGACTTATCACAGATTCTGGCACGAAGGTGATGCCCTAATGGCTAACGGTGTTATGGCTACACTATTCCCTAACTTAACTCCAGATGAAACAACTACTTCTGAAGAAGATGGTGTTGAATTCACTGAAGATTCTATTGAAATTGAAGTTGGCGAATCTGAAAAGCTACCATTTACAGGTACTGCTAGTGGTTTCACTTCCTCTGATGAAAGCATCGCTACCGTTGGCTCTGATGGTACTGTAACTGGTGTTTCTGCTGGTACTGTAACCGTTACTGTAACTGGTGAAGATGGCTCTACTGATACTATTACTGTAACTGTAACTGAAACTACTACAACTACTACAACTACTACTTCTTCTACAACTACTGTTTCCGATACAACTACTACTACCTCTGATACTACTACTACTTCCGCTACAACTACTGCTTCTGATACTACTACTACTAATGATGAAACTGACCCTCTATGGGGTGACGTTAATGTAGACGGTTCTGTTAAGTCTAATGACCTACTACTACTTAAACAGTACTTATTAGGTCTTGACGTTGAAGTTTCTGCACAAGGTCTAATCAATGCCGATGTAACTCATGATGATGATGTTAAGTCTAATGACTTACTAAAACTCAAGCAGTACTTACTAGGTTTAATCGATGATTTAGGTCCTGATTCTAATTAATCTAACCTATAGTTTTAGATATTATAACGGCTCACATCTACTGTGAGCCGTTTCTTTATACTTTAAACTTTTGTATTTTTAATAGTGTTGTTCATAAAAAATTCATAACTTTATGATATACTTATTACAATGTTAATTGTATATTTATAGTTTTTACTCCCTATATCTAAACAATGTATATTTAAATGCAAGTAAAGGAAAGATAATTATGGTACAGAACAATTATGATGTCATTATTGTGGGTACTGGTGCGAGTGGTTTATACTCTGCTATTAGCCTAGACCCTAACCTTAAAGTACTACTTATTTCCAAAAACGAGCTTACTTTGTGTAACTCAGCTTTGGCACAAGGCGGTATTGCTGGAGTGTATAAATCTCCTAATGATGATATAAGTCTACACCAAAATGATACTCTCATTGCAGGTGGCTTTAAAAATAATATTGATACGGTACATATATTGGTTAGTGAGGCTTGTAAGGATATTGAACACATCATTCAGCTAGGTGTGGATTTCGATAGGAATCCTGACGGCTCTCTACATAGAACCTTAGAAGGTGGACACTCTAAGAATAGAATATTCCATCATAAAGATGCTACTGGTTTCGAAGTGGTTAAGAAGTTACTCGCCAAGGTTCAAACTATGCAAAATGTTACCATTATGGATAACGCTCTATTATGTAATGTTAAGAAGACATCTACAGGGTTTTCAACAGATATTCTTAAAGATGATGTACACAAAACATACAACTGTCACTTCTTGATATTGGCTACTGGAGGCATTGGTAGACTATATGAGTATACTACTAACTCGGCTATTGCTACTGGTAATGGCATTATGATGGCTTATGAACTCGGTGCAGATATTAAAAATTTAAACTTTATACAGTTCCACCCAACTGCTTTTAATAATAAACATACTAGAGAATGCTTTTTAATCTCAGAGTCTGTAAGAGGAGAGGGAGCTTATCTGCTTAACTGTAATGGTGAAAGGTTTATGCAGAACTATGATGAACGTTTAGAGTTAGCTCCTAGAGATGTAGTATCTCATGCCATTATGCTAGAGAGTAAAAAGACTAACTCTTCTGACTTCTACCTTGATATTTCACATAAAGACCCAGAGTTCGTAAAGAATCGTTTCCCTATGATATATAAGAACCTTTTAGAACAAGGCTATGACTTAACTAAAGACAGAATACCTATATATCCATGTCAGCATTACTTAATGGGAGGTATTAACGTAGATAGTTTCGCTAGAACTAAGATAAACAATCTATATGCTGTTGGTGAGTGTTCTCATACTGGTGTACATGGTAATAACAGATTAGCTAGTAACTCTCTATTAGAGGCTTTAGTATTCTCTAGGCGTGGTGCTAGTGATATAAACTCTAAAGTTCTATCTGCTCCAAAAGATTTTGAACAGTTTGAGTTTATACAGCCTACAGATGCAATAAAAGTTCCTCATGGAATTAGAACGGAAGTTAGACACATAATGCAGAAAAGTTACTTTGTCATTCCAGATAAAAAGTCGGCAGTAGAGGGATTTGAACGCATAAAGGAACTTAAAAAACTATTCGCTGAAGGTAATTTTATCGTAGATAATGATTATGTTGAAGCTAAATCGCTAGTTACTATGGCTTATTTAATATTAAAAGAAGTTATTTAGGAGGTCTTTCTTATGAAGTTGACTAAAAATTACATAGATAGTATTATAAATACTGCTCTTAGTGAAGATATTAACTATTTAGACGTTACTACAGACTATCTAATTCCTCAAGGACATACTAGCAACGCTTACTATATCGCTAAAGATACTGGTGTACTTTGTGGCATAGATATTGCTAAGCGTGTATTTGAAATCGTTGGTGGTGATGTTGAATTTGAAACCTTAATTCAAGATGGCACTAAGGTTAATAAGGGCGATATCATCGCTAAGATGAACGGCAATACTGCTACTCTATTGAAAGGTGAAAGAACTGCTTTGAACATCTTGCAACATATGTCGGGAATAGCTACTGCTACTAATATATGTGTTGAGTTGGTTCAAGGTACTAATGCTCAAATCACCGATACTAGAAAGACTTTACCTGGTTTAAGAGCCTTACAGAAGTATGCTGTTACCGTTGGTGGGGGTAAGAATCATAGGTATAACCTATCCGATGGTGCTATGCTAAAAGATAATCATATAGATGCCTATGGTGGAATTACTCCAGCAGTGCAGGCACTAAGAAAAAAGATTGGTCATATGGTAAAGATAGAGGTTGAAGTTCGCACTATAGACGAACTAAAAGAGGCTCTATCTGCTGGTGCAGACGTTATCATGTTAGATAATATGTCTTGTGAACAGATGGCTGAGTGTGTTCAACTAGTACATGGCAGAGCTAAGCTTGAAGCATCTGGAAATATTACTGCTGAAAATATTAGAAAGGTTGCTGAAACTGGTGTGGATATTATATCCTTAGGTGCATTAACCCATTCAGTTAAGTGCTTTGATATTTCTATGCGTATAGATACTATAAAGTAGTAAATATCTTAAATAATAATACTCCAATATAAAGAGGTGGAATTAATGGAAGAAAATGTTCAACTTTGGAATAACAAAAATGTTTCACAAGACTCTATAAGACTAATATGCACTACTAGTGCATTGGCTAAGAGTACATTCTTTTACGTTCAAGAAGTAGGTCACATAAAGGTTACAGATGAATATCATACTAATAGAGAAAACTTAGATTCTTTACTATTCGTAATAGTATTGAAAGGTAAAGGTACTCTAACCTATAAAGAACGTCGATTTAATGTATCTGAGGGTTGCTGTTTCTTTATAGATTGTCTTAATACTCATCTTTACGAGAGTGACCTTAACGACCCTTGGGAACTTCTATGGATACACTTTAATGGCCCTACCGCTAGGGGATATTACAAGTGCTTTGAAGAAACTTTTATCAACGTTATAAAACCTAATAATCTATATCCTTTTGAAGAGATACTTAGACGTATCATTGATATCAATCAAAAGCCTGATGCTTATACCGAAATTAAGACCTCTCAACTTATTACCGACCTATTGACGCTTACTCTAACCTTTAAAAGGAGTGATATGGATTATACCGTTAAGGCATCTAAGAGTTTAAGCGAAGTTAAAGACTATTTAGATAAAAACTTTACTAATGAAATATACCTTGAAAATCTGTGTGAACTATTCTGCATGAGTAAATTCTACTTAACTAAAGAGTTCAAAAAGGCTTATGGAGTTACCATATCTAAGTACATAATATCTTGTAGGATAAACTATGCTAAACAACTGCTACGTTTTACCAATAAGCCTATAGATGAGATATCCGAAGTATGTGGATTCTATGATACTAGTTACTTTAATAAACAGTTCAAAGCCTCTGAAGATATAACTCCATTTAAGTATAGAAAGACTTGGCGTGAAAGATAATCTATATATGTACCAACATAGAAAACTCCTTATAGATATTCTATCTACAAGGAGTTTCTTTATTACGCTATAAATTTACTATATTACACCTTAGATGTTTCTGTAACGTTCTGTAGTTGCAAACAAGATTTTATTGCTCCACGTTTACAAGCCGTGATACACTCACCGCAACTAGTACACTTAGAGTAATCTATTTTAGCACAGAAATTTTCTACAGTAATAGCACCGTTAGGACATTTCTTTTCACACATCTTGCAACCTATACAGCCGTTCTTACAAGCTGTTACGGTATTCTTTCCGTTATCGTGAGATGAACATAGCACATCAACATGGTTAGAAATCTTTTTAATTGAGATTATTCCATTTGGACAAGCCTTTGTACACTTTCCACAAGCCACACATTTAGATTTATCTACCTTTGCGATACCATCTACTATAGATATCGCTCCATATTCACATACTTTTATACAGTCGCCTAGACCTAGACAACCATATGTACAAGCTCCAGTACCGCCATAGAATCTCTTAGCAGATACACAACTATCTACACCTATAAAATCGAACTTTTTAGATGATGCCTCACAAGTACCATTACAGTGGACTACTGCACATTCTGGAGTACTTTCTTCAGCTATCGTTCCCATAATTTCACTAATCTTAGTGGAAGCATCTGCACCACCTGGCTTACATAGATTAGTGGGTACACCTTTAGTAACAATAGCATTAGCATAGTCACCACAACCAGCAAAGCCACAAGCTCCACAGTTTGCTTGAGGTAAAGCCTCGCTAATCTGTTCTATGCGTTCGTCTACCTTAACCTCAAACACTTTAGATATTATCGTTAATAACGCTCCTGTGAGTATTCCCAATATGGCGAATAACAACACGGGAAGTATATGTGTAGTAAAAGACATATTTAAAAATCAAATCCTTTCTATAAGATTTATTTAGTTAGGAAAAAATATTAAGCACGTGCCTAATATAAATACAATGAGTAGTACTCCAAATAGTATAAAAAACACTTTAGAAGATTTCTTTTTTTCCTTATGTTTTATTATTCCTAACACAAGGAATACTATCATAGTGATAAAATAACCAAGAATGAATAGTAGAAACATTCCTACAAAGACCATTGATATGAATGCCATTATATTTAAACCCTTTCTTGAACCTTGAACCTTACATACCACTGAAAGCCATAAAACTCAAAGATACTATTGCACCAGCTACTAAAGTACTAGGAACTCCCTTAAAGGTTTCAGGGATATCGGCAGTTTCTAATTTGGAACGTACTCCAGAAAAGATTATCAATACTAGAGTAAAACCAATACCCACGCAGATTGCATTAAATACAGATTGCATATAAGTATAACCACTATCAATATTATCAAGAGTAACACCTAATACAGCACAGTTGGTAGTAATCAAGGGAAGATACACACCCAACATACTATATAACGGTGGCATTACCTTCTTTAAGATAATCTCAACTAGTTGAACGAATAGGGCAATAATCAAGATAAAAGCCATAGTTCTTAGATATTCTAAACCGTTTGGAAGTAGTAGGTATGTATATATAGGATACGTTATTAAAGTGGCACAAGCCATTACAAATATAACTGCTACTCCCATACCTACAGAACTATCTAACTTTTTAGATACCCCCAAAAATGGACATATTCCCATAAACTTAGATAGTACATAGTTATCAGTTAATATTGCCGATAGCATTATAGTAATATATGTTCCCATTATTGCTCACAACCTCCATTTCCTTTACAAGTACTAGCATTAGGACAACCCTTACAACCCATCTCTTGAGGGGGTTTTTTCTTAGCAACCTTGTTGATTACTGCAATAATCATGCCTAGTACAAAAAATCCTCCTGCGGGCATTATGAATAAAGTCATAGATTGTGGAATACCTAAACTAATTCCGAATATACTTCCAGAGCCTATTAATTCTCTAATAGAACCCATCAAAGTTAGTGATAGTGTAAAACCTAATCCCATGCCAAGACCATCACAAATGGATGGCAATACTTTATTCTTACTAGCGAACATCTCAGCACGACCTAGTATGATACAGTTTACTACTATTAAAGATAGAAAATTACCTAATGCAGAGTATAAAGACGGTATAAAACCGTGCATTAGCATTTCTATAACTGTAACAAATCCAGCTATAATTACTATGTATGCTGGAAGTTTTACCTGTTTAGGTATTACATTTTTAAGTAACGATATTACTAGGTTAGAGCCTACTAATACAAAAGTAGTAGCTAAACCCATACCTATGCCGTTTATTGCCTCTGTGGTTACTGCCAAAGTGGGACACATACCTAACAATGATACTAGGTTAGGATTTTCTTTTATCAAACCTTTGGTAAATTCATACCAATTGGAATGTTGTTTAATATCAGCCATTTAAGATTTCCTCCTTATGTTCATTATATATAGTTAAAGCGGTATCTACTGCGGACTTCATACCATTAGATGAGAATGTTGCACCAGTAATCTTTTCAAAAGTATAGTTAGTATCGGTAGCACCTATAAATTGAGAGATAAAGCTATCATCTTGAACTTTAGTTCCAAGACCTTTAGTTTCGGTAATCGTGATAATAGATACTCCAGAAACTTCACCACTTTCATTTATGCCTACTAGTAGATACAATCCACCTTTAGAGTATCCGTCAACGGTCATTTCAAAGGCAACTTGATTTTTATCATCTGTATAGATACCGTTTACGGTAGAATCATTAGTAGTGTAACTTGACTGTTTTGGATTAGTTCCCTCACCGAGTACACTTACCAAACTTTCGTTCAAGGCTTGTTGTTCAGCTTGAACGATTTTATCTTTAGTGATAGCGTTTGCAAATACTAATAGACAACTAACTATTATACATATTAAAGTTAATACTAGAGTAGGTTTAATCTTATCCATTATTTAGAAACCTCCTCTTTATTTTTTTCTGGATATTTAGCTCCAACAGGTTTAGTCATAGTCAATCTATCTATGTAAGGAGTTAATATATTCATAAGTAGTATAGAGAATGATACACCCTCAGGATATCCACCATAGTTTCTAATTACAAAAGTAATAATTCCACAGCCTATACCAAAGATAATCTTTCCCTTTTCTGTAATAGGTGTAGTAGAGTAATCTGTAGCCATAAAGAAAGCACCTAGTAATAATCCACCAGCCAACACTTGATATAAAACATCTCCACCAGTGATAAATGTCAATAGAGCTACAGTTCCAATAAATGATATCGGTGCAGATGGTGTAATAACCCTCATGACTATTAAGAACAATCCACCGATTAATATAGCCAATGCAGAGGTTTCACCTAAACAACCGCCAACGTTACCGAGGAATAAATCCATATAAGAGGAATCACCACTAACTAATGGAGTAGCTCCAGTTATAACTCCCTCACTAGCTTGATAATATTTAGGTATTGCCCAAGTAGTCATATCGGCGGTAAATGATAGCATTAAGACTATTCTTCCTACTATAGCTGGATTAGCAAAGTTCTGTCCAATACCTCCAAAGAGTTGCTTAACCACTGCAATAGCAACGAACGAACCTATAATCGCCTCCCATATTGGAAGTGTTACGGGCAAGTTTAACGCTAACAAGATACCCGTTACACAAGCTGATAGGTCGGAAATAGTTTGATTTCTCTTCATTAGTTTTCTGCAAATAAACTCAGTCAATACACAGGTAGCGACGCATACGGCAATCAATAATATGGCTCTACCACCGAAATATATTGCACTAGCCACTACAGATGGTAATAGTGCTATAATCACCATAAGCATAATCTTCTGTGTAGAGATACTATCACGTCTATGTGGTGATGATGTTACTGTTAAATTCTTACTCAAAATAAAAACAATCCTTTCTGTAAGTGTAAATACTATCTTCTAGGTAATAAACCCTTAGCAAGTTGATTAGTTTCTGCAAGAGGTCGCTTTGCAGGACATACATAGGTACAAGAACCACAGTTCATACACAATCCAACCTTTAGTTTTTGTAGTTGTGATACATTTTTAGTCTTGTAAGCTAATTCAATCTCTCTAGGCATTAGATTAAACGGACACGCCTTGATACATCTACCGCACTTAATACAATCTGTAGTAACTGGTGGAACGTAGTCATTCAAAGCGAGTATGGCATTGTTCATTTTTATTATAGGACTATCTACAGAGTATACGCACATACCCATCATAGGGCCACCCATAATTAACTTGTTTATGCTTTCAATATCTGTTTGAGCGTACTCTAAGGCATCACGTATAGGTGTACCTATAGGTACGGTGATATTGCAAGGTTTCTTTACCGCTGAACCATCTATAGTAAGAGTTCTTTCTACTAGAGGCATACCAGTTTCAAAGTAGCTTTGCAAAAATCCTGCTGTAGATACGTTCATAACTATTACACCTTGGTCAGATGGAAGTTCACCCTCTGCGACTATTCTACCCGTAGTTGAGTATATCAAAACCTTTTCTGCACCTTGTGGATATGTAGATGGCAACTCATGTATTTCAATCTCTTCCATATCCTTAGTAAGTTCTTTAAACTTAGCTATAGCTTGAGGTTTATTAGCTTCTATTCCTACACAAGCCTTTGGAATACCGCAAACCTTCATTACCTTTTTGATACCGCCTAGAATACGTTTAGGATTATCGAGCATAAGTCTATAGTCTGAAGTTATGTATGGCTCACATTCAGCACCGTTTACTACTAGAATATCTATAGGTGTCTTTGGATTTAACTTAATGTGAGTGGGGAATCCTGCACCACCTAGACCGACTGCACCACTTTCACGAACAGACTTTAAAAAACTAGCTCTATCCGATAGGTTTATAGGCTTTATGTTCTCATCAACGGTTTGATTACCATCGGTTTCAATCTCAACCATCTTGCAAGTTCTACCGTTTGCCATTAGATAGTCACTAATAGCCTTAACCGTTCCAGATACACTAGAGTGTATAGGTGCAGACATAAAAGCATCGGTATCCCCTATTTTAGTACCTACAAAGACTTGGTCTTTTACCTTAACTAATGGATTGCAAGGAGCTCCCATGTGCATAGACATAGGAATTTTAACAATCTTAGGTAATGGAAGTCTTTCAACGGAACAATCTTCTGTATTCTTGCAGTGTTTAAGATGTACAGAATTTAATCTCTTCAAAATAATAACCTCCTCAAAATTAATATAGAAATATAAATATATTTAAAATCCATAACTTTAGGATATTATTTAATAGGTTTTAAATACTCATACTCTAATAGATTTTTCTCTTCTATATAATATATGCCTATTGAATTAAATTTAGAGAACTATCTAAAATTTGATAGTCTAAACCTTTACTAATGTAGATATTATTCTTATCGTCTATAGCTATAATCTTATAATCTTCAGCATTTATATGGTTGTAGATGTTTTTAGTACCGCCTATGTATATCAATGTTGAAAGAAAGTCCGATTTAATACCACTGTCAGTATATACAGTAACGGAAGTTAAATCTGTGGTAGTAGGCTTGCCAATAGATAGGTCTAAGATATGTGAATACTTTTCTCCATCTATTTCCATATAGCGTTCATATCCACCAGATGTGGAAATGTATCCCGTACCATTAACGATAAACTTACACGCTATAGAGTTCGTATCACTAGGGGAGCGAATTCCAATGGAATAGTTATCAACACTATATAATAGTGTCGAGGAACCCATTGAGATACAAGCACTATCGACCATATAGTTGTTTAGATTTGTACATATAACATCTAAAGTGTAACCTTTAGCCACAGAACCCACATCTAAGATACAATTATTTAACAATGATATGCTATCCTCGGTTAGGGAAATATTTTCAATACCTATAGTTTCCAAAGCGTGTGATATCTCACTGTCGGTAGGAATCTTAGGGGTGTCCGAGTTGATATTCCAAGTATCCACTAATGCTCCCAAAGTAATGTCCACACCGTTACCGAATCTTTGATTTAGTTCTAAAGTTTTAGATATTAACTCTTGTAGGT
>JAJQGV010000066.1 GCA_021200215.1 Ruminococcus sp. | reverse complement strand
CCTTAAATCACAAGCAGAATATCTTGGCGTTAAGGATTTTAAATATATGAATCATGTTATCGAACTTTTACAGCTTGACCCAACTGCAAAATTGAAAAGAATGTCAAAAGGTATGAAACAGAAAACTGCTATAGTTGCTGCTCTTATGGGTGAAAAAGAAATACTCGTTCTCGATGAGCCTACAACAGGTCTTGACCCACTTATGCGTGATGCGTTTATCGACTTAATTAGAGAGGAACGTGACAAGGGACACACAATATTCATGTCAAGCCATATCTTTGAGGAAATTGAGGCTGTCTGCGATAGGGTTGCAATGATAAGAAACGGTTACATCATAGAAACAGTATCGCTTTACGATTTACGTCACCCAAGCAAGAAAGAGTTTAAGATTGAATTTGCAAATGGTAATGAACTTCAAAGGTTCTTAAAAAATACTACATTTCATACAGAAAAGGTTGAAAATGGAATCTGCTGTATAGATGTTCCTACAGAAAAACTCAACATCTTTTTTAGAGAATTGAAAGTATACAAGGTGATTAATTTGCAGGAAACACACTTGTCACTGCAAAAAGAGTTTATGAGAGCATATAAGGAGGGTAATAAGAATGGAAACAGATAGAAAAGTAACAAAATTCTTTTCAAGACCTTTAATGCACCAAAATATAAAATCGAACTGGGTTTTAATTCTTGCAATAACCCTTGTAATGGTGCTTATGGGAAACGTTATGAACTATGCTATTAGCATGATGGAAACGGAAAAATCAAACGTTGATGTAACTGAATATCAACAGGATTTTTACGGGTATTTAGGTTCATTTGCAACATACAATAGTATGACTGGCTTAGAACTTTCCTATGAGGATTTTATATCGGGAGATAATACCGAAACGTATGAAACGGCATTTGAAATGCTCAATTCACAATCGGATATGGATTTTAGTGTAGAGGATTTCCAAAAGGTTATCGATGGTCTTACGCAGTCCAATATCAGCCTTGATACATACGTAACACAGTTTGAATATTCCTACGCACTAGCACAACAAAAGGGTGCTTTTAGTGATGAAGATTTATCCATTCAAGAAATGCTAAACGTTACGTTTGAAATTATGGGTGTTGACTCTGAAATGATTGAAAAGATGAGTGAGATGGATACATCGGCAATGATGAATCAAATGTATTATACCCTTGCAGGTTTACTTCCAATCTTCATTCTGATTGTAATTCTTGCAAATGGACTTATTGCTGAACAGGTTGACAGAGGTTCAATGGCATATGTTCTTTCGACTCCAACGAAACGTTCAGCCGTTGCCATTACACAGATGATTTTTATGATAGTCGTTCCACTTATCGTTCTAGGTATCGTTGGAGCAACAAGGCTTTTTACAACCTATCTGTTCTTTGATACAGTGAATGCAAAGTCTATAGTTGCTCTTTTCATTGGAATGTACATTCTTGTTGAGGCTGTTTGTGGTATCTGTTATCTTGCAAGTTGTTGGTTCTCGCAGAGTAAAAAAGCTATGGGAGTCGGTGGGGGACTTACAGTATGGTTCTTTCTTGCTTCCATGATTGGAATGTTTGGCTCTGAAAATATGGTCAACACTGGAATGGGTGTTGAAGAACTTAGCATCTTTAATAAGCTTACACTTGTTGGTCTTTACGATGTTGAAGCACTATCAACTGTAGGAACAGACAGCGTTGATACAGCATTTGTATGGAAACTTTTAGTACTTGTAGCCGTTGCAGTATGTAGTTATGTTATCGGTGCAGTAAAGTTCAGTAAGAAAGATTTACCACTTTAATTTTAAAAATTCATTGCAATCGGTAATAATGTATGGTATAATGTAACTTAGTAGTATATTTTTTACTCTAAGAAAGGCGTATTCGTATTATGACTACATTAATAAAGCGTATGTTGTACCTATTGTGTGTGGTACTTATAGTATCTGGAGCGATAATGTTATTCTCAGGTATAGGAGATTGTACTAAGATAGTATCTACTGAACCTTTAGATATCAACGATGTGGATAGTTCTAAGTTCCATGATGGTATACTTGTAAGTGGTGACATTTACTACGTAATTGATAGCGTTGCAACATCATATTCTACAGAACTTTTTAGTAACTCTAAGATTATTTACTACCTAGTGCCTATAAAGTCGGGAAAGTATGTGTTGGTTGCCACTGGCAATACTAATGAAATTAACACCCTTGATAGAATATTTCAACAGACTTGTCAATATCTCAACCAAGAGATTGAAGATACTTTCACATCATTAAATATCGATGGAAAAGTGTTCCCCTTAGACGATGAACTAAAAGATTTTCTATACTCGTGGGCAGAAACTACTAACTACTTTTCCACTACTGACCAAAGCCTTATAGATGAAGAAGTTCTACCATATGTTATACATACTCAAAGTTGGAAAAATATTAAGGTAATAACTGCTGTGGGATTAATTACAATGTTACTAGGCATCATAGGGTTCATAATAGTGCATAAAAAGTTAATAGTTAAAGGCTAGATTAAAAAAAATAATCCCTCATCTTTTTAGGTGGGGGATTATTACTGAAATTAGATAAAAAAAGTTCTCACAAAAGTATTAGTAATATCATACTATGGTATAGAAGTATAGGAA
>JAJQGV010000021.1 GCA_021200215.1 Ruminococcus sp. | reverse complement strand
ATATCATACATTTCCGAATATGTCAAGAAATTTTAAAAAAATATTTTGAGAAAGTATCTAAGGGTAGATGCTTAAGCAGGGAACATTCACTATATGCATAACGCACAAATTTCCAATGCTACACATTAAAAAAATGTTGACAAATTCACACTGCTATGGTATAATTAATTTGTAGTATATGAACAGATTAACAGTCTAACTGTATATTGATTATATATAATTCTAATTTTAAAGGGAGTTGTTATCATAAATGTCGAATAGGCTTTTCCAGAATATGATTCATCAAATGCGTGATGTTATAGATGCTACTATTGGTGTTATAGATGAACAAGCTACTATTATCGCTTGTAGCGACCTAACTAAGATTGGTTCTACTTCGGAATATGTGTCTATAGATTTAAATGAGCCACACGAAACTTTCGTTAGAGATGGCTATACTTACAGAGCTTTTGGTACTCATCAAAAACCAGAGTTCGCAGTGTTCGTCCAAGGTACTGATGAAAATGCTTCTCGTTATGCTAGTCTTTTGGCTATTACATTATCTAACATAAAAACGTATTACGATGAAAAGTATGATAGAAATAATTTTATCAAAAATGTTGTTTTGGATAATATTCTTCCAGGTGATATAGTTATCAAGGCTAGGGAACTTCATTTCAATGCCGAGGTTTCAAGAGTGGCTTTCTTAATTAGAATAGTTTCTGCTAATGATATCTCTGCTTATGATGTTATTCAAAACCTCTTCCCAGATAAGAGCAAAGACTTTGTGTTCAATATCACTGAAACGGATATAGTCCTCGTTAAAGAGGTTAAGAGTTCAGTGGAATCTAAGGATTTGGAAAAGTTGGCTCGTTCTATTGCTGATACCCTTAGCTCAGAGTTCTATACTAGAGTAAACGTTGGTATTGGTACTATAGTAACTGGTGTTAAAGAGTTGGCTCGTTCGTTTAAAGAGGCTCAGACAGCCTTAGAGGTTGGTAAGGTCTTTGATACTGACAAGGTTATAGTTAGCTATGATAATCTAGGTATTGCTAGGTTAATATATCATCTGCCTACTACACTTTGTGAAACTTTCTTACAAGAGGTCTTTAAACGTGGTAGTATTGAGGCTCTTGACCATGAAACGCTATTTACCATTCAAAGGTTCTTTGAAAATAATCTTAACGTTTCTGAAACCTCAAGAAAGTTGTTCGTTCATAGGAATACTTTAGTATACCGTCTGGAAAAGATTAAAAAGCTAACGGGTCTTGACCTTAGAGAGTTTGACCATGCTATTATATTTAAGATTGCTCTTATGGTTAAAAAGTATCTATCTGCAAACCCTATGAAGTTTTAATTTTAAAATTGTGTTCGTTTAATATAACTGCCTGATGTACTTAATTATTATCTATATTTAAAGTATGTCAGGCAATTTAACTGTATTGGATTAGATGTTTATAGTTTCATGAAAGTAACATAAAACTATAACATACTTTATATAATGAGGTGTTAGTTTATATGGTAGAGTTATTTAATGTAACGGCTTCATATCAAAAGGGAACGGATATCTTAAAAGATGTTACATTACGTATAGATGATGGCGAGTTTGCGTTCGTCGTTGGTTCATCTGGTGCTGGTAAGAGTACTCTAATAAAGCTACTACTGAAAGAGATAGACGCTGATAGTGGCTCTATAATAGTTAATGAATATAATTTGAATAGGTTACGCCCTAAGAAAGTTCCTCAGTTTAGAAGAACTATTGGAGTAGTCTTTCAAGACTTTAGACTTATTCCAAATATGACCGTCTACGATAATGTGGCATTCGTCCTTAGAGTTACTAACAGACCTAATAAATACATCAAACAGAGAGTTCCTTACGTTTTAGACCTCGTTGGCTTAATGGATAAGATAAAGTCCTATCCGAATGAACTTTCTGGTGGTGAACAGCAAAGAGTAGCCATAGCTAGGGCTTTAGCTAATGACCCAAAGTTGATAATTGCTGACGAGCCTACTGGTAACGTAGACCCTAATATGTCATATGAAATTGTTGAAATGCTTAAGAATATCAATAGGTGTGGTACTACCATACTTATGGTTACTCATGAACATGACATGGTTAGATACTTCGGTGGCAGAGTTATAAACATAGATGATGGCATTATAGTGTTCGATGACTATGTAGAGGCTAATAGCGATGTTCAAAAATCTAAGATTAGCATAAACAATGACAATTCTATTGAGTTTACTAACGCTTTTGAGGTGCAATATGACTTTAAGTAATCTATTATATTTAATATCGCAGGGGTTAAATAACATTAGGAAAAATCTTATGATGACCTTTGCATCTATATGTGTGATATCGGTATCACTGCTGTTGATAGGTTTTTCTACACTGTTCGTTATGAACGTAAATAAGCTTATCGGGGGTATAGAGGATACTAATGAGATAGAAGCTTTTTTAAACGATGATATGACTCAAGCAGATATCGATGAACTTGGTGAAAAGTTACTATCTATTGACAATGTGGAAAGTGTAACCTTGTACTCTAAAGAAGAGGCTCTACAAAGTTATATAGAAAGTATGAGTGGCTTTGAAGAAGTCTTTGAATCACTTGGCAACGATAATCCTCTACCTAATACCTATAGAATTAAGGTAGTGGATACATCTAAACTGTCGCAGACCGTTGCTGAGATAAACTCTTTGAACTATATATATAAGGTTAAAGCTCCATACGATTTAGCAAATATGTTGACTCAGCTAAAAAGAACCATATCTATAATATCTACAGTTCTGTTCATTGCGTTGGTAGTAGTGTGCATGATAATAATATCTAACACCACTAAGGCTAGTGTATTGCTTAGAAAGAAAGAGATTAACATAATGAAATATGTAGGTGCTACTAACATATTCATAAGAGTTCCTTTCTTTATAGAAGGTTTTACTACTGGTTTGATAGGTGGAATGTTAGCTTTAGTCATAACTTGGTTTGGATATAATTCACTCTTAGAGGCTATAACTATGGATATGTCTTTATGGAATATTATAGGTGTGGGTGGATTTATAAACCTTTCCGATATACTTTTAAAGGTTATTGTGTTCTATCTAGCAATTGGTTGCATAATTGGTGCTTTTGGCAGTGTATTGAGTACTAGAAAGCATATAAAAGTTTAATCTAAAATATTGATTGTTTGAAAGGATATATATATGAAAAGAAAAAATTGTGCTATAATAGTAGCATTGGCTTTTTCAATGTTTATATTCAACACCTTAGGAACTTACGCAACTTCTACCGAAGATGATACCCTCTCTATTAATGAGATGGAAGATTTAAAGGTAGCTAATCAAGAAGAGATTGAAAATCTACAGAAACAGATTGAAGATGTTAAGAGCGACTTAGAAAAATCTCAAGATGATGAGGCTTTAAAACAACAGTATCAAGAGATTTTAACCAACAAGATTGACTTGCAACAGGAAAATATTTCCTATGTGGAAAATCAACTTACTTTAATAAATGAAGAGATAGATTCTTTAAATGCCGATATTGAATATCTTGAAGATGAGATGGAATCACTTCAAGTGAACATAGATACTAATATGGAACAGTTTAAGAAACGTCTTAGAGCTATGTATATCTCTGGTAATGATAGTTTTGCATCGGTATTGATGGGTTCTACAGACTTTTTCGATGTTCTCTCTAAGATGGAGTTTATAAGTAGAATCTCTAGTCATGACAACGCTCTTATGGAAACTTTAAGGTCACAGATTAGAGATTACAACGAAGATGAGGAGATACTATCTCAGGCTAAAGAAGAATTAGAAGAAAAAAAGTCTACACTTTCTGATAAGCGTGATGAGTTTAATTCAATATTAGATGACCTCTCAGAAGATTATAAGAACACTCAAAATGAGTTGGATAAGATATCCTTAGAACAAGATGCTTTAAGTTCTGATTTAGAATCTTTAGAGCAATATCAAAAGGAACAGGAAGAAGAGGAAAAAAAGATACAGAAAGCTATTGAGGACTATTACATTCAAAGTAGTATAGCCGAAAGTGAAAGTATTTCCGAGAGTGAGAGTATATCAGAGAGTGAAAGTATATCCATATCGGAAAGCATTTCCGAAAGTATCTCTCAAAAAGAGGAAGAGGCTAAGAACACTACCGTAACTACTCAAGTACCATCGGTAGATACCGTTACAGTTACCGCAAGTACTGAATCTACTACTGAAGATTATTCAAGCAATATAACTAGTGGGTTCTTTAATTGGCCTGTTCCTGGAATATATACTATTACAGATTACTATGGAACTAGAACTTGGAATAGTCAAGGTATGCATTATGGTTTAGATATATCGGGAACGAACGTTATGGGTGCTGATATAGTAGCCGCTGAAAGTGGCACTGTAATATTGGTTAGTAACTACTGTACACACAACTATCCAAAGACTTCTAGCTGTGGTTGTGGTGGCGGATTCGGTAACTACGTCATAATAGACCATGGAAATGGTTATGCTACTCTATATGGGCATTGTGAATCTATAGATGTATCTTTAGGGCAGTATGTATCTCGTGGAGAAGTTATAGCACACGTTGGTACTACTGGTTATTCTACTGGATATCACTTACACTTCGAGGTTAGACTGAATGGTGAAAGGATTGACCCGCTCCCATTCCTATCATAAATTAAAGAAAGAGGTTGTGTGCATTGGGTAATTACAAAGAACATGATAACTCTACAAGTTTACAGAATACGCAGAACATTGAAGAGGATACTAAGAAGTTTCAATTAAAAACTTCTCGTCACGAGGTGGCATCTAGCATAGTATTGTTAGTATGTGGTGCTATATTGACTATTATGGTGCTTAATATATACTCTATGGCATCTTATGGAAAGTCTATGTTCTCTTTGGATAGTACTCTAAAGGATTTAAAATCTTTCTTTCAGGCAGAAACCTTTGTGGAAAGTTCTTTCTATACTGACTACGATGAGGAGAAACTCTTAGATGGTGCTATTAGTGGTTACATATCTAGTTTAGATGATAAATACTCTAGGTATGAAAGTTCTGAAGAGTACAACAAGGCTCAGATTAAAGATGCAGGTCAAAGCATTGGAATAGGAATAACCGTTAAACTTTTAGATGATGGCTACATTGAAGTACAAGAGGTTAATGAAAATACTCCAGCAGAAGAGGCAGGTATTCAAGTTGGAGATATCATTAAATCTATAGATGGAAAAGATGTTGTAGAAACTGGTTATGAGGAAAGTATATCTTTAATAAAAGATGGAGAAGATAATACTACCGTAGATATTGAAATACTAAGAGATGATGAAACTTTAGACATATCCGTTACTAGAACCGTTATAGATGTAGATACCGCCGTGGGTAAGATGCTCGATAATAGTATTGGATATATCCAAATTACACATTTCTATACCAACACGTCTGAGCAGTTTAATAGCGTATATCAAGAACTTTTAGACCAAGGTGCTAAGGCTTTTATCTTCGACCTTAGAAATAATACTGGTGGTTATACAACTTCCGTACAAGGTTGCTTAAATGATTTAGTCCCTAAAGGCGATATCGCAGAGGCTACCTACAAAGATGGTACTACTAAAACCATCATAAAGTCGGATAGCGATAACACCATTACCGTCCCTAGTGTGGTATTAATTAACGGCATGACTGCTAGTGCAGGTGAGATATTCTCATCGGCTATGCGTGAACTAGAAGGTTCTATATTGGTTGGCGAAAATACCTATGGTAAAGGAGTAATGCAAGTTACTCAACCTTTAAGTAACGGTGGAGCAGTAGTGTTGACCGTAGCTACCTATAATATAGTAGGTAAAGAATGCTATCATGGGGTTGGTTTAGCTCCAGACTATGAAGTGACTCTAACCGAGGAAGATACAGAAGATACTCAACTTGACAAGGCTATAGAAGTAATTGATTCTTTAATAGTAAATAGTTGATAATTATTAATTAGATAGAACTGTGGAAATAGATTATATTCAGATTGGAGTACTCTATGCATGATACTTTATTATTAATAATAGATATGCAAAATGCTTATCTACCTAAACAACCTTGGCAGTGTGCCAATATTTTAGATATTATCCCTAAGATTCAAACTCTATGTGAAAACTTTAACAGAAACTACGATATTGTGTTTACTAGGTTTATAGCCTCTAAGAATCCTGTGGGTACTTGGTTGAACTACAATATAAAGTATGATGATATTAATCAATCTACTTTCTTAAATGAGATTATATCTAACTTTAAACCATACCTAGAGGAGTATCCCGTAGTAGATAAGTCCACATACTCTTGTTATAAGAACGATATCTTAAAAGAGCTTATAGATTCCCATAAAAAAGTGGCAATATGCGGTGTAGTTGCTGACTGTTGTATCTTATCCACAGCATTGGATATTATAGATGTTGGTAAACCTTTAATATATCTTCAAGATGCTATAGGTGAATACAAACAGAATTCTGGTAAGGCTGTATTAGATATTATGGATAATATGAAACTTCATGTTAATACTATCCATGTTGAAGATTTTCTACATTGATATAGGCTTTATTTATTATAGACTTTGACGAAATGTAAATATTAGGCAGATATTTAAAAGTATCTGCCTATTGTTTTGATTTCATAAATGTAGTATAATAGTATTGAGTTACAATCTAAAGAAAGGATAAATATATCTATGTATTCAAATATTTTCGATACACATTCACACTATACCGACTATGCCTTTATAGAGGATAGTCTATCGCTTTTGGACGATATTCATATGAATAAAGGCGTTAAGTTAGTTATGTGTGCTACTGTCGATATTCAAGATAGTATCAACGCTTTAAAGTTGGCAAATCAAAGAGATTATATATACTGTTCAGCAGGTATTCACCCTGAAAATTTAGATAATCTTGAAAAAGATTATATCCAAACGATAGAAAGTTTAATAGTAAAAAATTCTGATAAGATTAAATCTATCGGCGAAATTGGTCTTGATTACCACTATGAGGGCTATAACGCAGAACTCCAAAGAGAAGTATTTAGAAATCAGATGCAACTTGCTAAAAAGTTAAATCTACCTGTGATAATACACTCCCGTAATGCTTGTGAAGATACCCTTGAAATCTTAAAAGAGTATCAAGGGATTAAGGGAGTTATGCATTGCTATAGTTACTCTCATGAGGTCGCTAAAGATATCTTAAAGTTGGGATATCATATAAGTTTTACTGGAGTAATTACTTTTAAAAACTCTAAAAAGGCTATAAAATCACTTGAAGTAGTGCCTATGGATAAGCTTATGTTAGAAACAGATTGCCCTTATATGTCCCCTGAGCCTTTTCGTGGACAACGTTGTGACTCCTCTATGATATATAGAATGGCTGAAAAGGTCGCAGAAGTTAAAGGTTTAGAACCTCAACAGGTTTTAGATATTACCTATCAAAACGGTTTGAATTTCTTTAATATTAAGAAAGATTAATATAAATAGTTTAGTTGTAGATTTTGATACATAGAAAGGATTTTAAACATCATGCCTAGATTTTTTGTAAACGTAGAAGATGAAAACAACATAATAATACAAGGTGATGACGCTCGACACATTGGACGTTCACTAAGAATGAAAATCGATGATAATATCACAGTAACGTGTAAGGGAACAGATTATAATTGCACCATTAAAAGTATTTCAGATGATATGGTAACTTTAAACCTAATAGATAAACATATCTGTAAGAGTGAACCTAACATTAAGTTGATACTATTTCAAGCTATCCCTAAAGGTGATAAGTTTGAAACCATCTTACAAAAATCTATTGAGTTAGGGGCAAGTGAGATAGTTCCAGTATTAACTCGTAGGTGTGTATCTCGTCCTACTGAAAAGGATTTCAATAAGAAGTTAAAACGCTATGAAAAGATATCTGAAAGTGCATCAAAGCAATCGGGGAGGGGAATTATTCCAAAAGTTCATAGCATGGTAACTCTTGATACAGCTATCGAAATTATGAAATTCAACGATTTAAACTATATCTTATATGAAAACGGTGGAGAACGTTTCTCTGCTGAACGTCTAAAGGGTATTAAGTCGGTGGGAGTCTTTATAGGTAGTGAAGGTGGTTTCGATTTAGAAGAGGTTGAGAAAGTAATATCTAATGGGGGAGTTCCAATATGGTTAGGAGAGCGTATACTAAGATGTGAAACTGCTCCACTTTCAGCGATAAGTATAATCATGCACCTTACGGGTAATATGTAAATTATTGGCATACAGTAAAAAAGTAGATTCTTAATTGAATCTACTTTTTAGTGTAAAACTATAAGAATGTTTCATATGGGAAAGTTCCATGGAAACCGCTAACCATTCCAAAGATGTTATATCCTAAAGCAACGATTATCACCAGTACCATAAGCACAGAATATTTAACCTTTCCAGATATCTTTTTACCATCTTTTATGAAGTAGTCTTTTAGAGTATCCATAACATCGGGAACTGCTAACAGTACAAAGATGTATACAAATATAGAGAATCTTTCAAGAATAAAATGTTTAGTAATAAAGAACCATATTCCAAAGGTAATAATCGATGAGTTTACCAATATGTAACTATTCTTCTTCTTATCGTAGCCACCTTCAAAGTATCCGAATAGCATTAATAGCATATAGAGTATTGGTACTACTAAGTATTTTTGGCTTAATCCATAGAGTAGATATTTAGTATCTAAATATGCACTATATCTTGGAATTAATTCAGCAACTAAGTTTAATATGTTGTTTGAGAATATGTACAATAGTACTAATATCACCATGCCCCCAAATAGAATCTTAGTAGTAGGTTTAATGTAAGCTATTAAAAGATATATAGGTATCACTAATAGTGCAGATAAGTGTATTGTAGAAGCTAATACTATCACTATTATAAGAGGTATAGTCTTTCTTTCGATAAAAAATTTGTAGGCTAACAGTATGATGGTCGCCGCAAGAGTCTGTCGTATAAAGTTCATAGATGAATAGTAGAACGTTAAACACACGTACAGGTGGCACGATAACCATACGTTCTTACTATACTTAGCTATGATATACGCCGTAGGTGCTAAACATAAAAACGCCATGATTCCATGCATAGTTTTGTAGTTGGTAGTTACTAATGATATAACCTTACATAGTAACATAAAACCAGGTTCTATTTGGTCGGTAAGACACTCTTGCCAATCGTAGTGTACGGCTCTAAGAAATATATTGATATAAGAAAAGTAGTCATTGCCAATACCATACCTAAAGTAAGATAGTCCAAACAGATACATAAACACTAACACTACATAAGATATGTTTTTAATCTTGTTAGGCTTATATATACAAAATGGATACGCTAATGCAAATATAATTACTTCCGCAATTATGTAGACAGTCATAAAAATATCACCCTAATGTTAAATTTTTTAGAATCCAGTAAAATTCTTAAGATAATTATATCATAATTAAGTTAGTACGTCAAGCATTTGATAAAAAAAGACGCTAAAAAGAGTCTGAAAGCTAGGTTTAGTTATCAACTTGATTTCTTATCTATGGATATTATTATAAGAGTATTTAAATTCATACCAATCAATGTCGATAATACTACTATTAACATTGTTTTAATAGCAGAATTATTAGAAGTATTCTCTAAAGTTTCACTGCTTGTAACCGTAGTAGTTACAATATTAGAAGTACCTACTGAGATTTGATTATCTGTTTCTGTTATTGTAGTCACAATACTACTTTCAGATATACCAATATTGAGTGTACTAGAACCAATCGTAGTAGAATCATTCGTTTTGGTTGTTTTCTCTAAAGATGTACTATCTTCGGTATTAGAAGTAATTGTAATAATGTCATTTGGTTTGGTTATTTCCTTTAAAGATGTACAATCTTCAAATGCATGATAGCCAATATAAGTATCATCATTTAGTATGGTTACTTTCTTTAAAGATGTACAATCAAAAAATGCAAACTCGTCAATAGAAGTAACACTATTAGGTATAGTTACTTCTGTTAATGAGGAACATTTAGAGAATGTATATCTACTAATTTCAGTAACTTTATTTGATAGGGTTATCTTTTTTAAAGATTTGCAATTAGAAAATGCACACTCACCAATGTAATCAACATTATTTGGTAGAGTTATTTTTGTTAATGACGTACAATTATCAAATGCCCATGCACCAATATAAGTAACACTGTTTGGTATAGTTACTTCTTTTAGTGAGGTGCAATTATAGAACGAATATTCATCAATAGTAGTAACACTATCTGGTATAGTTATTTTTGTTAATGATGTACATTCACAGAATGCCCATGTATCAATACAAGTAACACCCTCTTCAATGGTGACGGTTTTAATATCTTCTTTAAATAAATGCCATGGTGCTTGAGTACAATCATAATCATATGAATAGTTTTTCATACTGCCAGTACCACTAATGGTTAATGTACCAGTAGTATCATCAAAGGAGTATGTACTGTTTTTACCACATGAACCGCTATATTCGACATCTTCGGCAGATGCCATCAAACTAGATACTTCACTAATCTGTGGGATAGCTAAAGTTCCACAAAAGATGACAAGTGCCATAATATTAGATATTATCTTTTTAATTCTCATAATAAAACTCTTTTCAAAAGAATATAATGTAATCAGCTTACTATGTAATTATATCATATATTTAGGAAAAGTGTTTTAAAACTGACGAATGGTAGATATTTTGGAGTGAAATGCATCAAATAAAAAAGAGGATACTAAACGTATCCTCTAAAAATATTCTAATAAAGATATTACTTATTTAATCTAGCTTCTAGTTTATCAAGTTCATCAGCAAGAGCCTTAGGGAGTCTGTCGAACTGCTTGTAGTAGTTTCTCATTTCTTCAACTTCAGCCTTCCAAAGGTCAGTATCAACAGCAAGTAGCTTGTCTAATACTTCTGGAGTAACTTCATCTTCAATACCCTTAAGGTTTAAATCTTCTGGTTTTGGTAGATAGCCTATAGCAGTTTCTTGAGCATCTACTTCACCCTCACAACGCTTGATAATCCAATCAAGGACTCTCATGTTGTCGCCGAAACCAGGCCAAATAAAGTTGCCGTCTTCATCTTGTTTAAACCAGTTTACGTTAAAAATCTTAGGAGCTTTGTCGCCTAACTTTTCGCCCATTTCTAACCAGTGAGCCCAATAGTCAGCCATGTCGTAACCGCAGAAAGGTTTCATAGCCATTGGGTCGTGACGAAGTACGCCTACAGCACCAGTAGCAGCAGCAGTAGTTTCAGAAGATACTGCAGAACCCATATAAGTTCCGTGAGTCCAATCGAATGATTGATATACTAGTGGAGTAGTCTTAGCACGTCTACCACCAAATATAATTGCAGATACTGGAACACCCTCTGGATTGTTAAACTCAGGTGATAGGCATGGGCAGTTTACTGCAGGTGCAGTGAATCTTGAGTTTGGGTGTGCTAGAGTATTACCTTCAGCAATATATTCAGGGCCATTTACCTTAGCACCCTTCCATTCAGTAGCATTTACAGGAGGATTCTTATCGAACTTTTCCCACCAAACTGTATTATCATCGTTGTTGATAGCTACGTTAGTGAAGATAGTGTTCTTCTTAGTAGATTCTAATGCATTGAAGTTGGACTTTTCATTAGTACCAGGAGCAACACCAAAGAAACCATTCTCAGGGTTAATAGCATAAAGTCTGCCGTCCTTACCAGGTTTCATCCAAGCGATATCGTCGCCTACAGTCCAAATCTTGTAACCAGCTTTCTTGTAACCCTCTGGTGGGATTAACATAGCTAGGTTAGTCTTACCACAAGCAGATGGAAATGCAGCAGTGATATACTTAACATCGCCATTTGGTTTTTCAAGACCTAGGATAAGCATATGCTCAGCCATCCAACCTTCGTTCTTACCTTGGAAAGATGCAATTCTTAAAGCAAAACATTTCTTACCTAGTAGTACGTTACCGCCGTATGCAGAGTTGATAGACCAAATAGTGTTCTCTTCTGGGAATTGAACTATATATCTGCCTTCAGGGTCAACGTCTGCTTTAGAGTGTAGACCTCTTACAAAGTCATTAGAAGTTTCACCTAAGTTTTCAAAAGCTTGAGCACCCATTCTAGTCATGATGTTCATGTTTAGTACAACGTATATAGAATCGGTAACCTCTACGCCAACCTTAGCTAATGGAGAACCTATAGGTCCCATTGAGTAAGGAATAACGTACATAGTTCTACCCTTCATAACACCAGTGTACATAGGGATTAGCTTAGCCTTCATATCTGCTGGACTCATCCAGTTGTTAATAGGGCCAGCATCTTCCTTCTTTTCAGTACAGATAAATGTTCTGTCTTCAACTCTAGCTACATCGTTTGGTTTAGTTCTATGATATAAACAACCAGGAAGTTTTTCTTGGTTTAGTTCAATCATCTCACCAGTAGAGATAGCCTCATTCTTTAATGCTTCAAGTTGTTCTTCACTACCATCAATCCAAACTACCTTATCTGGAGTAGTAAGAGCAACCATTTCATCTACCCAAGCTAGAACGTTTGGGTTTGTAGTTAATGGCTTATTAGACATCTTAAAATAGCCCCTTTCGACATTTTTTATATTGGGAAATGAGCATTAAACATAGCACTCATTCCTAT
Organism: Ruminococcus sp.; assembly: GCA_021200215.1. Taxonomy (GTDB): domain Bacteria; phylum Bacillota; class Clostridia; order Oscillospirales; family Ruminococcaceae; genus UBA5884. Next base: position 144 of record JAJQGV010000021.1, on the reverse strand, counting down.
AGATATGACCTACTCTCACCGTCTATGCTTTCGTATAGAGGCAGAGTTTCTCGCTCAATACACCGTGGTGTAAGTATCAACGAGCTATCCCCGTGAGTTACACGGTTGTACTTAATTAATAGTTAATAACTACTAAGTTGATAT
>JAJQGV010000007.1 GCA_021200215.1 Ruminococcus sp. | reverse complement strand
TCTTTATAGTAACGATGCTACAAGAATATTCTTATTCATTATATACCATCGTTCAAAATTTGTCAATACTAATATTGTATATAAACTTTAAGTTGTGTATGTTCCACGTTGATGTGGGACATACACAATATTTACTAACATAATGGATTTATGACGGAATATTGAAACTTTCTTTCTGTTCCTTTAACCTTTGATATTTTAGCTTGGTAGCCAAACCCCCTCTAATATGTCTTTCGCTCTTATTTTTGTCAAGTACTAACTTAACTGAATTGTATAGTGTAGGTTGAAGTGTCATTAAGTTTTGAGTAACATCTTTATGTACTGTCGATTTAGATATACCAAACTCTTTAGCACAAGCTCTAACGGTGGCATTATTTTCAACTATATATCTACCTAATATTACGGCTCTTTCTTGTAGTTCATTAGAAATATTCAAAAAAAATCACTCCAATAGTTAGTATATTTTACTAACAATGTATGTAAATATCTTAAGAAAAATACCAACATTTCGCACAGTATATCCATAACAAAGCATGGGTTTTCCAAAGTTAGACATTTGATGCAAAAAATATATGTGTAAAGAGGTCTTAATTTGTCGTATATACTGATTGAAATTTCAAACATACTATGTTATAATACTATATGTACCTATAACTCTTTTAGGTCTAATAGACGAACTATAATATCTTGAAAGTTAAGACAGAGTATGCTATAATTATCTAGTTAATACATTTTGAGAGGATTTTTTTCACATGATAAGTATAAATAGATATATCTTAATGGCTATAACCATATCGGGAATGATATTTATGGCTAGTTGTTCACATGAAACTAATACTGAAGTGTTGGGAAACTCTGTAATAGTAACCGATACTTTATCTGATACTACAAGTATTTCCGAAGATACTACTACATTAACTACGGTTACTACCATTACCACTACTGCTACTACTACTACACTCACCTCAATGGAGCCTAGTGACTACAAGACTAGCATTCAAAATGCTATAGTGGAATATGAAAGTATGCTTATGGAACTAAATACTATAGTACAGAACTACTCTGGTTTAAGCACTTGGGATACAGACTTACAAGATTGCTTAGATACATCTAATAAGTGGTTGGATTTTATGAATCAACTACAGGATACTAATGCAGTACCTAAGATGTATCAAAATAGCCACGAAAAGATAACTTCATGTATGGTGGATTATACTAAGGCTATTGAACTGATACAGAAGGCTATTGAAAGCTATCTGGAAGATGATATTACTAGTGGTGATGACTATATGAATCAAGCCTTAAACCATTCACAGATAGCTAACAAGGGTTGGGAAAGTATTCGTGGGTATGGTATAGTTGAGTATTCGGGAGAAACCCTTGAACCTCAAACCGTAGTGAGTGAGGAATATTACAGCAGTAACATAATAACCTACGAAGATGATGAGGAAACTTACATAATCCCTGAATCTACTACATCTCAGACTACCTTTAAACAGGACATCGATGGATACTCATTTGGTGACGATAATGTGTTTATATATACTAACTAATACTATTTACTAGAGGACGCTAAGCAGAGTGTCCTCTTTAAGTAGCATATGTTTTTTACTACACCTATCATAATATTAATCTAATTTTAATGTTAGTATTCTATAATATATATGCTAATATAGTAGAATGGAGGTGTTAATCGTTATTAGAGATATCCCCCCCTAGTAACGATAGTTCTAATTTGAGCAGTTTGGATAAGAAAGTTTTAAAGTATACCATATGGGGAATGTTGATAGTAATAAGCATAATATACTTCGATAGTATATTAAAGTTTTTAGGTTCTGTTTGGAACGTTATATTTCCACTAGTATTAGGCTTATGTATAGCATATATTCTAAATATGGTTATGAAATCTATTGAGAAAAAGTTTCCTAAACTAAATCGAGGGATTTCTATACTACTTACGCTACTTTTAGTGGTCGGAGTATTAACTCTTATGAGTGTATTGATAATACCTCAATTTATCGATGCGTGTTCTATTATCAAGGTGGCAGTTCCACGGTACTATAAAAATATCCAAGAATGGGTATCTCAAAATAGTGATAAGCTCCCCACGATAGCTGAACAGCTAGGACAATTAAATGTTGATTGGGATAGTATATTTCAAAAAATAGTTTCATTTGCAACCAATAACACTGGAACTTTAGTAAGTACAACGGTATCTTTAATAGGTTCGTTCACAGTAGGAGTTTTCAATGTATTGGTAGCATTAGTATTTGCAATATACGTATTAAGTTGTAAGGAAAAACTCTACGATAAACTAAAAGCAGTACTAAGTAGTTCCAAATATACCATAATAGTCGATAGAATATTCCATATATTAAAAACCTCTGATAAGTGTTTCTCAAGCTTTGTGATAGGTCAATGCAAAGAGGCTTTAATATTAGGCTTTTTATGTATGTTAGGAATGTTAATAATCTGTCCAAAGTACGCTATTATGATAGGTGTATTGATAGGTATAACGGCATTTATTCCTATACTTGGAGCGTATATAGGTGCTATAATAGGTGCTTTTGTAGTGTTCACCGAAGAGCCTATTAAGGCACTCTACTTTATAATATTCATAATAGTGTTACAACAGATAGAGGGTAACTTAATATATCCAAAGGTTGTAGGAACGTCTGTAGGAGTTCCAGGAATATTAGTATTTACAGCAGTTACCATAGGTGGTGGTCTTGCAGGAATAGCAGGTATGTTCTTAGGAGTTCCTATAATGGCAGTGTTATATCAATTTTTTAAAGAATATTTATATAAGAAGAATGCTAACAACGTATCGTCACATGATGATTCTTCAGAAACACCACAAGAAGTTTCAGTAGATACTTCTACACAGAACGTTGTTTCAGATGATAACAATTAAACATAGTTAAGTTATAAGTTTAGCGGAACGTATATTTTACGTTCCGCTATCTTTTTTGCCGAAGAATGTTAGAATAGGCTGTATGTGTAATAACTACTTACAACTATCGCTAAACATATTCTCGGAGAAACCTAAAAGGTAGTCGGCAGATATACCTGTATACTTACAAATCTTCCAAAGAGTATCTACTCTAGAGTTTACTCCTTTAAGTTCTAACCCTATGATGCTATTCTTGTTTAATCCACTACTTTCAGAAATCTCTCTAATGGTGATACCTTTAGACCATCTTGCCTTGCGAAGCCTTGAACCTATACTTTGCATGAAAATCACTCCTTGATGTAAAAAAATAATAATATCTTTTAGCCCTAAGGCTATGATTTTATTATATACCAAATAACCGAATATGTCAATGCCAAAATACCGATTTAATGAATGTTTGTGAATATCTCACAAATAGCATGGTTATAATCTGTGGCAATTGAAGTTTTGATACACCTTAAATTGTAAAGAATATAAAAACTTTAATAAAACGACCTTGACCTTTTTGTGTTATTGATGTATTATTAAAGTTGAATATTTAAGATTCAACTACATGGTAAGTATAAAACTTTTATTTAGGAGGTTTTTGTATGCAATTCAAAGAAAGACTCAAAAGATTGATACTTGAAAGAGGCTGTACTCAACTAGCACTCGCAAACTTTTTGGGAGTAAAACCCAATACGGTATCTGATTGGATAAATAAGGGTACTAGTCCAAAGGTAGAACACATATACCGAATCGCCGAATTTTTCAACGTATCTTTCGACTATATTTTTACTGGTGAGAGTGAAAAAGTATCTGTAAAGTCATCTAGTTCTGAATACTCTAATGATGAACTAGAGTTGATATCTTACTTTAGAAAACTACCCAATAGAGAAAAGTACATGGAACTTTGTAGAATTCAAAACATTGCCGAAAGATACAACACTTAAAAAAATGTAATATAGTAGATATTTCTAATTACATTGATTTTAATGAATTACTTCTATTGATTACACACATATTTGTACTTGACAAACTTTAAGAGAATATTTTATACTATAAATATAGTCACGCTACCATGCGTGTGTGTAAGTTAAAATAATTCTATAATATCTACTAATGAATAATTATTCAGTATGTTGTATGTATATGGTATGATTATTCATATTAAACACAAAGGAGATATATACATATGCCAATAATAATATCAGAGATAAAATCTTCTTTAGGTGAGAGTAAAGGTATAATATTGGAAAAAGCTATCAAGAGATTAAAACTCTCTCAAAAAGAAGTAGCATCTATTGAGATTCATAAGACCTCTTTAGATGCTAGAAATCGTGATGACATACACTTTGTAAACTCTGTATATGTAGAGCTTAATGACGTTCATAAGGAAGAATATATCTGTAATAAGAATAGGTTCTGTACGTATGTAACCCATAGTGGATTTAATCCAATAAAGGCTACCAATAACTTTATGGGCAGACCTTTAATAGTAGGCTTTGGCCCTGCTGGATTATTTTGTGCCTTAGCTTTAGCTGAAAATGGATATAAACCTATAGTCTTGGAACGTGGCGACTGCATAGAAAATCGTGTGGATAGCGTATCTAACTTTTGGAACGGTAAGCAGTTCTCAGAAGATACTAACGTACAGTTCGGAGAGGGTGGAGCAGGTACTTTTTCCGATGGTAAGCTAACTACTAGAATTAAAGATAGTCTATGTCGATACGTATTTGAACGTCTAGTCGAGTTCGGTGCTTCACAAGATATTCTATATAAAGCAAAAGCTCACATAGGTACTGACAAGCTTAGAGGTATAGTTAAGAATATCCGAAATAGAATCATACAGTTGGGTGGAGAGGTATACTTCAACTCTAAGATGGTAGACTTTAATCTACACAATGGAATCATAACTTCAGTTAGAACTAAGGATTTGGAATTCTATCCATGTGCTGTGATTTTAGCAGTGGGACACTCTGCTAGAGATACTTTTGAACTCTTACTTAATAAGGAAATCTTTGTAGAACCTAAACCCTTTTCAATAGGCGTTAGAATAGAACATTCTAGGCAGAGTGTAGATTATAGTCTATATGGTGAACATGCAGGAAATCCTTTGTTACCAGTAGGGGAGTATCAACTTTCACATAGGCTTAAGGACGGTAGAGCAGTATATACTTTCTGTATGTGTCCTGGTGGATATGTAGTACCATCATCTAGTGAGGTTGGTGGAGTGGTTACCAATGGTATGAGCGAATATGCTCGTGATGGTAAGAACTCTAACTCTGCTATGGTGGTATCGGTATCTACTAAGGATTACGGTTCGCACCCTATTGATGGTATAAACTTTGCTAGACACATCGAGCAGACAGCCTTTAAAATTGCAGGTAGTAACTATAAAGCTCCCGCCACATCTGTAAGGGGATTCCTAAACGGTAGGGCAGATATTACCTCTACCATAGAACCAACCTATGCTAGAGGTATAGTACCTTGCAATTTAAATGATGTATTCCCTAACTTCGTAATCGATATGCTTAATTTAGGTTTAAATGTGTTCTCTAAAAAGATGCTATGCTTTGCCGACCAAGATGCCATAATGACCGCCCCCGAAACTAGAACATCTTCACCCATTAGAATTACCAGAGATTTAAAGACTTTAAACTCAATATCTGTAGATAATCTATACCCATGTGGTGAGGGAGCAGGATATTCAGGTGGGATAACATCTTCTGCCGTAGATGGCTTACGAGTTGCATTAAAGGTTATGGAAAGATTCTCTTGTGAATAGAATATAAAAGTAACGGAACGATTCATTTAGAGTCGTTCCGTTATCAATATATAGTTACACCTTATTTGAGCGTGTAAGTTAATCTACATAGTAGACATAGTTTTCTTTTCTAGGTGGAGCATCTTTTTTAGGCTCATCGGAGTAACCTAATATACAGTTACCAATACCCTCATAGTCGCCATCTATACCTAAGCTTTTTAAGAGTTCTTTAAACTCATCGGTTTCAAAGGTTTCCTTAGCACGATGTATCCAACAGCTACCTATACCTAAAGAGTTTGCCGATAGCATTAGATTTTCCATAACCAATGAGCCATCATATAAGTAGGTAGGGCAGTTCTTATTGGCAAGTACTACTAACACCACTGGAGCGTTATAGAAAGGGTCAAAGGATTCATCTTTGCCTATAACCTTAGCATTCGCCTTAGAAAGTCTATCACGTAGACTCTTGTTAGTCACCGCAAGTATTATAGGTGATTGCTTACCCATTCCAGTAGGAGCATACGTTCCAGCCTTTACAATCTGTTGGATAGTTTCCATAGGAATCATATCCGACTTAAACTTACGAACGCTCCTTCTAGATACAATATTTTCAATTACACTGTTCATTTTAAAACCTCCATGATTATATATTTTAAGCGTATATAGATTTAAACTCTACCGCTTTTTGACACTTTAAACTTTTCTTACAGTCTATAAATCGCTGATTTGAACTACCACGAAATACTAAGTCATATGATTGTTTATCCTGTTCAAACTTACCATCTACGAGCATATCTGAAACTTTAAGAAGTTCTAGGTATGCATTATGTTGATTAGCATTCTTAAGCAGATATTCAAAGGTAAAACCCGTATAGGTAACTATATCTAAGTTTAAATCAAGCGATTTAATATTCTTTGCTAACGACACCAATGCTTTAGCTTGACAGAACGGTTCACCACCACTAAAGGTAACGCCATCTAGTAGAGGATTTTCTTGAATATTCTCAAGGAGTCTTTCTGTAGTTTCAAAGTATCCGCCATTGAAGTCGTGAGTTTGAGGGTTATGGCAACCCTCACAATGATGTGGACAGCCTTGCACAAAGATTGTATATCTAATTCCATGACCGTCTACGATACTATCATCACACGTTCCAGATAGTCGGATATTCATAATATTAAACTCTGCCTTTCATAATATATTTTCCTAATTAGATGTTAATCCATGTTTTACTCTATCCTTAACTTCTGCACGTTTAGCATCGTTAAAGCGTTCAAGACTGCCTACTAAGTATCCTGTAATGCGTCTAATTCTTTCAAATGGTATACCGTCCACCTTTTCGGAACGTCCACAGTAGGGGCAAGTTTCTCCAATTATGCCAGTATATCCGCAGATAGGGTCACGGTCAACGGGGTGATTTACTGAACCGTAACCTATACCCTTATCTTTCATGTAACGGATAACCTTTTCAAAGGCATCTACGTTGGTAGTAGGGTCGCCATCTAATTCAATATAGCTAATGTGTCCGCCGTTAGTTAAAGCGTGATAAGGTGCTTCAATGTTTATCTTTTTAAAGGCATTCGTTGGATAGTATACTGGTACATGGAAAGAGTTAGTGTAGTAATCTCTATCGGTAACACCTTCTATTATGCCATATTTTTCTGCGTCCATCTTGACGAAACGTCCCGATAGTCCCTCGGCTGGAGTTGCTAACAATGAAAAGTTTAGGTGAGTCTTTTCTGCTTCTTTATCCACACGTTCACGCATATGTGATACTATCTTTAAACCAAGTTCTTGAGCCTCTTCGCTTTCACCATGATGTACACCTATCAAAGATTTTAAAGTTTCAGCCAAGCCTATAAATCCAACCGATAGTGTACCATGCTTTAGAACCTCTTCAAGGGTATCTTCATTCGATAGTTTTTCAGAATCTATCCAAACGCCTTGACCCATTAAGAATGGAAAGTTTTTAACTCTCTTTTGGCATTGAATCTTAAACCTAGCATAGAGTTGTTCAATGGTTAGGTCTAAATAGTAGTCTAATTTTTGGAAGAACATATCAACGTCACCTTGACTTTCAATAGCCAATCTAGGTAGATTTATAGACGTAAAGCTTAGATTTCCTCTGCCTGAAACTATCTCCCTAGAGGGGTCATATACGTTAGCCATTACTCTAGTACGACAACCCATGTAAGCTATCTCGGAGTTATAATCACCCTCTTTGTAATATGGTAGGTTGAATGGAGCATCTATGAATGAGAAGTTAGGGAACAATCTTTTAGCAGATACTCTACAAGCAAGCTTAAATAGGTCATAGTTTACATCATCTTTGTTGAAGTTTATACCTTCTTTAACCTTAAAGATGTGTATTGGGAATATTGGTGTTTCACCATTGCCTAAGCCTTTCTCTTGAGCTAGTAGCACGTTTCTAATTACCATTCTACCCTCAGCAGAGGTATCTGTACCGTAGTTTATAGAACTAAATGGAGTCTGTGCACCTGCTCTACTATTCATAGTATTTAGGTTATGGATTAAAGCTTCCATAGCTTGATACGTTGCTCTGTCGGTTTCATTATAGGCACTCTTAATAGCAAACCCTTGAACTTTTTGAATGGTATCATTGTCTAAGTACTTAGATAGAAGTTCTTTTTCATACTTTTGATATTCATTAGAACCATCTAAGATAGGTTCTAAACCATACTTTGATAGTACTTCATTAGCTATATTCTTTGCAAGTTGTGAGGGGGTATCGGTTAGTAGTTCAAGAGCCTTATCTAAATTTTGAATATATCTGTGCTTGTAGGTCTTGCGAACACCATCTGCCATAGCATAGTCGAAGTTAGGAATACTCTGTCCGCCGTGTTGGTCATTTTGGTTAGACTGTATTGCTATACAACACAATGCTGAATAACTAGCTATATCGTTAGGAGTTCTTAGGTGTCCATGCCCAGTAGAAAAACCATCTTTGAATAGTTTAATTAAATCTATTTGACAGCAAGTAGTAGTTAATGTATAAAAATCCATATCATGTATATGAATATACCCATCTTTGTGAGCTTGTGCGTGTTTATGGTCTATAACATAGAGTTCATAGAACTCTTTAGCACTAACTGAGCCATACTTTAGCATAGTACCCATAGCAGTATCGCCATCTATGTTAGCGTTTTCACGCTTTATATTACTGTCTTTAGCGGAACTAAACGTTAGGTCTTTGAAAGCTCTCATTAGATTAGTTTGCATCTCTCTTGAGCGAGTTCTTTCGTACCTATATAGAATATATGCCTTAGATGTTCCAGCGTGACCTTGTTCAATTAATACCTTTTCTACAATATCTTGAATCTGTTCGACGGTTGGAACGTTATCGCCATAGATTTTTTCTGCCATATTGAGAACTATCAAAGATAGTCTTTCAGCCTCTTTGTAGTTACTACCACCTATCGACTGTGCAGATTTATATATAGCATCAGCTATCTTTTGAGTGTTAAAAAGAGCCATTCTGCCATCTCTTTTAACTATATGTGTTATCATAAACTATCAACTCCTACAATATGTTGTGTTCCGCCTAATAGCGTCTATTAGATATTATATACTCTTGTAATATAAAAGTCAAACCAAAAAATAGATGTATATTTAGTGATTTTTGTGCAATATGTACAAAATATCCTATTATATGTACAATAATATAGATTTATACGTATTGTAGTTACATAGTTATGAACTTCATAACACACTACATATGGTTATGCTTTTTTTAAGATAGGTAATGTAGATATATTCATAGATAAATCATACTATTTTGGTATATTAACTCAATGAAACATCTTATTGACATTGCATAAAAATTATGGTAGAATAATCTTTACAATTTGATTATATTGAATACAAGGTGGGAATACTAACTTTGAAAACTGTTGAAATATTTACCGATGGAGCTTGTTCAGGAAATCCAGGGGCAGGTGGCTACGGTGCTATATTAAGATATATGGGAACTACTAAAGAAATATCTGGTGGTGACCTTAACACTACCAATAACAGAATGGAGCTTCTAGCTGTGATTGAAGCCTTGACTCTATTAAAAGAACCTTGTAAGGTTATACTAACTACAGATAGTCAGTATGTAGTAAATGCTGTCGAAAAAGGTTGGTTAATATCTTGGGTGTTAAGTGATTGGAAAAAGGGAAAGGTTAAAAATATAGACCTATGGCAAAGATTATTACCTCTTTTAGATAAGCATGATGTAAGTTTCGTTTGGATAAAAGGACATAACGGTCACATAGAGAATGAACGTTGCGACCAACTTGCAGTAATTCAAAGAGATAGGTTTAACACCTAAGATTATATATATTTTTAGAAAAAAATGTTGAAACATCTTCAAAAAAGGTATATAATAATATATGGTGTCGTTTGGATAGTATTCCAAAATACATCTCCAAAAAAATTAATCAATCGGAAGAAGGTTTTTTATATATGGAAAAGAAGTTTGTCTACGCAGATAATGCTGCTACTACTAAAGTATCTAAAGAAGTTTTAGATGCTATGTTACCATACTTTACTGAACACTATGGAAATGCCTCTAGTATATACGAAATGGGCAGATACGCTCAAAAATGCATAGAACAGGCTAGAGAAACTATAGCTAACTGTATAGGTTGCAAGCCTACTGAACTGTTTTTTACTAGTTGTGGTTCTGAATCAGATAACTGGGCAATAAAATCCACCTGTGAGAGATTAGCTCTTAGAGGTAAGAAACACATAGTAACATCGGTATTTGAGCATCATGCAGTGTTGCATACTTGCCAAGCATTAGAAAAACAAGGCTTTGAAGTTACTTACGTACCTATAGATGAGTTCGGTTATGTGAACCCTCAAGATGTAGCTGACGCTATCCGAGAAGATACTGCAATAGTATCCATAATGTTCGCTAACAATGAGATTGGAACTATACAACCTATTGAAGAGATAGCTAAAATTTGTAAAGAAAAGAAGGTTCTATTCCACACCGATGCGGTACAAGCTATAGGTCATGTAGATATTAACGTTAAGGATTTAGGTATAGATATGCTATCTATTTCTGGACACAAAATACACGCTCAAAAAGGTATAGGAGCTTTATACGTTAAGAGTGGTGTACCGCTACTTAACTTTATTCATGGTGGTGCTCAGGAACGCAATAAACGTGCAGGTACTGAAAACGTTCCAGCCATTATGGGATTCGCTAAGGCTATGGAAGTTGCTTGTACTAACATTTCCGAAAGAATGTCTAAGATTACAGCAAAGCGTAATCGCTTAATAGATGGCTTACTAACCATACCAAAATCACGCTTAAATGGTGGTAGAGATAATCGTTTGGCAGGTAACTGTAATGTATCTATTGAGGGTATAGAAGGGGAGAGTCTACTATTAATGTTAGACCATTATGGAATCTGTGCATCTAGTGGTTCAGCTTGTACCTCTGGTTCGTTAGACCCATCGCACGTATTACTAGCCTTAGGATTAAAGCATGAAGTTGCACATGGTTCTTTAAGGTTATCTATAGATGATAGTACCTCTGATGATGATATAGATTACATCTTAGAGGTAGTTCCTAAGGTGGTTAAAAGGTTAAGAGAGATGTCTCCTGTTTGGGAAGATATGGTTAAGGCTGACCCATCTTTGAAATATTAATTAATAGAACCATTATGGCTCGTTGATAAGTAATTCCGACTCTATGCGATATCTTAGGCGTGTAAGTAGGTTATGTATGTTAATTTAGAAAGGATTTGATACTATGCAATATAGTGAAAAGGTTATGGAACACTTCGCTAATCCTAGAAACGTTGGCGAGATTGAAAATGCTGATGCTATAGGTGAGGTTGGCAATGCTAAGTGTGGTGACATTATGAAGATGTATCTAAAGATTGATAATGGCATCATATCGGACGTTAAGTTTAAAACTTTCGGTTGTGGTGCAGCTGTAGCAACATCTTCTATGGCTACTGAGCTTATTAAAGGTAAGCCTATTGAAGATGCTCTAAAGTTGACCAATAATGCAGTGGTTGAAGCTCTTGACGGACTTCCAGCAGTTAAGATACACTGTTCTGTATTGGCAGAACAAGCTATTAAATCAGCACTTTGGAACTACTACGAAAAGCAGGGCATAGACCCTAAGCCTATAGTAGGTGAGATAGGCGAGTGCGAACACTGTCATTAATGCTTTAGATTAAACATAGAATAAGTTTAGCGGAATGAATCTAAAAGGATTCGTTCCGCTAACTTAATGGTTTTTATGCGATACACAAACTCTATATCAATGAGCAATACTTTAAAAGAGTATATACGTTCGCTATTCTTAGGGCAAAACATCGCCACGAACGAAAAAGCCTTTAAAACATTGCTCCGTTGATACTATTGTATGCAAAAATATCGATTTTGTTACTGTGAAAATTTAACAATTAAAATCTATTTAAAGTAACGTTGTCCATAGTGTTCACAACAGAATGTTAAGTTTTCAAACCAAGATATTATTTCAGAATCGGTTATGTATGTAGCATAGAAATATAAAGCACCGTTAGAAACATCTTCATTACTCATTAGAGTATAACATACAGCTAATCTAGTAGCACTGGTAACTGGCCATTCGTTTGTATACCAATTTACTATAGTAGGAAATTGGTCTTCAGCCGTTAAAACGCTTTCTACATCGTTAGGAAACTTACTAGAGTTTACTCTGTTTCTAATTACATTAGTAACTAGTTGTTTAGATAGAACATCACCATAGCCTGTTTCACGCATTACTATTGAACATATCATTTCTACCTCTTTGTCCGTATATCCATTTACTGGAATAGGAGTATCAGGGTTAGCACGGTCTCTTTCGTAGTCTATATCGAAGAAGTATATGTCACTCATCTTTTGAGATATCTCTTCAGAAGTCATAGCGTTAGCCTCTATTGGACATAGTTTAAACATCACTAAGATTGTGAGTATTAAAGTTAGTCCAAAATATCTTTTCATATAGAAACAAATCCTTTCAAAATGGTTTAATATAATGCATTATATCTCATCTTTAGATAGATTTTATGTGAACTTACACACCAAATATAGGTGTGATTATATGTATAGCAAAAAACATTTTTTTAAATTTGTACAATATGCATATTGCAAAATACCCATATATTTGAT
>JAJQGV010000095.1 GCA_021200215.1 Ruminococcus sp. | reverse complement strand
TCTTTAAGATTTAAATCATAAATTCTTTGTATAAATCACCTAAAAACTATAATTTTATTTATATATTATAGATTAGTATAGCAAGTTACTAAACATTTATACCACAAAGACAACTGCCTCGGTTTTATCGAGGCAGCTAAGAAAGATTATATGAAAAATTTTTGCTGAAAATATCTAATTAGAAAGTTACAGGAGTACCATAGTATGTACAAGTTAAGAGTTTTTCCATCTCTGCTGGAGTGATAGGTCTAGGGTTAGAGCCTGTACAAGCATCACCAACGGCAAGTTCAGCAATCTTAGATACCTTTTCCTTGAACTCATCTTCATTCACACCGAACTCTTGTAGGGTCTTAGGAATGTTTAACCTAACGTTGTAAGCGTTAATCTTATCGATAAGAGCATCTACTAGAGCCTTATCGGTAGTACCAGTTAGGTTCAAAGATTTTGCAATCTGAGCATAACGCTTTTCAGCGGTCTTATCCTTAGCATTATACTTAATTACATATGGTAGATAGATTGCATTTGCACAACCATGTGGAATATGTCCAGTGGAGAAAGCTGCACCAGTCTTATGTGCCATAGAATGTACTATACCTAGTAGAGCGTTAGAAAATGCCATACCTGCTAAACATTGAGCATAGTGCATCTGTTCACGAGCTTCCATGTTACCGTCGTAACTATCTGGAAGGTAGTCGAATACCATCTCAATAGCTTTTATAGCTAGAGGGTCTGTAAATGCACAGTTCAAAGTGGATACATAAGCCTCAATAGCGTGAGTTAAAGCGTCCATACCAGTATGTGCTACTAGTTTTGGTGGCATAGTTTCAGCGATTACTGGGTCTACGATAGCAACATCGGGAGTAATATTAAAGTCTGCTAAAGGGTATTTAACTCCCGTTTGATAGTTTGTGATTACTGAAAATGCAGTAACCTCTGTAGCAGTTCCAGAAGTAGATGGTATAGCTACAAACTTAGCTTTCTGCCTTAATGTTGGGAAATTAAAAGGTATTATTAAATCCTCGAAGGTAGTTTCAGGATATTCATAGAAAGCCCACATAGCCTTAGCAGCATCTATAGGTGAACCGCCACCCATAGCCACAATAACGTCTGGCTGGAACTCTTTCATAACCTCTGCACCCTTCATAACGGTTTCAACAGATGGGTCTGGTTCAACGCCCTCAAAGAGCTTAACTTCCATACCTGCTTCTTGTAATAGACAGACAGCCTTATCTAGGAAACCGAAACGTTTCATAGAACCTCCGCCTACCACTACTATTGCCCTAGTTCCTTGTATATTCTTTAGTTCTTCTAAAGAGCCCTTACCATGATATACATCTCTAGGTAGAGTAAAACGTGCCATAATGAAAAAACCTCCTAAAATTATAATCTATTGTGCTTTTAGATAAAATTATCAATTACGTTAAGACAATTATATCACACTTGCACAAAACGTGGTAATATAAAATAGGAATGTGATATATATTTTTTTATATAAAAAAGCAGGAAACACTCCCAAAAGGAATATTTCCTACTTTTTAATGTATAGTAAATATATTAGTTTTTAGACTTAATATACTCATCGATAGCCTTAGCAGATGCCTTACCAGCTCCCATTGCAGAGATTACTGTAGCAGCACCAGTAACGGCATCACCACCAGCGAAAACGCCCTCACGAGAGGTTTGACCCTTTTCACCATCAGTAACTATACAGCCATGACTATTAGTATCTAAGTTAGCAGTAGTACTTTTAATTAGTGGATTTGGTGAAGTACCTATAGACATAATTACACAGTCTACATCTAGGATAAACTCAGAACCTTCTTTAACTATAGGTCTGCGTCTACCAGAGGCATCAGGTTCACCTAATTCCATCTCAACGCACTTCATACCCTTAACGAACTTGTGTTCATCGCCTAATATTTCTACTGGGTTGTTTAAAGTCTTAAAGATGATACCCTCTTCTTCAGCGTGTTCAACCTCTTCTTTTCTAGCAGGGAGTTCGTCCATAGAACGTCTGTATACTATGTATACTTCTTCAGCACCTAAACGTTGTGCAGAACGAGCAGCGTCCATAGCTACGTTACCGCCACCTACTACAGCTACCTTTTTAGCGTTCATAATAGGAGTAGCAGAACCCTCTTTATAAGCTTTCATTAGATTAGTTCTAGTTAGGAACTCATTAGCAGAATATACACCCTTTAAGTTTTCACCAGGGATATTCATAAATCTAGGTAGACCTGCACCAGAACCTATAAATACAGCCTCAAAGCCTTGTTCGTCCATAAGTTCATCTATAGAGATAACCTTACCTATAACCATGTTAGTTTCAACCTTAACGCCTAGAGCCTTTAGATTATCTACTTCTTTTTGCACTATAGACTTTGGAAGTCTAAACTCTGGGATACCATATACTAGAACTCCACCAGCCTTGTGTAGAGCCTCAAATATAGTAACCTCATAACCCATCTTAGCGAGGTCACCAGCACAAGTTAATCCCGATGGGCCAGCACCTATTATAGCTACCTTGTGACCATTAGATTGTGGTTTAACGGGTAGTTCAGTACTATGTTCATTGTGATAGTCTGCTACGAAACGTTCAAGACGTCCAATACCAACTGGTTCTGTCTTGATACCTCTTACACATTTACTTTCGCACTGTTTTTCTTGAGGACATACACGACCACAAACAGCAGGTAAAGAGCTTGACAAAGATATACTTTGATATGCTCCCTCGAAATCCTTATCTTTAATTTTGGAAATAAACGCTGGAATGTTTATAGATACTGGACAACCTTTCATACATTGAGCGTTCTTACAGTTAAGACATCTTTCAGCCTCATCAAGAGCCATAGCTTCGGTATAACCTAAAGCTACTTCCTTAAAGTTGTGATTTCTAACTTGAGGGTCTTGAACAGGCATTTCATTCTTTTTAGGTGACATATTTGGCATGATTATTCTACCCCCTTAAATAGATTACAAGTTTCCTCATGTTGTTTACGTTCAAACTCCTTGTACATAGAGGAACGTTCCATAGCCTCATCAAAGTCTACTAAATGACCATCAAAGTCAGGGCCATCGACACAAGCAAACTTAGTTTCACCGCCAACGGTTAGACGGCAACCGCCACACATACCAGTACCATCAATCATGATAGGGTTCATAGATACTACAGTTTTGATATTATACTTTTCAGTAGTCTTACATACAAACTTCATCATAACTAGTGGGCCTATTGCTATAACCTCATCATATTGGTTACCATCTTGAATTAACTGTTCAAGAGCGTTAGTAACTAAACCTTTAGTACCGTGGCTACCGTCATCAGTCATCATACAAAGCTTGTCGCTAACTGCTTTGAACTCATCTTCTAAGATAACTAAATCCTTGTTTCTGAAGCCTACTACAGAGTGAACCTCACAGCCTAGATTGTGTAACTTTTTAGCTATTGGATACGCTATAGCACAACCTACACCACCACCAACTACGGCAACTTTCTTTAAACCGTCGGTATGTGATGCAACACCTAAAGGGCCAACAAAGTCTTGAATATACTCGCCCTCTTCTTTGTGGTTTAGTTTTTCAGTAGTAGCACCTACTATCTGGAAGATAATAGTAACAGTTCCCTTGTCCCTGTCGAAATCGGCTACTGTTAGTGGAATACGTTCGCCCTCATCATCTACTCTAAGTATGATAAATTGACCTGGTTCAGCCTTCTTTGCGATAGCTGGAGCGTCAATTTCCATCAAAGTTACTGTAGGATTAAGAACTTTCTTCTTAACTATCTTAAACATCGTTCTTTAACTTCCTTTCTAACGATTAATAATGAACAAAAAAAATGAATATTCTTCATTAATTTTAGATACTTTCTATAACATATCAATGCTTAGATATTTTTATTATATCACGTGAATAGAAACTATCAATAATATAAAAATAGAATGACACATATATAAAATTACATGGCTAAGATTTCTACATAAAATCGAAAAAGTTAGCTATAGCTAACTCCAACCATGTGATTTTGTGCATTAAATATGTGCAATTTTACATTACCTTTTAAAATTACATGGGGTATATAATTATAATATGAGTAATTAATTTGCACATATCGTTATGAAATAGTTGATTCTTTTTATAGATATTGATAGGCGTCAATAATCTTTTAAGTTAAACGTTTAGTATTTCATACTCATAGTGCAAAGTTTCGAGTCAACTATATTCCCATGAAATGAGGTTAAACTATGGAAAATGAATTTGATTTCGCCATTATAGATGAAATCCTTTCTAAGCATGAACCTACTGCTATAATAGCTATCTTACAAGACGTTCAAGAGCATTATAGGTATCTTCCAAAAGAAGTATTTCCCTATATGGCCAAAAAGTTAAATACTAGTGAAGCTAAGATATATAGCGTGGCTACCTTCTATGAAAACTTCTCTCTTGAGCCTAAAGGCAAATATGTAATAAAGTGTTGCGACGGTACTGCTTGTCACGTTAGAAAATCTATACCTATACTTGAATATCTAAGAAAAGAACTTAGTCTTAGTGATACCAAAACTACTTCCGATGATTTAATGTTTACCGTTGAAACGGTATCTTGTTTAGGTGCGTGTGGACTTGCTCCAGTATTGACTGTGAACGATGTAGTTCACCCATCTATGACACCAGAAAAGGCAGAGGCTCTTTTGAAAGAACTAAGGGAGGCTAATTAGATTATGTTTAGATTGAATGATGCTGTGGATATAAACAACGCTAGAACTACCTTTAAACACTCTTTTGATATGCAAAAGAAAAAGGTATTAATCTGTGGTGGTACTGGTTGTGTCGCTGGTGGCTCTTTAAGAATATATGCCGAGATTATAAGACTTCTTGAAGAGGCTGGTGTTGAAGTAGCCGTTGAACTTAAGGCTGAAACAGAACATAACGATATCGATAACATCATAGGTGTTAAGAAGAGCGGTTGTCATGGTTTCTGTGAAATGGGTCCTCTTGTTAGGATTGAACCTAAAGGTTGGCTCTACACTAAGGTAAAGTTTGAGGACTGTGCTGAGATTGTCGAAAAATCTTTAATTGGTGAGGAATTTATCGAAAGGTTAGCTTACAAGAGCAATGGTGTAACCTTTGCTAAGCAAGAAGATATTCCTTTCTATGCTAAACAAACTAGATTGGTTCTTGAGCATTGCGGTCATATAGATGCAACTTCTATTAAGGAATATCTAGCCATTGGAGGATATAAGGCTTTTCAAAAGGCTCTATTTGAAATGTCCCCTGAAGATGTAGTAAATACTATTACCGACTCTAACTTGCGTGGTCGTGGAGGCGGTGGTTTCCCAGCTGGTAGAAAATGGTCACAAGTAGCTAAGCAACCTGAACCAATTAAGTACATAGTATGTAACGGTGACGAAGGTGACCCTGGTGCATTTATGGACAGAAGTATCATGGAGGGTGACCCTCATAGAATGTTAGAGGGTATGATGATTGCAGGTTATGCTACTGGTGCTAAAGAAGGCTACATATATGTTCGTGCAGAGTATCCATTGGCAGTTGAAAGATTAAAGATGGCAATTGCACAAGCAGAAGAATGCGGTCTATTAGGTGATAACATATTAGGTACAGAGTTCTCATTTAAACTACATATAAATCGTGGTGCGGGAGCTTTCGTATGTGGTGAGGGTTCAGCTCTAACTGCATCTATAGAGGGTAAACGTGGTATGCCTAGAGTTAAACCACCTAGAACCGTTGAACATGGTCTTTTTGAAAAACCTACTGTTCTAAATAACGTTGAAACCTTTGCTAATGTTCCATTAATCGTGAATAATGGTTCAGATTGGTATAAATCCATAGGCCCTGAAAACTCTCCTGGAACTAAGGCTTTTGCTCTAACGGGTAAGATTAACAACACTGGCTTAATTGAGATACCTATGGGAAAGACTCTAAAAGAGGTTATCTATGATATCGGTGGTGGTATTCGTGACGGTAAAGAGTTTAAGGCTGTACAGATTGGAGGCCCATCTGGTGGCTGTTTAATCACTAAGGATTTAAACCTACCTTTAGATTTCGATTCACTTAAAAAGGTTGGTGCTATGATAGGCTCTGGTGGTCTAGTAGTTATGGACGAAGATACTTGCATGGTAGAGATTGCTCGTTTCTTTATGAACTTTACACAGAATGAATCTTGTGGAAAGTGTGTTCCATGTCGTGAGGGTACTAAGAGAATGTTAGAAATCTTAGAGAGAATAGTTGCAGGTAATGGTCAAGATGGAGATATAGACCTACTACTTGAACTCGCTGATACTATATCCTCTACAGCACTATGTGGATTGGGTAAGACTGCTCCTTCTCCAGTAGTATCAACCATTAAA
The DNA here is from genome assembly GCA_021200215.1 of Ruminococcus sp. Taxonomy (GTDB): domain Bacteria; phylum Bacillota; class Clostridia; order Oscillospirales; family Ruminococcaceae; genus UBA5884. The sequence continues at coordinate 6,511 of JAJQGV010000095.1, read as the reverse complement.
AGTTTCCGTGATGAGTACGAAGCTCACGTCCACGATAAAAGATGCCCTGCGGGTAACTGTAAAAAGTTGGTTAGGTATGAAATTCAAGCCGATATATGTAAAGGTTGTTCTGCTTGTTCACGTAAATGCCCAGTCGGTGCTATCAGTGGAGTGATTAAAAGTCCGTTTACTATAGATACTACTAAGTGCATAAAATGTGGTGCTTGTATCCAAACTTGTAAATTCGGTGCTATTAAGGAGGTTTAATATACATCATGAAGAACGAAAATTATATGCTTATAGATAATATTCCCGTACCTATTGAGGGTGAAAAGAATATTCTTGAAATGGTTCGTAAAGCAGGTATTGAACTTCCTACGTTCTGCTACTATTCTGAACTTTCGGTATATGGTGCTTGTAGAATGTGCATGGTAGAAAATAAACGTGGTGGCATGGAAGCATCATGTTCCACACCACCTAGAGCAGGTATGGAAATATATACTAACACTCCAAAACTTAGAAAACATCGTAAGATGATACTAGAACTTCTACTATCTAACCACTGTAGAGATTGCAATACTTGTGATAAGAACGGTAAGTGTAAACTTCAAGAACTTGCTAACCGTTTTGATATCCATAGAGTACGTTTTAACAATACATCTCCTGACCCACTAGTAGATGACTCTTCACCATCTATTACTAAAGATGCTAGTAAATGTATACTATGTGGTGACTGCGTTCGTGTATGTAATGAAGTTCAAAACGTTGGTGCTATAGACTTTGCTCATCGTGGTTCTAAAATGACCGTAAGTTGTGCCTTTGATACTCCAATAGGAGAGTCTAACTGTGTAGGTTGTGGACAGTGTGCTTCGGTATGTCCTACAGGTGCGATAATAATTAAAGATGATAGCCATCTACTATGGCAAGAACTTTGGAATCCAGATACTAACGTAGTATGCCAAATAGCTCCAGCCGTTAGAGTTGCTGTGGCTAAAGAGTTCGGATACAAGGGCGAAAATGTTATGGGTAAGATAGTTTCTTCATTAAAGCGTTTAGGCTTTAACTACGTATTCGATACCGCTACTGGTGCTGATATGACCGTTATTGAAGAGGCTAATGAGTTCCTTGACAGAATCAAAAAGGGTGAAAATATACCATTGTTCACATCGTGTTGCCCTGCATGGGTTAAGTATTGTGAGAATAAGTATCCCGAATTGATGCCAAATGTATCCACTTGCCGTTCACCTATGCAGATGTATGCATCTGTATTTAAGGAAAAGTACAAAAATGATGCTAAACGATTAGTAAGTGTAGCTATAATGCCATGTACTGCTAAAAAGGGTGAGGCTAAACGTGAAGAGTTTATGATAGATGGCAAACCTATAGTAGACTATGTTATTACCACTCAAGAGTTAATTAAGATGATTAGAGAGGCTGGTATCTGCTTTAGTGAGATAGAGCCAGAGGCTATAGATATGCCATTCGGTTCTATATCTGGTGCAGGAGTAATTTTCGGTGTTACTGGTGGTGTTACTGAGGCAGTTATTAGATACATTTCTACAGATAAGTCTAAATCTGCACTAAAGATGATTGCCTACAATGGCGTTAGAGGTCTTGAGGGCATAAAAGAGTTTACCGTTCCATTTGGCGAATCTGAATTGAAGATTGCTTGTGTTAGTGGATTAAGTAATGCTGATGCCATCATTCAAAGAATCCAAAATGGCGAACATTTCGACCTAGTTGAGGTTATGGCTTGTCCTAATGGTTGCATAAATGGAGCAGGTCAACCTATTGCTAAGAATAAAGAACGTAAAAAGAGAAGTGCTGAACTATACAACAATGACAGTATGTGTACCATTAAGAGTAGTGAAGAGAATCCACTTATGGACTACATATACAAAGATATCATTAAGGATAAGTCACATGAACTCTTGCACGTAAACTACATTAAATAATAATCCTTATTGTTTTCCATATAACATAAAGATGTCGCATCTAACCATGATACGGCATCTTTTCTTACATATAATCTAAACCATAGACTAATGGAATAGTTTACTTATAGTGTTCTCTAACTCATCTAAGAACATAGCATCATACTCAGTAAACTTGTATGTTTGAGGGTATATAAACACATCTTTAACCTTTGCTAAGTCGCTATGGCAAGGAATCTGAACAAGATTATACCTCTTTAGAACCTGTTCGGGAAGTGGAGAAACCCACATATAAGTATTATCAACCGATGTTAAAATATCGAACTGACTACCTCTTTCACAGACGTATATTCTGTTCCTATCAGAAGTATGGTTATTCACGTAACTATCAGATAGGTATGGTACAGAGTTATCTCCATGAGTAACTTCAGTATATATTGAAAGTTCTTCCGTAGATACCGATTTACTATTCGCTAAAGGGTGGTTTTTCGATACTATGACCATATATTTAAACTCACATAGTACCCTATACTTTATCTTCTTTTCGTTTAGTAGAGAAAGAAAGTATTCTTCGTATAACTCATCGTAGCGAATAATTCCAAGGTTATACTCACATTCTATTATGTTGTTGATGGCTTCCATAGAGTTAGTTTCTTTCAAACGTACGTCGAGCCTTTTAGATGGGTCTAACTTGTTCAAAAATTGAGTAAACACTTGAGTAATATAAGAGGCTCTAGGAATGGATATGCTAAACGATACCGTTTCAGTGCTTACGGTCTTATATAACTTTTCCATCTTTTCAATCTGTACTAAAACTGCCTTAGCATACTCAAGGAACTCTGCACCTTTAACGGTAGGAACTACTCCCCTAGCAGAACGTTTAAAGATTACTATTCCCATCTCATTTTCAATCTCTTTAATAGCCTTACTCAGATTAGGTTGTCCCATAAACAACGCCGATGCTGCTTTAGTAATAGAGCCTATCTTTTCAACCTCCACCAAGTAACGTAGATGCTGTAGGTTCAAAAAAACATCACTTCCTTTAATATAGCATGAACCATATACAATTTGCGTAGCCTAACATAGACTACGCAAACTTTTATCTATAAACTGTAGTGAATTCGAAGATTATTCTTCAACAAAGCCTTCGCCATAGTAAGCTAGTTTGTATAGGTGCTTTAACTCATGAACTCTAGGAAGTCTTGGGTTAGCAGTAGTACATTGGTCACCGAAAGCCTTATAAGAAAGTTCGTCTAAGGAGTTTAGATAAACTTGCTCATCGATAGCAGTCTTAGGCCATACCTTGTTAGCCTCTTGAATAGATAGTGGAATACCAACCTTACCCATTAAGTCACGAACTGCATTAGCTAAAGCCTTAACGCTCTCTTGCTCAGTAGCATTTTCGGATACTAAGCCTAACATAACAGCAATCTCTTTAAAACGTTCAGGAGCCATATAGTGGTCATACTTTGGCCAAGCAGCAAACTTAGTTGGAGTAGTTTCACCGTTGTACTCAATAACGTGTGGTAGTAGGTAAGCATTAGCTAGACCGTGTGGAATGTGGAACTCACCGCCTAACTTGTGTGCTAGTGAGTGGTTAATACCTAAGAATGCATTAGTAAATGCCATACCAGCAATACAAGAAGCGTTGTGCATCTTTTCTCTTGCTAGAGGGTCAGCGGTAGAGTAAGATATTGGCAACCATTTAAATACTAACTTAATAGCGTGTAGAGCCATAGCATCTGTATAGTCATTAGCTAGAGTAGAAACGTATGCTTCAATAGCGTGAGTCAATACATCTAAGCCCGTAAATGCTACGGAAGTCTTAGGTAGAGTCATTACGAATTGAGGGTCTATGATAGCAATATCTGGAGTTAGTTCGTAATCTGCTAGAGGGTACTTCATGTTATTAGCCTTGTCGGAGATAACTGCAAATGAAGTAACTTCAGAACCAGTACCAGAAGTAGTTGGAATAGCTACTAACTTAGCAAGTTTACCCATCTTAGGGAACTTATAAACTCTCTTACGGATATCCATAAACTTTTGAGCCATACCGATAAAGTCAGCATCTGGGTTTTCATAGAATAGCCACATACCCTTAGCGGCATCGATAGCAGAACCACCACCAAGTGCTACTATAGTATCAGGCTTAAAGGAGTTCATAACTGAAACACCCTTTTGTAGAGTAGTTAAATCTGGGTCTGGTTCAACTTCACTGAACACTTCAATAACTGGCTTATTAGCGTTCTTATTTAGTTGGTATAGAACCTTTTCTACAAAGTGGAACTGTACCATACCTGGGTCAGCAACTATCATAACTCTGTGGATATCAGGCATCTTCTCTAAATACTGTACAGAACCTGGTTCAAAATAAATCTTTTCTGGAACTTTAAACCATTGCATATTTAATCTCCTCTTAGCTACTCTCTTCTTATTTATTAAGTTCTTAACAGTAACGTTTTCGGAAACCGAATTCTTACCATAAGAACCACAACCTAATGTTAATGATGGTGCCATAGAGTTATAAACGTCACCAATAGCTCCAAACGATGCAGGTGAGTTTACTACTATACGACTAGCTTTCATAGTTTCACCATACTTTTCAATTAGGTCATTGTTAGAAGAGTGAATTACTGCAGTGTGTCCAGCACCATGCTTTAACATCTCTTCACAGAGTTCAAAAGCGTGTTCAGTATTATCAGACTTAACTACTGCAAGTACAGGAGATAGTTTCTCTAGTGCCAATGGATATTGTTCTGCATTAGTACCACCAATCTCAACGCAAAGAACCTTAGTTTCCTTAGGGATAGTAATACCAGCCTTTTCAGCAATCTGCCATGGATATTGACCAACTACCCAAGGTTGTACTGCCATCTTTTCAACGTTAATGATAGTATCTTGAATCTTTTGAACCTCTTCTGGCTTAGCAAAGTAACAGCCATGTTGTTTCATAAAGTCTGTAGCTTCCTTATACACTTCAGTATCTATAATAGCAGCCTGTTCAGATGCACATATCATACCATTGTCAAAAGCCTTAGATAGTATTAGGTCATTCACTGCTTGCTTAACGTTAGCAGTCTTTTCAATGTAACATGGAGTATTACCAGGGCCAACACCAAGTGCAGGTTTACCAGCAGAGTAAGCAGCCTTAACCATTCCAGGGCCACCAGTAGCTAGGATAGTAGCAACGTCTGGGTGATTCATTAGGAAACCAGTAGCATCGATAGATGGTTTTTCTATCCATTGGATACAGTTTGCAGGAGCACCAGCCTTAATAGCAGCATCTCTTACGATTTCAGCAGCTCTTACAGAACACTTTTGAGCATTTGGGTGGAAACCAAATATGATTGGATTTCTAGTCTTAACACAGCTAATAGCCTTAAACATTGTAGTAGATGTTGGGTTAGTTACAGGTGTAACACCAGCAACGATACCTATAGGCTCAGCTATTTCAAGATAGCTTTCGTTTTCATTATCTTCAATAACGCCAACTGTCTTTTCATACTTAATAGAATGCCAAATATACTCAGTAGAGAAGATGTTCTTAGTAACCTTATCTTCAAAGATACCTCTACCAGTTTCTTCAACTGCCAACTTAGCTAATTCCATTTGTGCAGAAAGACCAGCTAAAGCCATAGCCTTAGTAATCTTGTCAATCTGTTCTTGGTCTAACTTCATGTACTCATCAAGAGCAACCTTAGCGTTAGCAACAAGGCCATCAACCATAGTCTTGATTTCAGCCTTCTTTTCTTCTTCAGTCATTTCAACAGTAGTAACTGCCTTTTCATTCTTTTCACTCATTGGAAAAATCCTCCTGATTTATTATTTTTAAATAAAAATAAACCTAAATAAAACTACGTCAACACCTAATATTGCATAACTACTCTGTCAAACTTTCTTCAAGATGTTTAGATAAGAACGCTAACGATACCGCCATGTTCTCATTATGAACCAATATATTCTGTGGGACTTTAAGGTGAGCAGGTGCAAAGTTCCAAACTGCTAATATACCACTTTGAACCAACTTATCGCAGACCATTTGAGCATTTTGCATAGGCACAGTAATTATGCCTATCTCAACACCGCCTAGGTCACTGCATACCTTTTGGATATCGTTTAAATGGAAGATTTTCTTTCCATCTATCTCCTTTAAAGAAATCACATTAGGATTAATATCAAAACCAGCGACTATATTAAGTCCATACTCTTCAAAACCCTTGTAAGAAAGTAACGCACTTCCAAGTTGACCTACACCGACCAACACAGCGTTTTTCGGGTTATTGTATCCAAGGAAGTTTTCAATATCGGCAATAAGAACATCTGTTTCGTAACCTGTTTTAGGTCTGCCACCGAAGTTGCTAACCGATGCGAAATCCTTTCTAACTTGAACCTCGTTAAAACGAAGTTCATCAGCAATAACACGAGCGGAAATGTTTTTAATATTTTCCTGTTGTTTTGCTTTCAGGCAATTCAAATACATAGGAAGTCGTTGTATGGTTGCTTTTGATACTGCACTAGAAGAATTATCAGAAAACTTTCACACATCCCAATATACAACAAATAACTAACCAATCAATATTGATAATTATTTATTGATA
>JAJQGV010000145.1 GCA_021200215.1 Ruminococcus sp. | reverse complement strand
ATATTTATTCATATATGTACAGCTTTCAGAAAATTATTTTTTTGGTAACTTTCTTTAAAATTATCAAAAAATTAATTAAACCCCTTGAAATTTCTAATACAGTGTGGTATAATATTAATTGTAATTTACTTATAGTTTCAGCAAAGACAGGATAAAACCTGTCTTTCGTTTGTATACGGAGGATTTTTCTTATGAAAATAAAAAAGTATGGTAATACTGAAAGAATCGTCTATGACCTAGCTTTGCCACTTGCTAATAACTTAGGTCTATCAATTTGGGACGTCTGTTTCGAGAAAGAAGGTGCTGAATGGTATCTTAGAGTATTTATCGATAAACCAGAAGGTATATGTATTGAAGATTGTGAAAATCTGAGCAGACCTTTAAACGATAAACTAGATGAGGTAGACCCCATCAAACAGAGATACTTCTTTGAGGTAGGTTCTGCGGGTCTAGGTAGAAGCCTAACTAAAGAACATCACTTTGAACAATGTGTAGGCGAAGATGTAGAGGTAACTTTCATTAGACCCAACACTTTAGGCAAAGTGTTCATAGGTCAACTTACTAACTTTACTAAAGATACTATAACCATAGCATCTGAAGATACAGAGGCTATAATAAATCTAGTAGACGTATCTAGTGTTAAAATCCATGAGGAGTATGACTTTTAGTCATTAATATTATATGTGAAAGGAGTAGTCACCTAAAACAACTATACTAAGGTGATATTAAAAAAATGAACAATCTATTTCAAGGGATAAAGACTCTCCCTATTAAAATTTCAGACGAAGTAATCTCAAAGAATGTAACTAAGGCTATTAAGGATTACTTTGAAAGTACTGCTGAAAACCCTAATATATACGCTAAGTTCAAAGATGAATATGATGAGTACTTAGATAATCACGTTACAGTAGAGGTCGACAGAGATAATAAGATAGTCTTAGCATACATCGAAAAAGAGGTTATAGACCTACAAGGCGATGAACCTTGGGACTTTACCGTTATAGATATTAATCAAGCTAGAAAGATAGACCCAGAAGTTCAATGTGGTACAGAAGATGAGCCTAACTACTGCAAAGTAGAGTTTGACCTATCCCCTATTGAAAATGATGCCTTAAACCTAATGCAACAAGCTATAAAGAATATGGTTAGCAATGGTATTAACTCTCTTAAGAACTCTCGCCAAAATGCTAGTGTAAGATTCACTACTTACAGCATAGACGAAGAACCTAATGTAAAGATAGACAACAAGATTCTAAGTGAACTCTTTGACTCTATGGAAGTTTTAAAATCTGAGATAAATATCTCTGATGATGTTATCATAGAAAAGGTTAAAGATGCTATATTTAAAACGGTTAAAAAATACTACGAACATGATGTTAAAAACAGAGCCGTATACTTTAAAAATGAAAGTGCCTATGAAGAGTATATGAAGAATCATGTTATTATACAGATAAATATATCTGAAAAAACGTTCGATGTATTTTTAGAAAAAGAGGTTGTAGACCTAAACGGTGAAAAATCATGGGGAGATTTTACCATAATAGACGTTAAGAGGGCTAACGAACTTAACAGAGCTAGAGGAAATCTTAATACTATAGTCTGTGGCGATGATGAAAATCCAGTATTCTTCCCAGTTAAGTTAAACGTATCTAAGCTAGGTAGAACCGCAGTAAACCAAGCTAAGCAATCGCTTAGAGGTGAAATTAAGAAGATTCTTAAGGAAAGGCTCATTGAAAGGTTTGAATATCTTGAACACTGTTGTATAACTGGTACAGTAGTAAGAATAGAACAATCTCAACGCAAAAGCGATAATAAAAAGTACATCAGCGATGATTACAACGTAGTACTATCGTATAACGGTAGCGAAGTAACCCTATACAAGAATGAACAGATTCCTGGTGAAGTGTTTGAAGAGGGTCAATCGGTTAAGGTATACGTACTTGAGATAGTAAACAAGGATAAGTCTAACCCTTACGTTAAGATTTCTCGTACACACTGGGACTTCATAAGGAAACTATTTGAAGAAAACGTTCCTGAAATTCAAGATGGTACTGTAGAGATTAAAGAGATTGCTCGTGAAGCAGGTTCTCGTACTAAGATAGCAGTAGTATCTAACAACAAGCACGTAGATGCCATAGGTGCTTGTATAGGTGTGGATAACAGCAGAATAAGTGCAGTATGCAAAGAACTAGGCTTTAGAGAAAATATCGATATAGTAAACTATAGTCCAGATATAACTACATTCGTAGCAAATGCACTATCTCCAGCTAAAATAACTAGTGTAAATATGGATACTGAAACCGTTATCGATAAGAAAACTGGCAAGACCAAAGAACAGACCATATGCAGAGTTACCGTTCCAGAAGACCAAATATCATTAGCTATAGGTAATAAGGGACAGAATGCTCGTTTAGCAGCTAATCTAACTAAGTGCAAGATAGATATTAAAGCTGATAAGAAACATACTTCAGTTAATGCTGAACATAAAAAGAAGAAAGAAGATTAATCTACTATGGCTAAACAGAAGAAACTTCCTATTAGAATGTGTTGCGGTTGTGGAGAAAGTTTCCCTAAACGTGAACTTATTAGAATAGTTAAGTCTGCCGAGGGTAATATTTCCTTAGATAAGACTGGTAAAAAATCAGGTAGAGGGGCTTACATATGCCCTAAGTTAGAATGTCTTGCCAAAGCACAAAAGAATAGACGTATTGAAAAAGTATTCTCTTGTCAAATTCCCACAGAGGTTTATGAGGTAATGAAGAATGAACTCACAAAAGATAGTTAATCTTTTAACTATATGCCGTAGAGCAGGTAGGTTAGTTACGGGATTCGATGTATCTATAGATGCCGTAAGGAGTAAAGAGGCTAAGTATATACTAACGGCATCGAACGTGTCGGCAAAGACTCTTAAAGAACTTAACTACTTGCTTAATAAAGAAAACTTCAGTAATAAGGTTAAAGTTTTAAGTATGTCATTAACCATCGATGATGTATATAGGTGCATCAATGTAAATGCAGGAATAATAGCTATATGTGATGATGGATTTGGAAAATCTTTTGAAAGATTAACCACTGAAAGTTAGTAGTATGTAGCCATACATTCCATATTAAATTAAAACAGGAGGGGTTTTTTATATGCAAAAAAAGATAAAAGTATTAGACCTGGCTAAAGATTTAAACTTAGACAACAATAAAATAATTGACGTAATTGCTAAATACGGAAATAGTACTGTAAGGAAGAAACCTTCCTCTGCGGTATCCGAAGAGGAAATAAACATAGTTCTTGAACATCTAACGCAGAACAATCAAGTAGTTTCATTTGATAGTTACTTAGCATCAAGAAATAGTAAAGAGGGCGATATTACGAAAAGTAGTAATAACAACAATAAGAGGAATATATCTCAACCTGCGGAAAGTTCAAACAATCCAAGAGCGAATGCTCCTAAGAGAGAACAATCCAAAAAAGATTTTAATAGGTCAAATGAAGTACCAAAGAAGAAGCCTATTAACAACAGTAATAATAATCAAAACTTTAAGAAGAAAGGTAATGGTACTAGTAATAGTAACAACGGTAATAATAGTAATCAAAGACAGCAGACTCAAGCAACATCTAAGATGAATACTAGTAAAAGACCACAAGAACTATCTGCTAAGGGAGATACTAAGGCAAACAACGTTAAGAGTAACACACCATCTCATAGGCAACATACTAGAGGTGAAAAGACTAAGTTAAACGTAAGTATGTCATCTAACGTATCCACAGAGAGTAGACCAAATACTCGTACTGTAGATACTCGTAGTAGCACAAGCTACATCGACTTAGATAAGTACAACGAACGCTATGAACAGATTGCTCCTGCTAACCGTCAAAAAGATAACTACACTAAAAAACAGAAGATTTCTCAAAAATCTGCACAGAAAAATAAGCAGAAGTACTCATCTAAGAAAGAAACCGAAACTGAAAAGCTACGTCGCTTAGAACTTGAAAGAGCAAGAAAGCAACAACTAAAAGTTTTAATCCCAGATGAGATAGTTGTTAGTGAACTAGCTACACGTCTAAAAGTAACAGTATCCGACGTTATTAAGAAGTTGATGGGCTTAGGTGTAATGGCAAGTATCAACGAAACTATAGACTTTGATACCGCCTCTTTAGTAGCTGAAGAGTTCAACGCTAAGGTTGAAAAAGAGGTCATTATAACCATAGAAGAAAGGCTAATCGATGATAGTGATGATGATGACCAAAACGTAGAAGAACGTTGTCCTGTAGTAGTAGTTATGGGACACGTTGACCACGGTAAAACGTCTATACTCGATAGAATTAGAAATGCTCACGTAACAGATTCTGAAGCTGGTGGTATTACTCAACACATAGGAGCATACCAAGTTAGGTATCAAGATAAGGATATAACCTTCTTAGATACCCCTGGACATGAGGCATTTACATCTATGAGGGCTAGAGGTGCAAACATTACAGATATTGCTATATTAGTTGTGGCTAGTGATGATGGTATCATGCCACAGACCGTAGAGTCTATAAATCACGCAAAGGCAGCTGGAGTTACTCTAATAGTAGCTATGAATAAGATTGATAAAGAAGGTGCTAATCCTGAAAAGGTTAAACAAGAACTCACAGAGCATGGTATAGTCTGCGAAGATTGGGGTGGCGATACTATATGCATACCAGTATCTGCAAAGACTGGTGAAGGCATTGAAGAGTTACTAGAGAACATCTTGTTAGTAGCAGAAGTTAAGGAATTAAAAGCAAATCCTAATAGGTTAGCTAAGGGTACGGTCATTGAGGCAAAACTTGATAAAGGCAGAGGCCCAGTAGCTACAGTATTAGTACAGAACGGTACTCTTAAACAAGGTGATGTTATTATAGCAGGTACATCTGTAGGCAAAGTTAGAGTTATGACTAACGATAAAGGAAAGGTAGTACAAAGTGCTGGGCCATCTGTACCTGTTGAGATTACTGGTCTTGCTGAAGTTCCATCTGCTGGCGATACTTTCAACGCAGTAGAAGATGAAAAACTCGCTCGTGAACTAGTTGAGCAACGTAAACATGAGGCTAAACAAGAACAGTTTAAAGCTTATCAAAAGGTTACCCTTGACAATCTATTTAGTCAGATTGAACAAGGTGAGATTAAAGAACTACCAATAATAGTAAAAGCAGACGTTCAAGGTTCAGTTGAGGCAGTTAAGCAATCTCTTGAAAAGATATCCAACGATGAAGTTAGGGTTAAAGTTATACACGGTGCGGTAGGTGCTGTCAATGAAAGTGATGTCATGTTAGCATCAGTATCTAACGCAATAATAGTAGGATTCAACGTTCGTCCAGACCCTGTAGCATCAGAAAGTGCAGAACGTGATGGTGTGGATATTCGACTATATAGAATTATATATGACGCTATAGACGAAATTACTACCGCTATGAAAGGTATGCTTGCTCCTAAGTTTAGAGAGGTTCAACTCGGTAGAGCCGAAGTTCGTAACGTATTTAAAATATCTAACGTTGGTCAGATTGCAGGTTCTTACGTCCTCGATGGTAAGATTTCAAGAAACGCTGAAATTCGTGTGGTTCGTGATGGTATAGTAATATGCGAGGATAAGATTGACAGCCTAAAACGTTTTAAAGATGACGCTAAGGAAGTGGCTAGTGGCTTTGAATGTGGTATTGGCTTAACTAAGTTTAATGACATCAAAGAGGGCGATATACTAGAGGCTTTCGTTATGGAAGAGTACAGAGAAGATTAACATAACAAAATAATATTAAAGAAGTTTAACGGGTAGATTATAAACAATATCTGCCCGTGGAATATATGGAGGATTTTTTTATGGCAAGTTTTAAATCTAATAGATTTGAAGAAGATATAAATAGAGAACTTACCGCAATCTTTAGAGAGTTGAAAGACCCTCGCATTTCAGATATGCTTTCTATAGTAAAGTGCGACCTATCTAAGGATTTATCACATTGCAAGATATATGTATCTAGTTTCTATGGAATGGAAACTACTAAGCAATCGGTAGTAGGTTTACAGTCCGCAAGTGGATATATTAAGAGAGAACTATTTGCACGTCTAAAGATGCGAAAGTGTCCTGACCTAAAGTTTATAGCAGATGATAGTATTGAACGCTCTAGTCAGATAAATGAGGTCATTAGAAAGGTAGTCCCACAGAATACCACAGATACTACCGAAGATAATACACTATTAGATGACTAAAGCATATTAAACTATGTAACGCTCTATAAAAGCGTTACATACATAATAAAATATATAAAGGAAGATTAAAATATGTCAATATATTTAGATTACATTTCTACCGCTGAAATGATTAAAAAGATGGATAATGTGTATATTTTAACACATCAAAGCCCCGATGGAGATACTATCGGTTCGGGATTTGCATTATACTACGCCCTAACCGATATGGGCAAAAAAGCTAAGGTTCTATGCAGTGATACTTTTCATAAAAAGTATAGTTACATCACCGATGGATATAAAGATACAGACTTTACACCAGACTATATAGTATCTACCGATGTAGCAGACGCTAAACTATTAGGTGATTTAAAAGAACCCTATGGAGATAAAGTGTATCTATGTATAGACCATCATATATCTAATGTAGAGTATTCTAAGTACTTGTTAGTATCGCCAAACTCATCAGCAAATTGCGAGGTTATGTATAAACTACTTAAAACTATGGGAATTAAACTCACTGAAATTATAGCAAAGTGTCTATACACTGGTATAGCTACAGATACTGGTTGTTTTAAATTCAGCAATTGTAATGCAGAAACTCATTGGATTACAAGTGAAATAATGTCTACATTTCCAAGCATAAACTATGCCGAGATTAATCGTTTAATGTTCGACGTTAAAAGTCTAGCACGAATAAAGGCAGAACGTGAAGCTTTAGATAACATAACATATTACCTAGATGGACAAGTATCGGTACTATGTATAACCAACGAAATGATTACTCGACTAAATATGTCACTAGATGATTTCGAAGGCTTAACTGGACTATCTACACAGACTGAAGGTGTAGAAGTGGGCATTACCATGAAAGAGATAAAGAAAGATACCTTTAAGATATCTTTGCGTTCAGTCAATGAAGTAAATGTATCTAAGGTTTGCCAAAAGTTTGGTGGAGGAGGACATATCAAAGCTGGTGGCTGTAAGATAGAAAATACTCCTGCAAAAAACATTATTAAGATGTTAGTAGACACTATATCCGAGGAACTTAACCAATGAAAGATGGTATATTATGCATGAATAAACCTCAAGGGTTCACATCTTTCGATGTTATTGCAAAACTTAGAGGAATATTAAAGATGAAACGTTTAGGACACTCAGGAACTCTTGACCCTATGGCTACTGGAGTACTTCCAGTATTCGTAGGTACTGCCACTAAGTGTTGTGATATTCTACCTAACGATGATAAAATCTACGTAGCGGGTTTCAAATTCGGCTCTACTACAGATACTCAAGATAGTACGGGCAAGGTTATAAAACAATATCCACATAAGAACGTTTCCACGAATAACATTCAAGAGGTATTTAAAAACTTTATCGGTGAAATAGACCAGATACCACCAATGTACTCAGCAGTATCGATAGGTGGCAAAAGATTATATGAACTTGCTAGAAAAAATATAGTAATAGATAGACCACCTAGAAAGGTTACTATATACGGTATTAAACTAACATCATATGATGAAGTATCACAGATGGGAACGTTAGAGATATCATGTGGTAAAGGTACGTACGTTAGAACGATAATCAACGATATTGGAGAGAGTTTAAATGTTGGTGCATATATGACATCATTAATTAGAACTTCTGCAAGTGGATTTAATATAAACGAATGTTACTCATTTGAAGATGTAGAAAGTGCAATATCTAATGGGAATATCGATGATTTAATAGTTCCAACTGAGAGAATCTTTGAACACCTACCACAGATACATCTAACGGAAACTCAAACGAAAGCTTATAGAAACGGAGTTAAACTTCCATTAAGTGAGTTGACTTTAGAAGAAAATATCACAGAATGTACAGTATACTCTTATGATAATACATTTATAGGTACTGCTAAGTTGGACTACACAGAAAGAATTTTACGCATAGGAAAGAACTTTTAAAAAAAGGTGGTGTTAATCTTAAGATGGATAGTTATTGTATAGCTTTAGGCATCTTCGATGGCGTACATTTAGGACATCAATATGTAATAAATCGAGCATTATCGCATAACAAGTTTGGATTAAAAACTGCTGTATTTACGTTTTCGGTTGAAGATATGGAGTTTAAGCATGGCAAAAGATTAAACTACATAATAGACAATAGGTCTAAGCTAGATATACTCAACACTATGGGTGTAGATAGTATAGTTTGCCCTAACTTCAACGAAGTACATAATATGAGCGGTCAAGACTTTGCTAAAGATATACTACATACTCAAATGAACGCTAAAATGGTAGTATGCGGTAGAAAATTCCGATTCGGTAAAGGAGCATCTTGTAACACAACCGACCTACAAAACTTTGGCTCTAAGTACGGATTTAATGTTGAAGTAGTAGAGCCTATTCTATTTGAGAATAGTTTAGTATCATCTAGTAAGATAAGAGAGTTAATATGTAACGGGGATATACAGACAGCCAACCAACTTTTAGGTCGTAATTACTTTATAAACAAACCAGTAGTACATGGAAATAAGATTGGCAGAACTATTAACTTTCCTACTATAAATCAAAGGTTCGGTAATAGACAAATAGTTCCAAAGTTTGGAGTTTACTCCTCTAGCACTCTAATAGATGGACAAAGTTATCCATCTATTACTAACGTAGGAGTAAAACCTACTGTATCTAAAGATAACACTCCAATAGCTGAAACTCATATTATAGGGTTCAATGGAAATCTTTACGATAGGACTATAAAAGTATCTTTAAAGGGTTATATTCGTCCAGAAAAGATGTTTAAATCCATAGATGAACTAAAACGAGCGATACACAATGACATTGAAACGTGTTTAAAATAGTCAAATTTCATATTCAAGATACACTCTTAACATGAAAATTTCACAAAGTAAAAATATAATATAAAGTATTGTATTATACTCAATATAGGAGGGAATTTTTTTTAATGATAGAAGTAAAAGACCTAACCAAAAGTTACGGTGACAAAAATGCCATAAACGGGATATCTTTTACCGTTGAAGATGGCGAAATACTAGGATTTTTAGGGCCAAATGGTGCAGGAAAATCCACCACTATGAACATATTAACAGGATATATTTCATCAACATCGGGTAGTGCAATAATTAACGGTGTGGATATATTTGAAGAGCCTTTAAAGGCTAAGAAAAATATAGGATATCTTCCAGAAATGCCACCACTATACATTGATATGACCGTTAAAGACTATCTAAACTTTGTATATGACTTAAAAAAGTGTAAGCTACCAAGGAAAGCACATCTTAAAGATGTATGCGAACTAGTGAAGATTACAGATGTTTATGATAGACTTATTAAAAACCTATCCAAAGGCTATAAACAGAGAGTAGGTTTAGCTCAAGCATTGATAGGAAATCCACCCGTATTGATATTGGACGAGCCTACTGTAGGTTTAGACCCTAAACAGATTATTGAAATTAGAACTTTAATTAGAAAGTTGGGTAAGAAACATACTGTAATACTATCATCTCACATACTATCGGAGATACAAGCAGTTTGTGATAGAGTTATTATCATAAATAAAGGTAAAGTATCCGCAGAAGATACTATTGACAACCTATCTAAGACTATCTCTGGTGACCATAGATTAATCATGCGTATAGATGGTGCAGGTAAAAAAGATATTATAAAGGCTTTAAGAGATATCGAAGGAGTAATATCAGTAAAGGCAGATATGATGCGTGAAGAAAATATCTGGGAGTTTGAGATTGAAGCAAAAGAAGGAAAAGATATTCGATATGATATTAACAAAGTGTGTCAAGATAACCATTATAATATTCTAATGATGAAAAATAATGAGATGACGTTGGAGGACATCTTCTTAAAGATTACTATGGGAGAAAACGTTATAAATAACAAAGACAATAAAATTGGAGGTACTAACTAATGGGTGCTATATATAGACGTGAAATAGGAGCATTCTTTTCTTCAGCGATAGCTTATATATTCTTAGCAGTATTCTACTTCTTTTCTGCATTTTTCTTTAGTATGGGATGTCTATACTCATCTACTACAGATATGTCTGCTGTATTCTCATCAATGTTTATGGTAATACTGTTCTTAATACCAATATTGACCATGCGTTTAATGAGTGAAGAAAAGAAACAAAAGACAGAACAAGGGCTGTTGACTGCTCCAGTAAGTTTAGGAGAGATAGTAATAGCAAAATATCTATCGGCATTAACGTTATATACACTAGGTATTGCAATATTTCTTGTATACGCATTAATATTAGCATTCTTTGGTACAGTTTCATGGACTATGGTACTTTCAAACTGTTTAGCACTGTTACTTTTAGGAGGAGCATTCATATCGGTATCCATGTTAGTATCGGCACTTACAGAAAATCAGATAGTAGCAGCTATTGCTGGAATGTTTGCACTACTAATTTTATACTTACTAGATAGTGTATCTTCTATAGTTTCATGGGAATGGCTTAGTACGTTACTAATCAAACTATCGTTCTATACTAGATATTATGAGTTTACTCAAGGTATATTCGACCTATCTAGTGTATTATTCTATATCAGTGTTATAGTTCTATTCAACTTTTTCACCGTTAGAGTATTTGAAAAACGTCGTTGGAGCTAATATTTTTATGGAGGATTTTTAACATGAACAAAGATAATAAGGATTTACATGAGAATTCTGTAAAAGAAACTCCTGAAAACATTGAAAATACCAAAGATGTTTCTACAGAAAACTCCACTAATGAAGTAAATGATGACATGACTAATAAGCATAAGAAGAATAAAAAGCCTAAAAAAGAAAAGAAAGATAAACCTAAAAAAGAGAAAAAAAAGTTCAATACTAAAAAGTTAAAGTATGGAACTCTAGCTACTGTATTCACTTTGATAATAGTAGCCATAGTAGTAGCTGTAAACCTAATCGTGCAAGATGTAACCGAAAGGTTCGACCTAACTATGGACTTGACCGATAACGACATATATACAATATCTCAAGATACTATAGACTATCTTGTAAGTATTGAAGATGAGATTGAAATTACCGTCTTAGCCGATGAAAGTGCCTTTGAAAACAATGCTATCTACTTTAAACAAGCATCTGAGGTCATTAAGAAGTATGCTCTATACAGTGATAAGATTTCCGTTAGTTTCGTAGATATGAATAAGAATCCTAGCGTAGTAACTAGGTTTAATGAAGTCTATAAGGGCGACTTAACAGAAGGTGACATTGTAGTATTTAGAGAGGCTTTATCTGAAGATGATAGCGATAGAATTAAGGTACTAAGCTTAAGTAGTCTATTTACAACATCTACCGATAGCTATGGAAATACTACCGTTTCACAATCTAATGCTGAGCAAGAACTAACATCTGCTGTTATGTACGTAACCGATGCTAACCCTAAGAAAGCTGTATTAGTATCTACCGATATGCCTACTTCCGTATATGCATCTGCACAATCGTTACTAAATATGTTGAGTAGTAACGGTTACGATTTAGAAGAGGTTGACCTACTAACCGATGACTTGGACATTGAAAGCACCGACCTACTATTAATACTATCGCCACTAAATGACTTCTCAACTCCAGTTATAGATAAGATTAGTGACTACCTATACAACGATGGAAACTTAGGAAAGAATGTACTATACATGGCAAACTATGACCAAAACACAACTTCTAACATAGATGAATTTCTTGAAGAATGGGGTTTAGCCATAGGTGATAGCTATATTGCTGAAACTAATACATCTGCTAGTCAAAACGTTAGTGTATACGGTTTAGGATATACTATTAGGTCATCTATAGGTGTTATAGCTAATGATGATTATGCCGACCTAGTATCCGACACAACCCTACCTATAGCAGTGCCTCTACCACGTCCTATTGAGATTCTATGGGAAACTAATGGCGATAGAGAAACCTCTGTAATTATGACTACTTCCAACACATCAGCTTTAATACCTAGAGATGCTACTGATGACTTTGATATATCTACTGCAGTTACAGGATTACAGAACGTAATGGCTATGGGTTCTAAGTATGTATTCAATGAAGATAATGAAAAGATAACTAGTAACGTAATGGTAATGGGTTCTGCATTTATGACAGATATCTACATTACCTCAGATACTTCCTATAACAATGGTGAATTTATACTAAACGCTATAAATAAAATGACTGGTAAATCTTCTGGAATTACTATAGTACCTAAGAGCCTATCTATATCCACTATTAGTATAGATGATACTCAAATATTAGCCATTAGAACTGTAGTAATGTTTGTAATACCTCTAGTAATAGTAGCCATAGGCGTGGTAGTATACATTAGACGCAGAAACAAGTAGATTAATTTATATGTGTTGTGGAGGTTATTAATAGATGAATAAAACCGTAAAGGGAATAATCGGAGGTAGTATATGCTTAGTCGTTCTTGTGGGCGGATTCATAGCTTTAAAACTCACTGATAAGTCCGATGATACCTTAGATGAAGATAACTTAATCGCAGAAGAAAGTCATGTATTCTATGAACACGATAGCAATGAGGTTAATCGTGTAGAAGTAACCAATGAAGAAGGTGGATATGTACTATACAGAACCGCTGAGGCTACTGATGATACTGATGCTACTTACAATATTGAAGGCATTGAAGACTATGATTTAAATAACTCCATAGTATCTACCATAGCCAACAATTGCTCTAGTTTAAGTGCCTTAGAGTTCATTGAAGAAGACTCTACAGACTTGGAACAGTACGGCTTAGATAATCCCACCGCAGAAGTAACCGTATACTTCGATGACGATACTTCGGAAACCTTATTGATAGGTGACAACAGTCCAGTAGAGGGTGTATATCTTAAACTTGCAGATGATGATGACGTATATACAGTTAGTAGTAACCCATTGTATGTGTTTACTAAGAATAGAAACTACTTTATATCAAGAATATGTCTATCGACTCCAGATGATGATGAATATCCAATCGTCGAAAGTTTAACCGTTGAACGTTCTGACTTAGACTATGATATAGTACTAACATATGACCATCGTACAGATGATGAAGACTATGTTGGTGGAACTTCTGCATCGCATATTATGACATCTCCAGTATATGCATACTTAAACGTTGAAAATTCAGAAGAGATAACTCATGGAATGTTTGGCTTAACTGCAGATAGTATCATTAAGCTATCACCTACCGAAGATGATTTAGAAGTTGCAGGTATTAATGACCCTACTTGTACGGTAACTATGGTATGTGATGATGGCAATACTTACACATTAACTTTAGGCAATGCCTATACATCATCTGCCGATGAAAGTACTACTTACACATCATACCTTGGCTACTTTGATGGCATTGATATACTATTCTCATTCAGTGAAGGTTCTATACCTTGGCTCACGCTAAAACCTATGGATATAACATCTCAAATAGTGTTTGGAACGTACATCTATGATATTAGTGATATGACTATTGAAACTAATGATACAACTCTAAAGTTTGAGGGCGAAGGTGATGCAGATGACTATACTATCAAGTTAAATGGTAATGACTTCGATTTAAACAGGTATAAGAGCTTCTATCAAGCATTAATTAAAGCTCCTGCAGAAGAGTTATACCTAGATGAAGTATCAGGTGAACCCGAAGTTACAGTAACCATAAACTTACAATCGGGTGGTGAACCAGATGTAGTTGAGTTCTATCGTATAAGCGATAGAAAATGTGTAATAGTTCATAATGGTGTACCTAGTTTTGCTTGTCGTTCTAGCTTTTTAGATAATGCTCTACTACCAAACATAGAGAATATAAATGGCTCTGATGATTTTGTTACTAACTGGTAACAGTGTCATTAAAGGGCATATTAATGAATAAAATTACTAAAAATGTCTATAAAAAATATCCTCAATATAAAATTCATTTGTGCGTATTGCCAAAAAACCAAATTTGTGTTATAATTAAATATGTATCTTACTAAATATAAATGATTGAAAGGCGGTTGCATATTTATGAACTCAAATGAAAATAATAATAAGGATTCATTCCTTACATACAAGGGATATCCTTTAGTTAGAAAACAAGATGAACTATACTTTGGAAATATGTCAGATGATTATTTCGTTAGAATGCAAATCCTTCACAAACAGAGTATTAACGGTATTAATATAGCTGATAAGATTATGGTGTACAAGGTTTCCACGAACGAAAATTTAGACATCATGAAAGCTATAATTAGAAGTGGCGAAAGAGATAGTCTATACGAGGCATTAGACTTAGCTGTGGCTTGGCTTAAACGCAAAGAATAGTCTAAAATATGATATTAAGTAACGCTTTAGATATAATACATCTAAAGCGTTATCTTTTTTGACTTAAAAATTAAATGACATTTAACACGCCCATAATATGTCATAATATTGACATATTGCACAAAATATATTCCATAAAAACATTCAAAAACATTATAGACAAAAAATATTACTTATGGTACAATATGAGTATATATAAAAAAATTTAGGAAAGGTGAATATTATGTCTAAAAGATTTTTAAAGATATCAGCATTAGCAGTATCTATAACCATAGCATTTACTGCTTTCATATGTGCGGACTTTAGTAGTATAACACAAGATAATCAAGTAGAAGCATACTCTCAGTATGTGGAAACAGAAGAAGGCACTCGTGAATGGGGAGGTATAGAGATTACTGGAGGTGGTTTTGTATCTGGTATAGTTACAGGTCAAGACGTCATGTATGCTCGTACCGATGTAGGCGGTGCTTACAAATACAACTATGATACTGAAGAATGGGAACAGCTATTTGCTTTTATCTCAGAGGCTGATAGAGGTATGCTAAGTGTAGAGGCTATAGCTATTGACCCTAATGATGATGATACTGTATACTTCCTTTGTGGCTGTGCTTACTTTAGTGATGCTCGTACAGCTGTATACAAAACCACTGACGGCGGTAAGACGTTTACCTCTACCGATGTTACTAGCTTAATTCAAGTAATGGGTAATGGTGACGGTCGTCACTTTGGCGAAAGATTAGTCATAGACTCTGAAAATCCTGATACTATATACTGTGGCGGTAGAACTAACGGCTTAATAAAATCTACTGATGGTGGTGAAACTTGGGAACTTGTGGAGGGCTTTGATGATTTAAATCTATTCACTGGTACTACCAACTGGCCTACATGGACTGACAACATGGTAAGCATAGTAGATGCCGATGGTACGGCATACAACTCTACTAATGGAGTATCATCTTTAGCAATTTCTGATGGTAAACTATTCGTAGGAGTATCAGTTCAAGGAAAACCTAGTGTATATGTATCAGAAGATAACGGAGAAACCTTTGAACCACTAAGTGATGACCTACCTACCGATACATATCCATCAAGATTTAATCTTGACGCTGACGGCAACCTATTAATATCATATGCGGGTGCTTTATCATTCAGTGGCGATGGTGGTTGTTATCGTTACAACATAGAAGATGGTTCAGTAGATAACATATCACCTACAACAAATTCATTCGGTGCAGTATATAGTGACCCTAACGATTCTAATAAATTGGTTGCCACTACTTGCGGATTATGGTACTCTCAACTATGGCACGAAGATGACTGGGAAACTGACAGCGTAGCTTGGGGTGATATTACATTTAGGTCAGAAGATGGCGGTAAAACTTGGAAACAATTAGCCCCTGGTAATGAAGATGGTTGGGGTGGCCCATTACAAGCAGATTACTTACAAGATGGTGGAGTATCATGGGTAGAAGGTAAAGCTATCCACTGGACTGGTTGTATGGTTATAGACCCTCGTGACCCCGATAAAGTTTGGGTAACTTCTGGTAATGGTATCTTTACTTGTGACGATATTTGGGCAGAGTGTCCTCAATACTACTTCCATGCAGATGGTATTGAAGAAGTCGTTGCCTTAGATATGGTTAGTGTTAAAGGCGGAAACGTATACTCAGCAATAGGTGACTATGATGGATTTATACATTACTCACCTACTGAAAGTAAGCAATATACTCCAAACATAGGCTCTACAAGTGCAATAGCCTACTGCCCATCTAATCCTGATGTTATGGTTAGATTCTCGGAACATCAAGAACCTGCATACTACTCTATGGACGCTGGTGAAACTTGGACTGAAATGGAAAGCTCTGGTGGTGAAGGCGGTAAGGCTGCCATCACACAACTTGAAGACGGAACTTATAGAATATTCCATGCAGTTTCTGGTGGAGTTTCCTATACTGACGACTTTGGAGCAACTTGGACTAGTTGTGGTATAAATGGAGTATACTATGAATGTGTACCTTATACTTTTGTAGACTTAGAAAATCCATCTTTGGTATATGCTTATGGCTACTATAATGACCCTTATACTCCAAACGCATCTACACCATATAGACTTTATGTAAGTACTGATTACGGTACGACTTTCTCATCTGCTATAGACATCTGTCAATATGATGGTTGCGACGCTGCTACTAGAATAGCCTATCTAGGTGAAGATGATTTAATCTTAGCTGGTGGCTGGTATGGATTATATCGTGTTACGAATCAAGGTCAAAATATTGAGAGTCTAAACGTATACTACTGCAAGACCGTTGGCTATGGTGCTCCTAAAGATGAAGACTCACCTAATACGCTATACATATGGGGCAGACCTACCGAATCTGATGCAGAAGGCATATATGCCTCTACTGATGCTGGTGAAACTTGGTTTAGGGTTAATGATGATGCCCATTCTTATGGTGGTACTGGTAACGGCAACTTCATAGTTGGCGATATGAACACATACGGAACTTTCTACATGAGTACTGTAGGTACTGGTATAATATATAGTCAACTAACAGATGTAGTTCCTAATCCTACACAAACTACCACTACAACAACTACTACCGCTAGTGATACTACTACTACCACTACTACTAAAGAAAATTACACTATGAACGGTACAGTAACAGAAGTTAAAGGCAACGATATTATAGTTAAACTAGAAGATGATACCGAAATATCTATAAATTTGGATAGTATTCAATACTATGATACCCTTGAAGTAGATGACTCCGTAATTGTAGAGTTCGATGGTATTACTGAAGAAGTAATATCTTTAACCAAACAAGGCGATACTACTACAATAACTACTATAGATACCACTATAACCACTATAGATAACGACGATTCAAGCAGTACTACAACCTCTAATGATGGTGACATTGATAATACTCTATTAGGCGATGTGAACTGCGATGGTGACATTAAGAGTAATGACCTATTACTCTTGAAAAAGTATCTATTAGGTCTTGATGAACTTTCAGAACAGGCTTTGAAAAACGCTGATGTAACTACTGACGGCGATGTTAAAAGCAATGATTTACTAAGCCTTAAAAAGTATCTATTAGGTTTAATTGATGAGTTCTAATCTAATAGACTGCATAAAAATATCGGAAGTGTAACATTAAGTACACTTCCGATATCTTTGTAATATTATATTATATAATAAGTCTACGATGACATAAACCAATATACTATACCATATATCACAGATGCCACAGTACCATATAGTATAACTGGCCCTGCAATAGTAAATATCTTAGCACCGACACCTAACACTAAACCCTCAGACCTATTCTCTATAGCACATGATACTACTGCATTAGCGAATCCAGTAATAGGAACTAGCGTACCAGCACCACCATGCTTAGCAACCTTTTCATAGATACCAAATCCAGTAAGTATGGCAGATATCAACACTAAAGTTATAGAAGTCCAAGAAGAACTAGCTTCTTTATCTAAGCCCATACCTTGATAGATATTTAATATAATTTGACCTATTAAACATATAGCACCACCTATTAAGAAAGCTTTAAGAGTATCTAAGACTACATTGGATTTCGGTGAAGCGTTGTCACTCATTCGACTATATTCTTGTGGAGTAATAGTAGCCATAAAATCACCACCTTTTAAGACTATTATTGCCCTAAAAGATTCAAACTATTCAAGTGGCATAAACCAACTAAATGGATTGCAAAACTTATCAGCTAAAATGGGACATGGATACAGCTCTTTAATAACAATATTTACATTGAAATTAGACACTTTGATATCACTATTGAGTTACGCATTTTACATCTTGATATGTTATACGGAACATCGTTTTAGATGTTCCGTATTCTAATATATCTTTACTCTTGTATATCTTCAGTGATATCATCTTCTAATATAGTATCATCTACAGCATCGATTTCAATTTCATCATCATGTTCAGCACGAGTAAATGTTACTACCCTGCTATCATCAGAGGATAAACGCATAACCTTAACACCACCAGCAGTTCTGCCCATAAGACGTAAATCACTAGCCTTAATACGAATGATAATACCATCTGTAGAAATCATTATGATATCGTCAGTTTCATCGACTACCTTAATACCACATACATAACCTCTACTCTCAGAAGTTTTATAGTTTATAATTCCTAAGCCACCACGACTTTGAGATTTATATAGGTCAAGAGCACTTCTCCTACCAAGACCTTTGTCAGTGATAGTTAAAACAGTAGCATTCTCACGCACACGAGCCATAGATACAACCTCATCACCATTACGTAAAGTAATAGCTTTAACTCCATGACTGTATCTTGATGTAACACGAACATCATTTTCATCTATTCGGATAATTCTTCCCAACTTGGTAGCTAATAAAAGTTCATTGTTACCATTAGTTAAACGTACTCCAGTGATTTGGTCACCATCATCTAAGGAGATGGCAATTAAACCATTCTTTCTAACGTTACGATAATCGGATAGACTAGTACGTTTAATCTTACCGTTCTTGGTAGCTATTACTACATACTTGTCCTTGTCGAAGTTTTCGGTCTTAATCATAGCAGATATCTTTTCATTTTCGGAAAGTGGTAGTAGATTTATATAGTTAATACCTCTGGAATTTTTAGAACCCTCTGGTATTTCATAACCTTTCAACTTATACATAATACCTTTATCCGATATGAATAGCACATTATCATGAGTAGATGCTATAAACATTTCATTTACAAAATCCTCATCACGTTGTTTCATACCTGATACACCCTTACCACCACGCCTTTGAGTCTTATAGGTATCTACAGGCATACGTTTAATATATCCTATGTTGGTATAGGTTATAACGCAATCTTCAACGGGAATTAAGTCCTCGATATCCACTTCACCGTCCACATTTTCAATAGAGGTATGTCTTTCATCGTTGAACTTCTTTCTAATGTTAGCGAGTTCATCGCTAATAATTTGGCATACTCTGCTATCATTAGCTAAGATATCCTTAAAGTCAGCAATCTTTTCGTATAGACCTACCAACTCATTGATAATCTTATCACGCTCAAGACCAGTCAACTGACCAAACTTCATTTGAATAATGGCATCTGCTTGAACTTCTGAGAGTCCAATAGTATGTTCGCAAGGTAAGTCGGCTCTATCGATAAGTTTAGCCATATCAATATCCTTAAAGCGTTCTATTAAGTTAGCCTTACCTTCTGGAATGTTCTTTGAACCTCTTAAGATAGATATAACCTCATCTATATAGTCGGTAGCCAACACAAAACCTTGCAAAATATGTGAACGTTCTTCAGCCTTATTCAGGTCAAATATGGTACGTCTTTTAATAACATCTTTTTGGAAGTTTAGATAGTGTACAAGCATCTCTTTAAGGTTCAAAACTTTAGGTTGATTATCCACCAACGCTAACATAATAACGCCAACAGTATCTTGAAGTTGAGTATAGGAGAATAGCTTATTTAAGACTATGTTAGGTATAGCATCTTTTTTTAGTTCTATAACTATACGCATACCATTCCTATCAGATTCATCACGAACGTAATGAATACCTTCAATCTTCTTGTCCTTAACTAAGTTAGAGATATGTTCAACCAATCTAGCCTTGTTTACCATGTAAGGAATCTCTGTAACTATTATGCAGTTTCTACCCTTAACCTCTTCAAAGTGAGTCTTTGCTCTAAGGATAATCTTACCCTTACCAGTAGCATAAGCAGAACGTATTCCTGCCCTACCCATAATAATACCACCTGTAGGAAAGTCTGGCCCTTGAATAACTTCCATTAAGTCATCGTAATTGCAATCGGGATTTTTAATAAGCATATCTATGCCATCTATAACTTCGCCTAGGTTATGAGGTGGTATATTAGTAGCCATACCTACAGCTATTCCCACAGAACCATTTACTAGTAGGTTTGGAAAACGTGATGGTAAAACCACAGGTTCTTTCAATCTATCATCATAGTTAGATTGATAGTCTACAGTATCCTTATTGATATCTGTAAGCATCTCAACGGCTATCTTAGACATCTTAGCCTCGGTATAACGATACGCTGCTGGTGGGTCACCATCTACAGAACCGAAGTTTCCATGACCATCTACTAAAGGGTATCTAAGTGAGAACGTTTGAGCCAAACGTACTAAAGCATCATATACGGAACTATCGCCATGTGGGTGATATCTACCTAGAACAGCACCGACGGTATCGGCACACTTACGATATGGTTTTTCAGGAGTCAATCCATTTTCATGTAGAGTATATAATATTCTTCTGTGAACAGGTTTTAGACCATCTCTAACGTCTGGCAACGCACGTGATACTATTACTGACATTGAATACTCTAAGAAAGACTTTCGCATCTCTTTTTCAATATCGACATGGAGAATATTAGCTTTGTCTTTATCGTACAAGATTATACACACACCTTTCAACTTTGCATGGATATATATAAAATATATCCATAGCTAACTGATATATTATAAGCATATCAACATTTAATTGCTACAATATAATAAATATTTTCTATACAGATTTAACATATTAACATTATTTTATATAGTTACTACCCAACTTTTTTTGAAAAGTCTTTGATAACGTAGTTTCCTCAGCAGCGTCAAAAACTTTCTTTGGAATAATGCAAAAATGTGACTTTACTATATACGCTATAAAGTAATAGTTTTTATCTAAGAGTTTTACATTATCTTTGGAGAAATCTATAACTATCTGTTCACCATTGGTACTTCCCTTTGGAATTATAGTAACTATTATACCATCATCGAAGAACTGTGCAGTCTGACGTTCATCTTTTACCTTAGCGATATTTTGAACGAACTTCTTTCTAACACTAGAAGTATGTAACCATACGGCTACTATTACTGCTACACACAGTACGGCTAGAACTATCAAAGCTGGTGACTTACCAGTTGCAACCATAACTATATCTATTATTGCAATGATTGCAACTACTGCCGATATAATATAGTTGGTTGGATAGACAAATTTACGTTGATAATCCTTAAAAGCACTGTCATACATATGAGGTGGAATAGAATATTCTTTCTGTAATATAGGTTTAGCATTTTGAAAATTAACCTTTTCCATAATCAAAAATCTCCTTTTAATAGATTAAATATTTTAGTGTAAAACACACAACATAACTATGTTTCAATCCACGCTCGGTATATTATCGGAGTACGATATGCGTACATTGGGTACGCATGAATTGACCTCGTGTCAGTAGGGGATACCAATTTCTCTCCGCCCACCACTGCCGTTAAGTTTCCTTTTAGCAATTCATCTCACTACTTACAGTGGGAGAATTCTTGCTAAAATTAGTTAAATATCTAAATTACTAGCATATTTAGCATTCTTTTCAATAAATTCACGTCTAGGAGTAACCTTATCACCCATAAGAATGGTAAATATTTCATCAGCTTTAACAGCATCTTCTAACTGCACTTGAATCATAGTGCGAGTTTCAGGATTCATAGTAGTTTCCCAAAGCTGTTCAGAATCCATTTCACCAAGACCCTTATAGCGTTGAACTTCAACCTTATAGCGACCATTTTCAGAAAGTTCAGCAATTTGGCGGTCACGTTGCTCATCAGAGAAAGCATACCTATGTTCTTTACCTCTAAACACCTTAAACAATGGAGGTTGTGCAATATATATATTACCATTGTCTACTAAAGGTCGCATAAATCTAAAGAAGAACGTTAGCAGTAGCGTTCTAATGTGAGAACCATCTACGTCAGCATCAGCCATAATTATAACCTTGCCGTATCTTAGCTTAGTAATATCGAAATCTTCGCCTATACTAGTACCTAAAGCAGTAACCACAGGCATTAACTTTTCGTTGCCATATACCTTGTCAATGCGTGACTTTTCAACGTTAAGCATCTTACCCCAAAGTGGCAATATAGCTTGATATCGTCTATCTCTGCCTTCCTTAGCAGAACCGCCTGCAGAATCACCCTCTACGATGTAGATTTCCGTATAGTCGTTATCATGTTCAGAGCAATCGGCTAACTTTCCAGGTAGAGATGCACTTTCCATAGCGGTTTTTTTACGAGCAGTTTCTCTAGCCTTACGAGCAGCCTCACGAGCCTTTTGTGCGGATAAAGACTTATCGAAGATAGCCTTAGCCACTGTAGGATTTTCCTCAAGGTAGTTCATAAGCTGTTCAGTAACCACACCTTCAACCACTGGTTTGATTTCTGTATTACCTAATCTGTTCTTAGTTTGAGAACCAAATTCACAGTTAGTCAACTTAACTGATACTATTGCGGTCAAACCCTCACGAACATCATCACCAAGGAGTTTTTCACCCTCTTTAAGGAGTCCAAACTTTTTGCCATACTCATTGATAACTTTAGTTAGAGAGGTCTTAAAAGCTATCTCATGAGTACCACCATCATCGGTATGAATGTTATTTGCGAACGATAGGATTAAATCGTTATAACTGTCATTGTACTGCATAGCGATTTCAACGGAACTATCACCCTTAGAGCCACTTAGATATATTACATTCTCTGATAATGCCTCAAGACCTCTAGTCTTATGGATATGTTCTACAAACTCTTTAATTCCCCCCTCATAATGTAGAACCTCTGTAAAGGGTTCATCATCGTTTCTAAGGTCAGAAAAGACTATTTTCAAACCTGCATTTAAGAAAGCTTGTTCACGAAGCCTTTTCAGTAATATTTCAGCATCGTAAGTAGTGGTTTCGGTAAATATGGTATCATCTGCTTTAAACACTACGGTAGTACCAGTTTCAGTAGTATCGCCTATAGTTTCAACGGGTTTAGAGTATTCTCCACGTTCAAAGCGTTGAAAATGAACTTTAGAGCCATCTTTAACGGTAACTTCTAACCATTCAGAAAGTGCATTTACTACCGATGAGCCTACACCATGTAAACCACCAGATACTTTATATCCACTGCCACCAAACTTACCACCTGCGTGTAGCTTAGTAAACACTACAGTCAACGCAGAGATATTTTCAGTAGGGTGTATACCCGTAGGGATACCTCTTCCATTGTCGGTAACTCGTACTATGTTACCTTTCAAGATTTCAACGTTGATTTCAGTACAGTATCCAGCAAGAGCCTCATCTATAGCGTTATCTACTATCTCATAGACTAAGTGATGGAGTCCTGCTGAACCTGTAGAGGCTATATACATACCAGGACGAACCCTAACAGCCTCTAAGCCTTCTAAGACTTGTATTTGATTTTCATCATACTGTTTCATTAAAAAAATTACCTCCAATATTCGTAACACTAAGCTTGTGAACGTTCTTAACCTTACTAAGAGTTAAATCTGTTCTTTAGTGTACTTACTGAAACGTTAGTAATATATAAAAGCCTTTCTCCTTTGGAGTTTTGGCAGAGTATAAAACTTTTTGGCATATTGTATGATACGTTTACCACCTTGAAGTTACTACTAGCAGAGTTTAAAAACTCTCTAGTAATACTTCCCGTAGAAGTATTTTCCATATCGAATATGCCTATAACGTCACTAGATTTTATAGAAATCTCATTACCTATATGAACAATCATAGGGCGTTAAAAACTTCCTTTCTGTGATACCTTTCCATTGTTTACCATAAAAACTTTAGCATCTGAGTGTTTTATAAATAACTCTTCATTGCACACGGTAACAAATACTTGAGTATCACCTAGTATTGAACATACATATTTCTGTCTTTGAGCATCTAATTCGCCCATAACATCGTCTAATAGAACTATAGGGGTTTCATTGGTCTTTTTAGAGTATATATCTGCTTGAGCCAACTTCATAACTATGGCAGTACTCTTTTTTTGACCTTGAGAACCAAATGGCTTTATATTTAGTCCATCTATTTTAAATATAATGTCGTCCCTAGGAGTTCCGCTAAGTGTATAACCAGCCTTAATATCCTCATTAGTACGTTTGTTCAGTGCATCTAAATACTTCTTAGCAAGTCCCTTGTTGAAACCATTTTTAAAATCATCTTCATTGAATATGTTAGATTGATACTCTACACTTAGGCTTTCAGAGTTACCTGAAATCTCATAGTACAGTTGAGTAGCCTTTTTCGATAACATACAAGTGTATTTATAACGCATATATGAGATATATGAACCAACTTCAGCTAATTGAACGTTCCAAGGTACAAGACTACTAGAAACATCTCTGCCAATAGATATAGACTTTAACAACGCATTTCTATGTGCAGTTATCAACTCAAGTCTACGAAGTTTATTTAAGGCAGAAGGCTGTATTTGACAGTAACATAGGTCTATAAAACTTCTACGTTTTTCAGGTGAGCCTTTTATAAGTTCAATATCATCTGGCATGAATACTATGCATTTAAACTGTTCAAACAGTGCAGATGAACCTTTTAAATCCACACCGTTTAAGCTAAAACATTTCTCTTTACCCCTACTACGGGATAGGTTGCAGTGAATCTTCTGTGAACGTTGACTGTTATTAAACATAATTTCAACCTCAGCAGATTGTTTTTTTAGGTTAATGTATTCACTTTCCTTAGAGTTTCTAAAACTCTTACAACCAGTGAATATATATATAGCCTCTATAAGGTTGGTTTTACCTTGTGCATTGTTGCCAGTGATTATATTTAAGTGTCTATCGGGTTGAATAGTCACATTGTTTAGGTTTCTAAAATCATTTACAGAAAAACTTTCAATAAACATTATTTAACCGTTACTTGGTAAGTTTCAACGGATACTACATCTCCCTTATGAATCTTTTTACCTCTCATAGTACAAACTTCACCGTTGACTTTAACTAATCCTTCTTGAATAATCTCTTTAGCTAGTCCACCAGTATCAGTAAGACCAGCAAACTTTAGTAATTGGTCTAGTTTGATATACTCTGTAGTTATTTGAACTTCCATGCTTTCCATAAGATGCACAATCCTTTCTATAAGATATATTTGGTAAACTTTACAAATCGATTCTAAGGCACTCTACAGCCTGAATACGGGATTTTAAAATTTGCCTATACTTTTCACTAGTAACTTTTTAAAATCTTGTATACGGGCTTATAACCGCCTTAGAGTTGATTATCTTTCAGTTGTATAGGCATTAACAAGAAAGTAAAGCTATTTGATTGCATTGGAACTATGGTCATAGGTCTTATTGGAGAGTTCATTAAGAGTTTGACTTGGTCGCAATCAGATGCTCTAAGGGAATCTAAGAGGAATCTATTGTTTAGACCTATAAGCAAAGGTTTACCTGTCATATCTATGTGAATCTCTTCGTCTATGTTGCCTAGAGGTGTTTCACAAAATATCTTTAGTGTATCGTCTTTGAAGTTTAGTTTAATAGGAGCTCTATTTTTTTCGTTGATTAGTAGTGAGCATCTTTCTAAGCAATCGGTTAAGTCTTTAACCTTTATGATTACTTCCGTATCAAACTGAGTAGGGATAGTTTTCTTGTAATCATGGAATTCTCCCTCAAGTAATCTGGAAACTATTGTATACTTATCCACTTGGAACATTATGTGGCTAGATGTGTTTACTATTTTGCAATCGGTAGCTTTTGCATCGTCTTTCAGTATTTTAGATACTTCTTCTAAGGTCTTAGATGGCACTACGAACTTAAAGTTATCCATGCAAGATATATTTTCATGTCTAATAGCTAATCTTTTACCGTCTATAGCCACAAGATTAAACTCTCCATTGGATATATCGAATAGTTCACCAGTAAGTATTGGTTTAATATCATTAACTGATACAGCATATATGGTTTGATGTATCATATTTTTTAAAGCTTGTTGTGGTATAGATACATTTTCACCCATGGAAGTATCAGGAAAATTAGGATAGTCTTTAGCAGATAGCACAGCTATCTTGCAATTAGTATTAGATGCCTTTAGATGGGCTTTCATATCACCATCTTTGTTTATGTCTATGTTTATAATATCAGATGGCATCTTTTTAACCATTTCAGCAAATAGTCTAGCGTTGATTATATATTCCCCACTAGAGTTATCATTGTTGGTTACGTTTACTGTGGTAGTTATACCCAATTCTAAATTATAACCTGTTAGTGTTAGGTTGTTATCTGTTAAAGAAATTTTTATTCCTTCAAGTTGTGGTATAGATGATTTTGATGGAACTGCTTTTGAAACATTAGTTATGGCTTCAGATAGTTCCAATTTGTTACAGTTAAAATTCATAATGCTTATATACTCCTTAATTTTAGATTTAACCTTTAGGCTTTCTTTAGGATTCCTTTTTTGATATCCGTTAGTTATTGATATTAATTAAGTCCCTAGATTTTTTTTTTTTTTAGATTCCCAAAATTTTTTTTTAGCCAAAAATAAAAATACATTCGATGGAAGAAAATTCCATAATTTCTATAATACCATAAAGTATAAGTACATATAGATATGATATTAGTTAAAGATAGTAGTAGTAGGGGGTGTTGAAACTGTGGAAAACTTTTGGAAAGCCGTAGGTACGTCGTTTGAAAAGCAAAGTTTTCCACAACGGCAATGTTGAAAACTTGTTGAAAAGTTGAAAACTTTTTGCAATGTTGAAATGTTGAATCGATGTTGAAAGATTGTTGAAAAAAATGTGGAAAACTTTCAACTTATCAACAATCTTTCAACAGGTTTTCCACAGTTTAAACATTGTGTGGAAAAATGCAATGTTGAAAGATGTTGAAATGTTGAAAGTGGTGTGGAAACTTCTAAACCATGTGGATAGATTACTTTCAACTTTCAACATTTTTTGTGGAAAACCTGTTGAAAAGTGGTTTTGAAACATCAAAATTGTATAAAAATTAGTGCTTTCGTCAAGTTGCACAATTTTTGATATTTTTTATACAATCGTCTACAATCTGCTTAAGATTTTTGTCCTTTTTTATGGACGCTTCTATGCTATTGATAGAGTATACTATGGTGGAATGGTCTCTATTTCCAAACTCATGACCTATGGAAACTAAAGACATTTGAGTTATCTCTCTTACTACATATATAGCTACTTTTCTTGCTAAGGATATTTGTGAAGAACGCTTGTTAGACTTAATATCTTCTACGGTTACGTTGTATATTTCGGCAACATCAGATATAATCTTTTCAACGGTAATGGGTACTGGTTGGTCATCGTTTAAAATGTCACGTATTACACTTTGAGCAGTTGCCATAGTGGGGGTATTACCAGCAAAGTGGCGTAGAGCTGTCATCTTTTTAACAGCTCCCTCTAGTTGACGTATGTTAGTTTTTAATCTGTTAGCTATGAATTCGCATACATCGTCAGGAATATTTATGTTCAAAGCCTCAGCCTTTCGACGAATTATTGCCATTCTAGTTTCAAAATCTGGTGTAGATACATCAGCTATCAAACCAGATTCAAACCTAGTTCTTATGCGTTCTTCAAGGGTTTTAATATCTTTAGGTGGCTTATCTGAGGTAAGTACTATCTGTTTGCCCTCTTTGTAGAGTTCGTTAAAGGTATGAAAGAACTCTTCTTGAGTACTTTCACGACCCGCAATGAACTGAATATCGTCTACTAGTAGAACATCGGCGTTTCGGTATTTTTCATGGAATATGGTGGTATCACGTTTCATTCGAATGGCATCTATAAGTTCATTAGCGAAAGTTTCGCCAGTAACGTATATTATATTTAAGTTTGGATTGTTCTTTTTCATCTCATTAGAAATAGCGTTCATTAGATGTGTCTTACCCAATCCTGATGGGCCATGTATAAATAGTGGGTTATAAGTAGAGCCGTTATTATCTTTAGCTACTGCTGTACAAGCGGCATAGGCAAACTCATTAGAACGACCTACTATGAACGTATCGAAGGTGTAGTCATACTCTTCATTTTCCGAGATATCTTGCATAGTAGTATAGTTTTCTGAATTTGCAAGATTTTCTGGTGGTTCATTCATATTTTCTTCAGTCAATATTTCAATATCGACGGCAAAACCAAGGGTTGCTTCGAAACCATCTTTAAGTATGCTTTCAAAATTTTGTAGTATAATGCCTTTTTGAAAATCTGATTGAACGAATAGTATAGCTTTGCTCCCATTTAGTTCTACGGCACTAATAGGTTCTATCCAAATGTTATAAGCCGATTCTATTATCTTGCCAGAAGTAAGACAGTATTTTTTTACGCAGTCGAACACTTCTTCAAAAGAATTCAAAATTATAGCCTCCCCATAAAAATTCTATGCGAAAATTTTCGCATTTCTTACTATAATATTATACCATAAAATAAGAAATAAAGCAAGTGTTTAAGGTAA
This sequence comes from Ruminococcus sp., assembly GCA_021200215.1. Lineage (GTDB taxonomy): Bacteria > Bacillota > Clostridia > Oscillospirales > Ruminococcaceae > UBA5884. The sequence continues at coordinate 26,925 of JAJQGV010000145.1, read as the reverse complement.
ATATTAAGTTGTCAAGGCACAAAAAAGCGTTTTTTGGTGCAATATATATACCATATAAACGTTTGTGCAACTTGTACATAAAAAAACATTTGAAAGCCTTAATTTGACTCCTAAGAAAAAATATATTGAATTTTTCAAAATTTTTCTTAGAAACTACTTGACAGAATGGCATACTTTAAGGTATACTGTATTATTGCAGGGGTATTATGCCCTAAAGTAACTATTGTAATGATGTCAACTGCAATCCCATTGGTTTTAGACGATGGGTGATTCACACAATAAAATTTTAATAAGGAGGGTTTTAATCATGAAGAGAACTTATCAACCTAAGAAGATTCACAGAAAGAAAGAACACGGTTTTCGTAAGAGAATGTCTACTACTAACGGTAAGAAGGTTTTAGCTCGTAGACGTGCTAAGGGTAGAGCTAAATTAACTCACTAATGTTTATTAGTTTTTTATTATTGCTCGTATGTGTTGGTTTTTCAATATATCAACATATATACTTCCTTTTTTTCTGTAAATAGACCGCTTATTCTTTATGAATGCGGTCTATTTCAGTTTAAAATTAAGTATATATTAACTGTTATGTGTGTACATATATCCACTTTAATCATGTTTTAATGTTTGTGAGTTTAAATATATATTATATTCAATGGTTTTTATATTTTTCTTGACCTAAAGAAAAATACGTGTTATAATATCTAATGATATCTAATTTTTATGAAAGGGACGGAAATCCTATGCTTTACACTAGGATATTAAATGATAATAGGGATTTTCTAACTCTCTATAAAAAGGGCAAGTACATTGTTTCAAAGGTGGCAGTAATATACTATAAGAAGAATGGTTTACCATACAATAGGTTAGGTATAACTGCTGGTAAGAAGGTCGGTAATGCAGTGCATCGTAATAGAGCAAAACGCATAATTAGACAAGCCTACCGTGAAAATGAGCTAAACTTTCCCATAGGTTATGACTTTGTTATAGTTGCCCGTGGTTGTACTGGGAATGGTAAAGTTAAATCTACTGATGTTAGTAAGTTCCTTAAAGATTGTATCATAAAGGATTTTGTGAAAGATGCTAATAACTAATCTATTAAAAGGAATCTTTATATTGCCAATTAGGTTATATAAAAGGTTTATATCTCCATTGATACCTCCAGTGTGTAAATACTATCCAACCTGTTCTAGTTACGCTATTACGTCGATAGAACGTTTTGGTATCGTTAGAGGTTCTATATTAGCCATTTGGAGAATCTTAAGGTGTAATCCTTTCTCTAATGGTGGTGTGGATTACGTTCCACATAGGTTTGAACTTTATCTCTTAAAGACTCGTAAGAGTGCCAATATTAAGTAGTTTAAAATATCGATATAGTGATGTTTTTTAATATATATGTAGAACATAAAGAGAATTGGAGGAATTGTTTTGAGTAAAATATTAGGCTATCCATTAGGTTTCATAATGTATGGCATATACTTGTTGGTTAAAGACTATGGTCTTGCTTTGATTATTTTTACCGTGTTAGTAAAACTCTTGTTATTCCCTATATACTTTAAGCAACAAAAGGGTATGGTTAAACAACAGGCACTAGCACCACAGCTTGAAAAGTTAAAAAAGCGTTATGCTAATAATCAACAGAAGTTCCAAGAAGAACAGATGAAGTTATACTCTGAGGCGGGAATAAATCCAATGGCTAGTTGTTTGCCATTGCTAATACAACTTCCAATAATATATGGCATATTAGATGTAGTGTATAGACCCTTAACACACATATTAAGGCTTAGCAGTGATACTATTCAAACTGCTATGGATATTCTATCCGAATACTTTACTACTAGTGGTATTAAAGCACCAAGTAACTTTGAATCACGTCCAGAACTTTCAATATTAAGTTATATAAAGACTAATCCAGAACTTTTTCCACAAGATTTAGTTGAGGCAGTTGGAAACTTTAATAACACTCTATTTGGTTTGCTAGATTTAGGTCAAACACCAACCATACACCCAGATGTGTGGAATGTTCAATCGGTATGTTTGCTACTAATACCTATACTATCGGGTGTATTTCAATTAATACTTACCATATATACCCAGCACAAACAGAAACAGAAGAATCCTGAAATGTCACAATCTATGGGTAGTATGAATGCAATGTTATATATTATGCCTATATTCTCTATTTGGATAGCTTATAGTTTCCCTGCTGGTGTAGGATTCTATTGGGCAATATCTTCATTATTCTCTTTGGTACAGTCCATATTCTTAAATAACTATTTTAACGAAGAACGTTCTTTAAAGGTTTTAGAAAAAGAACGTGAAAAGGTACAAAGTAATAGAAGGAACAATAAGCAATCGTTTATGGATAAGTTGGTTGAACAACAGAAAGCTATGAACGAGGCAAATGGAAGTGGAGATGGTAAGTCTAAGACATATCAAACATATGACCAAAAAGAAAAACTATCTCGTTCTGAACAGAATGAACTTAATAAGCAGATTATTAAAGAGGCTAGAAAGCGTATGGCTGAAAAGTATGGTGACGAATATACAGATGATTAACAAAAAGAAAGGGGATTTTTATTATGATGGAAGTATTTTCCGCTAAGACTCTTGACGAGGTTAAAGAGTTAGCAGTACAAAGTTTTGGAGTATCGCAAGATTTAATAAACTTTGAAGTTATTGAAGAGCCTAAAAAGACTCTATTTGGTAGATTGAAAGGTGATTATAAGGTTAGAGCTACTTATAATGCTGAATCGGTTGAAACTGTTGAAACTGTTGAAACTGTTGAAACCGTTGTGGAAACTTCTACACTTACAGAAGATTCTGTTATCGTTCAACAAGAGGAAGCAGTTTCTGAAACTATCGTTGAAGATGTCGTTCCTGTAGAAGAAGTTCAATCTGTTCAAGATGTTAAAGATATAGAAGTTCAAAGTACAACTCCTTTAGTTGAGAATACTAGTTCAGATGTTGAGTCTAAAAACGTTCCTACTCCAGAAGAGATTTTAGAGAAAGCTAAGATGGCTCAACGATATGTGGCATCTATACTAGAAAAGATGGAAATCGATACTTCTAGTGAGATTATACAGACTGAAAATGGTGCTATCATTGACTTTAAGGGTGATGGTACAGGAACTATAATAGGTAAGCGTGGAGAAACTTTAGATGCCTTACAGTATCTATCCGCTATGATATGCAATAAGGGTGAAAAAAGCTATTACAGAATCACTCTTGATAGTTGTGGCTATAGAGCTAAGAGAAAGGTTATACTTCAAGAGTTAGCTAAGAAAGTTTCTAAGAACGTTCTAAGGACTGGACGTTCACAATCATTAGAGCCTATGAACCCATATGAAAGAAGAATTATCCACTCTACAATCTCTGAGATTGATGGAGTTACATCACGTTCAGTAGGAGAAGAGCCTTTTCGTAAGGTTATCATTTCCAGTAAGAACCCTAAGAAGTATAGTAACAATAACCATCGTAAAGGCGGATATAATAACCGTGGTAAGCGTGGTGGAAATAATAATAAATATCATGGAAATAACAATGGTAAGAAGAAGAACTATCAACCACGTTCACTTGATTTAAAGACTTCTTTTGAAAAGGATTATCGCAAGCCTAAGCCAGAGGATAATCTTAAAGAGGGTCTTTATGGTAAGATTGAGATTTAGTTAGTAGATTAAATATTATCAAAGGCGGATAGCTAACTTAACTATCCGCTTAATTTGTAGAGGTGAATATTAAAATGTCAACTATTAGTGCAATTGCCACGCCTAATGCTATTGGGGGAATTTCAGTAATAAGAATATCGGGTGAAAGTGCAATATCCGTAGCGAATAGCATCTTTAAAGGTGTTAAAAAACCTGTTAATATGGAGGGTTATACTTGTGCGTATGGTAAAATCTATGATGATAATAACCAACTTATTGATGATGTAGTATTATCAGTGTTTAAAAGTCCAAAGAGCTATACTGGTGAAGATGTTGTAGAAATCTCATGTCATGGTGGAAAGTTTGTAACTAAGCAGATTTTAAGATTAATTTTATCTAAGGGTGTACGTCTAGCTGAAGCAGGTGAGTTTACAAAGAGAGCATTCTTAAACGGTAAGATGGATTTAAACCAAGCAGAAAACGTTATTAACATAATCTCAGCAGATGGAAAAAGCCAATTAAAGTATGCTAACTCACTTAGAGAGGGTGCTAACTTTAAGAAAGTAAAAGAAATATCTAAACAGATTACTTCAATATTAGGTGATTTATCTGCATGGGCAGACTATCCCGAAGATGATGTACCTATGGTAAACCCTATGGAAGTACTATCACAAACGAAAAAGATATTAAGTACTTTAGAAAATATTTCTTTTAGTTACGATGATGGACGCATTATCCGAGAGGGAATAAATACGGTAATAGTTGGAAAGCCTAACGTTGGAAAATCAACTCTAATGAACTGTTTAAGTGGTTTTGAAAGAAGTATAGTTACCGATATCGCTGGTACTACTAGAGATGTTATTGAGGAAACCGTCAAGATAGGTGATTTAACTTTAAGACTATCCGATACCGCAGGTATTAGAGATACTTCTGATATTGTGGAAAAGATGGGCGTAGATATCGCTAAAAAGCGTCTTGATGAGGCAGATTTAATCATAGCCATGTTCGATGGCTCTACTCCCCTAGATAGTAACGACTTTGATTTGATTCAATCGGTTAAGGATAAGAATACCATAGCAGTAGTAAACAAGACAGATATTGCTATAGATGGCATATTTGATACTATTCAACAACGTTTTAAGTATGCTATTGAGGTATCTGCTAAGAATTTAATAGGTTTAGACTTCTTAACTAATACTCTAAACGAAATGTTCTTACTTGAGAATATCGACATAGATAGCGGACTTTTGGCTAATGAACGTCAAAAAAATTGTATAGATAATAGCATAGATGCGTTAAAAAATTGTATTCATGGGCTTGAAATGGGATTAAATCTTGATGCTATTACCATCGATTTTGATGAGGCTTTGAGCTATCTGCTAGAGCTTACAGGCGAAAGCGTATCAGAAACTGTAGTTAATGAGATATTCTCTCGTTTCTGCGTGGGTAAATAGATTTTTAAGAGGTGCTTTTTATGAATTATGAAATGGGTTCTTATGACGTCGCCATAATAGGTGGAGGTCATGCAGGTGTTGAAGCAAGTATAGCATCTGCTAGATTGGGTTGTAAGACTGTAATGTTTACCATATCATTAGACCAAATTTCAAATATGCCATGCAATCCATCTATTGGAGGTACTGCTAAAGGACATCTAGTTAGAGAGATTGATGCTCTAGGTGGAGTTATGGGCAAAGGTGCTGATGAGTGTTTTATACAATCAAGAATGTTAAACCGTGGAAAAGGCCCAGCGGTGCATAGTTTAAGGGTTCAAGCCGATAGAGTTAAGTATCATAACTATATGAAACATCTATGCGAAATGCAAGAAAATTTGGATATAAAACAGGCTGAAATATCGGAAATATTAGCCGAAAACGGCAAGGTTACTGGAGTAGTTACTAAGTTAGGTGCTATGTACAGAGTTAAAGCTGTAGTAATAGCTACTGGAACGTACTTAAAGGGTAAAATCCATGTTGGCGAGCGTAACTATGAAAGTGGCCCAGATAATACTAATCCAGCAAATTTGTTATCTGAGAGTTTAAAGAAGAACGGTATCACCATACGAAGATTTAAGACGGGTACGCCTTGCAGGGTACATAGAAGAAGTATCAACTTTGATATTTTAGAACGTCAAGATGGTGATGATTACATTGTACCATTCTCTTTTGAAACTGACCAATCTAAGATGAAGAATCAAGTAAGTTGTTATGTATCCTATACTAATGCAGATACTCACAAGGTTATTTTGGATAATCTACACCGTTCGCCGTTATATTCGGGAAAGATTCAAGGTGTTGGACCTAGATATTGTCCATCTATCGAGGATAAGATAGTCCGTTTTAGCGATAAACCTAGGCATCAACTATTTATTGAGCCTATGGGCTTAGATACCGATGAATATTATCTGCAAGGAATGTCATCATCATTGCCAGAAGATGTTCAACTTGCTTTCTTAAGGACTATCAAAGGCTTAGAAAACGTTGAGATTATGCGTCCTGCCTATGCTATAGAATACGATTGCTGTGACCCTACTGAGATGTTACCAACTCTTGAGTTTAAACAACTTAAAGGTTTGTATGGTGCGGGTCAGTTCAATGGAAGTTCAGGCTATGAAGAGGCGGCGGCTCAAGGATTGGTTGCAGGTATCAATGCAAGTTTGGGCGTTCAAGGTAAGGAGCAGTTAATCTTAGATAGAGCGAGTTCTTATATAGGTACGCTTATAGATGACCTTGTAACTAAAGGTTGTCAAGACCCTTACAGAATGATGACATCTAGGAGCGAATATAGGCTCATATTACGCCAAGATAATGCCGATGAGAGATTAATTCCAATAGGCTATAAAATTGGTTTAAATTCAAAAGAACGCTACGATAGACTTCAAGAAAAGTTAGCTATGGTTAAATCTGAAAAGGAAAGATTATTAAAACTAAATGTAGCACCATCTAAGGAGTTAAATGAGTTTTTAATCGAAAATGGTACTGCTCCAATGTCTAGTGGCTGCAAGATGGCTGATTTAATTCGAAGACCACAACTTTCATATGAAAAGCTTAAAACCTTTGATGTAACTCGTCCAGACTTGCCTAGAGAGGTTTGGGAACAAGCAGAGATTCAAATTGAGTATGATGGATATATTACTAAACAACTTGCTCTAGTTGAACAGATGAGAAAGTTAGAAAGTAAGCCACTATCTAAAGATTTAGACTACTCTCAAATTAAGGGATTACGCTTAGAGGCTATAGAAAAACTTAATAAGATTAAACCTATAAGTATAGGACAAGCCTCAAGGATTAGTGGAGTATCCCCTGCTGATATTTCAGTATTGGTAATATATTTGCAACAGAATAACACCTAGGGGGTTAATATGAATTTTAAAGAGTTCAAAAAGATAGGTTCATACTATAATTTAGATATTACTGAAGAACTATATAGTAAGTTAGAAATCTATGCAGAATATCTAGTAGAATATAATAAAAAGGTGAATCTAACGGCAATCACAGAGCATAGAGAGATATACATTAAGCACTTTTTAGATAGTCTAATACCGCTAATATATGTGGATATTCCACTAAATTCAACCTTAATAGATGTCGGTACGGGTGCAGGGTTTCCATCGATACCTATGAAACTCTATCGTCCAGATATTAAACTTACTCTATTAGATAGTCTAAATAAACGAATAGTCTTTCTTGAAAGCCTTTGCAGTAGGTTAAATATCGATGCAGAGTGCATTCATGGACGTGCTGAGGATTTTGGCAAAGATGTTTGTTATCGTGAAAAATTTGATTTTGCTACTGCTAGAGCCGTTGCAAACTTGCAAGTTTTAAGTGAATATTGTATCCCGTTCGTTAAAGTTGGGGGTTCATTTATAGCCATGAAAGGCTTATCAGAAGATATAAACTCTTCTAACAATGCTATTAAAATACTAGGTGCAAAGATAATAAACGATATTAATTATACTATTCCACCAGAAGATAATAGGCGTATCGTTGTAATTGAAAAGGTATGTAATACTCCTAAAAAGTATCCTAGAATTAGTGGAAAGATAAAGTCTAAACCGTTATAGAGCCAATCAATCGGATAGTTTTCTAACTATCCGATATTTTTATGCCTTAAAGTTTTAAAATTGATAAAATTTCCGAATTTATGAAAAAATATATCGCAAGGTTAGACCTATTTTGCTAAGGAAATAGAATGGAAATATTTTAAATTGCTCATATAATGTCGAAATATGTGGAAATATAGGGAATTTTGTAGAAATTTTATTATGGAAAAAATTTCCTAAATATTGTATAATTTAACTATCGTACAAGAGTACAAGCTAATATAAAACTGAAGAAAGGAGCTGTTTTATTATGACAGCATTTTTAAATCTAAAAGAGAAACAGATAGGAAAGGTTGTACAGATTCCTATTGATGAGGTTCACCCTAATAGTGAACAGGCTAGAACTGAGTTCGATTATATAGATATTTCAGCACTAGCTGATAGTATTCGTCAAAACGGTATTTTACAGCCCTTGACCGTTAGAAAAGTTGATGACGGTTACGAAGTTATTGCGGGTGAAAGAAGATTAAGAGCATCTAAAGTTGCAGGATTGGATTTTGTACCTTGCATTATTTTAGAAATAAATAGCAAAAATAGTGCAATATTAAACCTAGTGGAGAACATTCAGCACAAAGATTTATCCTTTTTCGATGAGGCTATAGCCATAGATAAACTTATTAAAAGCTATGGATTAACTCAAGAAGATACTGCTTTAAAGTTAGGTAAGGCTCAAAGCACCATTGCAAACAAGCTTAGATTACTTAAGCTTACTGAAGAAGAACGCATGGTTATAGTCAAGTTTGGATTGACTGAAAGACACGCAAGAGCGTTGTTAAAACTATCTGCACCAGAGGATAGACTAAACATAATTAATAAGGTTGTTAAGGAACGTTTAAACGTCGAAAAAACTGAAAAGGCAGTACTTGAGTACATAGAAGAAAATAATCTAAAGAGTGCCAGTAGACGACGCACCAAGTCATTTTCTGATGTTAGATTCTTTATGAATACCATAACTAGAGCCATTGAGAATATGCAATCAGCTGGAATTAAGGCAAATAGTTCCAAATATCAATGCGATGACTATATAGAATATAGGGTTAGAATACCTTTTAAAGGCTAAAATTAGCTATAAAAATACTACAAAAAATCGAGTAGATATTAATGTATCACTCGATTTTTTGTATGTTTTACAGTATGAATAAAAGTACATCGATAGTATACTAATCTAGTGGCTTTTGTGCATATTGACGAATGTAAAAATATGCGTAAGTTTACAGGGTACTTTTTCGATAACAAAATATTCCAAATATCCAATTTTTGGTGTGGAAAGATGTTGAAAACTTTTAAACTGTTGAAAACTTTTGTGCAATTTGACGAAAAAATTTGCTTGTCAAGTAAGAGTGTTGAAAACTTTTCAACATTTAAAACTTCGAAAATATGTGCTTTTCGGGTGAAAATTAAAAGTTTTCCACAAGTTTTCAACAAAATAGTGTTGAAAACTAAAATTTAAGAAGTTTTCCACTTGCAAATAGCTTGACAAGTGCTTGTCAACTGGTTGCAACTTGCAAACCTACTTGAATACTAGGTTTGCAAGTGGAAAACTTTCAACATATTAAACCACATAGATATGCGGTTTTATTGCTTGACAAGTGCTTTGCAAGTGGAAATGTTGAAAACTTCTGTGGAAAGTCAAAATTCCCCCACTCAATGTGGAAAACTTTTTTGGTACTGTTTTTAGTACAATTTTAAAAGAGCCAAAAAAACCCCACTTTACAAAATTTTTTACATTGAAATATCTTTTAGAAACTGAGAAATTATTTAGTTTAGAATCTTTACAAACACACATATTTATGATATAATAGGTTAGAATTAAGTTGAAAGGGTAAAACTATCATGGAAACTGTAATCTTAAGGATATCTCAAATAGAACCCGACCGAAATCAGCCAAGAAAACATTTCAATGAGCAATCATTGTATGACTTAGCGGATTCTATATCGCAGTATGGAGTAATAGAGCCAATAATAGTAAAGCCCATGCCAAATGGATTCTATAAAATTATTGCAGGTGAACGACGCTGGAGAGCCTCACGAATTGCACAATTACGTGAGATTCCTGCCATCATTAAGGATAATATTTCTGACTTAGATGCTTTTAAGATATCGTTTAGTGAGAATCTTCAAAGGCAGAGTTTAACTCCAATTGAAGAGGCTTTAGGCTTTGTGCGTCTTAAAGAAGAGTTTAATCTGACTCAAGAAGAGATTTCAAAGTCTACTGGACGTTCACGTTCTAGTATTGCCAACATAGTTAGACTTTTAAAATTACCTAGTTCTGTTAAATCTATGGTTGAAGATGGAAAGCTATCGGTTGCTCATGCTAAACAGATACTTTCAGTAGAAGAAAAGTATCAAGAAAGTTTGGCAAGGCAGACCGTACAAGAAGAGTTATCGGTTAAACAGTTGGAGTATAGGGTTAAGAGGTTAAAATCTACTTGCAAAGATGATACTTTTAAGAAACGTGATACATACTATATAGAAACTGAACTCTCTTTAAAAGATATCTTAAATAGACCAATCAAGATAGATGGTTCAGATAAGAAAGGTACTATAACATTAGAGTTCTATGGCAAAGATGACTTAAAATCGTTGGTTAATCAGCTTTGCAATCAGCTTGACAAGTAGTTGATTGCAAAGTACTTGACAAGTGGATAATCTGCCTTTAAACCTACTTTGCAAGTAGGAATAAGATATTAAATCTATTAATTACTATACCACATATCTATGTGGGTTGACTGCTTGACAAGTAATAACTTCACTTGACAAGTAAGAGTTTAAAATCTGCTTGTCAACTAGTTGACAAGCAAGCATACATCATCGATAAACTACATATATACGAGCTTTTTAAGTGGAATTATCTACTTGACAAGCACTTGCAAAGCTGCTAATAACCGAAAATGCCAATAATTGTGAATGATTCACATTATATATAATATTTTGGAGGAATTAAAATGCTCGACATTAAAAAGATTAGAGAAAATCCTGAACAGATTAAAAAGGCATTACAGACTAGAAATGCCAACTATGACCAATACATTGATGACATTCTTGCCATTGATGAACAAAGAAGACAAATTTCTACAGAAACAGACAGCTTAAAGGCTGAACAGAACAAGGTATCTAAACAGATTCCACAGATGAAAAAGAACGGCGAGGATACTACATCTATTATGGCTGAGATGAAAACTATCGCTGAAAAGATTAAGATTCAAGATGTTAAGATTAAAGACCTTGAATCTAAACAGCGAGAACTATTATTAAGTGTTCCAAACGTTCCATCTGAAACTACTCCTATAGGCAAAGACGATTCCGAAAACATAGAGGTTAGAAGGTTCGGTGAGCCTACTAAGTTCGATTATGAACCTAAAGGACATTGGGATTTAGGTGCTAAGTTAGGTATCTTAGACCCAGATACTGCTAGTAAGGTAACTGGTGCTAGATTCCACTTTTATAAGGGTTTAGGTGCTAGGCTTGAAAGAAGTATAATTAGTTACTTCTTGAACACTCATACAGAACACGGATATACCGAGATTCTACCACCTTTTATGGTAAATAGAGCATCTATGACGGGTACTGGTCAACTGCCTAAGTTTGAAGACCAAGCCTATAAGTTAGTATCTTCTGAAGATAACGTTGGAAATGACTATTTCCTAATACCAACCGCTGAAGTTCCAGTAACTAATATGTATCGTGATGATATCCTTAAGGGTGAGCAACTTCCTTTGTGCTATTGTGCATACTCAGCTTGTTTCCGTTCCGAGGCTGGTTCTGCTGGTCGTGATACTCGTGGACTCATTAGACAACATCAGTTTAATAAGGTTGAGTTAGTTAAGTTTACTACCCCTGAAACCTCTTGGGATGAACTCGAAAAGCTAACCAATGATGCCGAAAGAGTTCTACAAGGTTTGGGATTACCTTACAGAGTAGTAGCATTATCTACAGGTGATATAGGTTTCTCATCTGCTAAGACTTACGATATTGAGGTTTGGATGCCATCTTATGGTAGGTACGTTGAGATTTCAAGCTGTTCTAACTTTGTAGACTATCAAGCAAGACGTGCAAACATTAAGTATAAGGCTACTCCTAAGGATAAGGCTCAGTTTGTGCATACACTAAATGGCTCAGGTGTTGCAGTGGGTAGAACCGTTGCCGCTATATTAGAGAACTATCAAAATGCAGATGGTTCTATTACAGTTCCAGAAGCGTTAGTTCCATACATGGGTACGGATATTATTAAGTAATATATATATAAAACATGGATTGATTCTTAATTAGAAAAATCAATCCATGTTTTATATTAAATTGTTATGTAATTAGTAGTTATATATACTATCTAATAATAAAGTAGCATCTTGATACCTAGTATCGTCAGTTTCACTCTTCATGATAACCATATACACTTCACGATTATCTATGTTAGCAGTAACTATTAAGCAATTACCCGCATCATCATGGAAACCTGTCTTAAAGCCATCTACACCTTCATAGAAGTAAGAACTATCTTGGTCTAATAGTTTATTAGTATTAATCCAAGAGTGTTCTTCACCGCTTATAGATGTAATATCATAACTCTGTGTAGATGTAATCTGTTTTAATATATCGAAGTTTTCAGCATATATTAATAGTCGCATCATATCTTGAGCGGTAACGTAGTGATTCTTATTATGATATCCATCTGGAACTTCAAAGTGACTATTAAGCATACCAATCTCTTGAGCCTTTTCGTTCATTAGATTTACAAAGTAATCGACTGCCTCACTTTCTGTCAATACTGAATTACCCGTTAAGATTCTAGCTACGTTTACAGCAATGGTATAACCTGCATCATTACCAGATGGTAACATTAAACCATATAGTAAATCTTTAAGAGTTATCTGTTCACCTTGCACCAAATACGCTAAACTAGAACCACTCTCAACGAAGTTTATTTCATTTCCAACGGTAAAGACGGCATCTAAGCTTATGTTTTCAATAGCTACTATAGATGTTAATATCTTAGTAGTACTTGCAGGATAGCACATCTTAGTAGAATCTTTATCGAAGAGTATTTGATTATTAGTCTTATCTAATACGTATACAAACTGTGCAGATATATCATCGGCAGTAACATCGTTTAAGAGGTTTTCTTGATAGTCTAAACTGATAGTATTATCTTCTTTAGGAGTTTCCTCTATGGTTTCACATAACATGGTTGCTCTAATGTTTTGGAAATTTTCGTATACGTCTATATTTATTGAAGTATTATTCCTATAGCTGAGTAAGTATATTGTAAGAGCAAGTATTATAGCTAATAAGAATATGCAGAAAAATATTCTATCCACTCTTAAGTGAGATTTTTTACTCTTACTGTTTTTCTTTTTTACGGTTGTACTCATATAATTCACCACTAAATAATAATTTTAATTACATAGATAATTATAACAGTAAAATAGAGCGTTGTCAATAATACAATTAATCAGCATATACAGAATCCACTCCAAGATACTCTTCTAAGCAGAGGTTATTTTCATAGATGTATGTAGCAACATCTACGCCCACATAACGCAAGTGCCAAGATTCATATTGATATCCTGTAATATCCTCTTTACCCTCTGGAAAACGGATTATAAATCCGTACTTATAGCAGTTTTCAGCGACCCATTGACCCTCTAGGGTATCGGCAAAGCTGTCATCTATAGAGTTTAGGTCGAAAGCGTATCCTGATTGATGTTCAGAATGACCTGCTCTAGCTGAGTACGTATCTACTATTTCGGGAGAATCTGTTTCGCAGTAACTGTTATATACTTTCAATTGATAGTAGTAAGAACGATATCCCGATGCTATGTATATGTCTAAACCCTCGTTTAGAGCATCTTCTTGCATTTGATTAAAACTTTCAATAACCTCTGGAAATAGTCCTTGTGGTGGAGTAGGTTTAGTATCATCTAAACCACCATTGTAACCTTGATATTCTGCTGGAACACTATAAGATTTATTGATTATCAATATACCATCTATATAGGTGCAACCGTCGATTACTTCTATAGTGTGATTAACTTGCGAAGTTTCTGTAACATCTTGTGTAGTACTTAGAGTATCTTGGGAGGTAACTTCAGTAGTAGTACTTGAGATATCTTGTATATCTCCACCAACCGTTTGAGATTGTCCATTCTTACTAGATACTCCCTTAGCGATTAAAACTATCAATAGTACTAATATAGCCAACATAATGACTAATACAAGTATTCTATCGGTTCTAAGTTTTACTTTCTTTCTTTTTGTACTCATGTTTTGTATCTCCTTAATATATATATGTTTGGAACGCTATAGTAGATATTCCATATATATATTTTAAATGTTACTTAGATTTTCGTCAATAGGTTTACTATCAATTTTAGAACTTTCTTCATTGAAAGTAGTAGTAGATTCTGTACTATCGTTAGATGTTTCGATATCATCGTTAAAAAGAATAGTATCACTAGAATTGTTAAATGTGTACATTAAGATGTACCAAACGAAATCATCGTAGTTAGAATATTTTCTATTACCCCAATTATTCCAATCAGTTTGAAGATAGTCATCATAGTAGATAGTCCAATATACATTATAATATTCTTGTAGAGTATTGAAATCTTCTGCATTGATAGTTCCCTCATACTCTCCATCTGTAAAGATGTCTACATAACCATATAGTAAGTTTTCTACAAAATCTTTGTAGGTATCATAGGTTTTAGTAAAGTGTTCTTTCCAGATATCATGTGTATTTAGGTAACAAGTTAGATAATTATACTCATACCTATTCGCAGTACTTTGAAATAGGTAGTCATTATCATTATCATTATCGTATTCTTTAGCTATGTCATAGTATTCTTTAGCTATGTTAGAATATTCTTTAGGTATTACAAACATATCTCCGTTAAAGCTTAGAATATAGCATTCGTCAGTGGTTACATAGCAAGGTTGAGCAACCTCTAAGAGTGGTAAAAAGGAAATACTTACTGTTAGATACCTTCCATAAGTAGCCTTATAAGCATCTATAGATGTATAGTAGTCACCACCTACACAAGTGATATCATCAGGGGCGTATAGTATACAATCTCCGTAATAGCTGTAATCATATGAAGTATAGGTTAGTAGTTCAGTTTCTATAGTAGGAGGAGTCAAATTATTTTCGGTTAAAAACTTGATGGTATTCTCATAAGAACTCAATATAATGTAACTATTGAGATAACAATAAGTATCGGTAGGTGTTAAAATATCGTCCATAGTACGATTTTCTAAATCTTTTTTGTAACATTCAGCCAGTTCCATAATCTGCGAGTACGTTAGATGGTCATACTCTTTGCTGTTTACTTGTATCTTAGAACTTACACTTATGTTGTAATCTCCCATAGAAGTATCTTGCTCAACAATATTATAGTAACTAAATCGATAGGTGGTGTAGTTACTTAGTAAGTCACTTAGGAAATCAGAAGCACACTGTTCAATATATGATTCATTTAAACTTAAATCTTTTAACATCATATATTGTTCAAACGATACTTTATACTCTCTGGATATCTTGCCACCAAGCCTAGTATTATAGGTTATGTGAACGTATTGGTAGTAATCACTGTAATAGATGTAATTTTGTAATATGCCATACTGTTGATATATATCAGCATCTTCATCAGGTAGGTAAGAGTTAAATCTATTCTCTACTGCATCTTTATGAAAGTTTATAACGGTTTCAATGGATTCTCTATCTTTGAAAGTTACGTCGCTTGAATAATTTTGATATACTCCACCATAGTCTATGGTAACGCTCTTAACGTTTAATGCAGAAGGGATTCTGCTTTCTATACCGAATCCGTTAGTACCATTTAATATTAAGCATAGTACTATCACGCCAAAAACGGTTACTATATATCTTAGAACGCTCCAACCGAACTTTTTAAATCCACGATTAGCAATGGTTTCACAGATGAAATATACTATAGCACTTAGGAACATCAAAGGAGCTATATAATCGGTATCACTATTCACCATAAGGGCTATTATTATAAACGTTATAGCAGTCATGGTAATATAGTAGAATGCTTTAAATACAAAAGGCTTAGATACATCTTCAGCTTTACGCTTACTGTATAGAAAGTATGCAATAAAGAAGTATATAACATCTGTAACTAAGGTTAATATATACAATCTAATCAATTGGGATATTTCCCCGTCAATAGTTTCAGTTATGCCTATAATTGTACCTAGTGGACTACTATTAGAGATGTATTTAAGTATATAATCATCTATCGATATGCCATATAGACCACTAAAGAATATCGCAAAGAATATTGCAATGACACCAGGTATTAGACAGTTCACTAATAAATTATAAGCAATGGATTCAAACATTGAACCACAACAACTAGTAACCAATACCGTTAGAGTATAGAACATAATCATTACTAGCAGACCACATATGCAAAGCTGTATCATATAATATGTAAAATGTTCTTCTTTGGTAAATTCTTCCCAAGAGTTAATTCCGAAATACGCTAAACCATGTATTATAAACGTTAGTATTACACTTGCTATATAAGGTATTATGTAAGAACATAGTCCAGAAAAGTAATCGCTTAAGAAACGTTGTTTAATGGTCAAAGGTAGGGAGTAAATCATATCTACCTTAGTTTTTTTGTAAAGGTAGTCAAAAGAGTTTAAAGCTATTATAAATCCCATAATTAGGGCTATTGCTAAACAGCACATTGATAAAGGTATAAATCCATACATAGAATAACCACTATCATCAATTTCGCTGGCTATACCAGATATCATAAGTAGCGGTAAACCTAAAATGTGCAGAACACACATAACTATTAGAATCTTTTTGAGTTTTCTAATGTTCATGAAAAAGTTTGACCAAAATGCAGTATGAAAATTAATCTTCTTACTAACAGACGTATTACTATTAGTTGTCAATTCCTTTGAAATCATAACCTAGAACCTCCATTTCATAAATAAATATTTCTTCTAGTGAAAGTGGAATGATATCTAACACTAGAGGCTTCTTAGATTTAAACTTTTCTCTAATCTCTTCCTCATTACCACGGATAATTATATGGTACACGCTTTGATTCTGTTCAAAGTGGAGTATATCCAAGTTAGGAAATTCCTTTTCGGTATAGCTTTGGGGTAGATTCTCATTGATTTGAGGGAATACTACTTGAACCTTATGTATGTTAGACTTAACACTATCTAGGTCACGATTGAATACAATCTTACCTTGATGGAGTAAAGCTACGCTGTCGCATACCTCATTAATCTCTTTTAGGTTGTGTGAAGATATTATGGTAGTAAGTTCACGGTCGAGCATAGCATCAACGAGCATACGTTTAACTATTATACGCATAGTAGGGTCTAAACCATCGAAAGCCTCATCTAGTAGCAGATATTCAGTTTGACAAGCTAAAGCAATTATAACTATAGCTTGACGTTTCATACCCTTAGAAAAGGCATTAGTTTTTTTATCTAGTGGCAAGTTTATAGTCTTGCGAAGTTTTTCAAAGAGTTCTTCTGAAAAGTTAGGATAGAATCCCTTATAGAAGTTTTTTAACTCTTTAAGGGTAAAGTTAGCGAACTGAATAGTTTCATCGTTAATAAAGAAAACCTTTTCCTTAACTTTAGGATTATTGAATATAGATTCACCATCTATGGTGACGCTACCACCATCTGCCTTGTATATTCCACAGAGTAATCTTAATATGGTAGATTTTCCTGCACCATTAGAGCCAAGTAGACCGAAAGTCACACCCTTAGGAATGGTTAAGTTAATACTATCTAAGACTTTGAAACTATCAAAGTTTTTTGAAGTGTTGATAAGTTCAATCATGATATTTCCACCTTGTTAATCCTTTCAATAAGTTCATTTTTAGATATACCTGTCTGTATAGCCTTAAGGACGCACTCATCAAATTGAGCGAACATACTCCTTTTTATAGTACTGTCAGTTACCCTAGCAATAAAGCTACCTCGACCAGTTAATGAGTATATTATGCCATCGTTCTCAAGCTGATTATATGCCTTTACTACAGTGTTAGGATTAACTCCTAACTCTTTAGCTAAGGCTCTAATGCTAGGTAGTTGAGAATTTTCGGTTAATACCCCTTTAATTATTAGTTCAACAATCTTGTTATATAGTTGTTCATATATAGGCGTACGGCTCATTAAATCAATATCAAACATAGAGAAACCTCCTTTCAAAGGGAAATTGTACTACATATTCTAGTACAATTAGTATATCATATTTAGATGTTTTTGTCAACGTCTTTCCTAACTATCTTTTGGATTAAAAAATATTAATCGTTAGAAAGCAGACATTTCTGCTATCTTGTCTTTGTATATAGTGTTGAGTTTTAGCGTATAATATTTTATGTTCATAGACTATATTGTCAATATCCACAATATAAAGCTAAATATATTGAAAAATATGTGAATGTATACAAATATAATTAAATCTATTGACATTTGCTCACAATAGTGATAAAATGCAATTAGCACTCAAGGAGAAAGAGTGCTAACAGACTACTACATTCACTGCTAGTACATTCGGAGGTGAAAGTTCTTGGACGATAGAAAGTTGAAAATCCTTGCAATAGTAGTAGATGAGTATATTAAGACTGGTGAGCCTGTAGGGTCAAAGGTTATCTCAAACCACCCCGATATTAAGGTGTCATCTGCCACAGTTAGAAATGATATGGCAACACTGGAACAGTTAGGCTATTTAATTCAACCACACACCTCGGCGGGTAGAGTTCCTACCTATAGTGGTTTTAGATTGTATATTGATAAGCTTATGACGGTTCAAGAATTAACTGTAGAAGAAAGAACTCGGTTAGATAAGTCATTAGAAGAACAAGAAACCCTTACTGAAGATTCTATAATAGAGTATGCAACTCAGACTCTTGCAGAACTTACTCAATGTGCAGTGGTAGTTGCTAACTCTGCTCCTAAGTTTTCAGTAATATCTAAGGTAGAGATTATTCCTACTGGTAAGAGATTGTACGTTATTCTACTTATAACCTCTAATGGAACTATTAAAAATAGAGTCTGTCGTTTAGAGTTTGACTTGACCAATGAACAGATGGAGTTCTTTTCAAAGTATATACAAGAAAATCTACAGGGTGAAGTCATTGAAAATCTATCCGATGAGAAAATGGAACAGCTAGTAACTGCTCTTGGAACTTACATGATGACCTTAACCCCTTTAGTTCAAGGTATATATGAAATGTCAAAAGATTTACGCCATGATGAGTATACCGTTCAAGGTGAAAAAAATCTTTTAGCGTGTAAAGATTTCGATAAGATGGATATTGTAAACTTCCTTGAAAATAAGAATAGATTCTCTGCTATGCTTGATGATGCCTTTAGTGGTATACAGATTAAGTTCGGTCAGGAAAGTAGTGATGATTTTATTATTAGTAACTCTAGTATGATTATGTCACACTATAAGAAAGGCTCTAAAACTGCTGGTTCTCTTGGAATAATAGGTCCTATGCGTTTAAACTATGCTCGTATTATTCCTTATATAGAATATTTTAGTCAAAAGATTACTGATATGATTACAGACCAAGACGCTGATGCGAGAAAGGAAGATGGTTCCGATGGCAACTGAAGAAAAGGATATTAACAACTCTACTGATGATGAAAAGATAGAAAATAATGCATCGGTAGATACTAATCAAGAAGATATTGATTCTAGTGTAGAACAAGAAAGTCAAGCATCTTGTAATGATGAGGCTCAAGGTGATAAGTCTAATAGTGATTTAGATGCCCTTACTAAGGAACTTCAAGAAGAAAAAGATAAGTACCTTAGATTGTATGCAGAGTTCCAAAATTACAGAAACAGAACTACAAAAGAAAAGACTGAGGCGTATAACAATGCCATTTCTGAGTGCGTTAAACAGATATTGCCCGTTATAGATAACTTTGAACGTGCATTAACTCAAGAATGTTCTGATGAAAATTATAAATCTGGTATGGAGATGATTTTTAAGAACTTTATGGCTATTTTAGATAAAATGGGTGTTAAAGAGATAGATGCTCTTGGTAAACCTTTTGACCCAAACATACACCATGCTATTCAACAGTGCGAAAACGATAAGTATGAAAGTGATACCGTGTGTAATGTGTTTCAAAAAGGCTATATGCTCGGTGAAAGACTTATTCGTCCAGCTATGGTGCAAGTTGTTCAATAGGTTTAAATAATTTCAGCAAGAATTCCCCCACTTCAACAGTACAAGTGGCGAGATGAATTGCTAAAAGGAAACTTAACGGCAGTGGTGGGCGGAGAAAAATTGGTATCCCCTACTGATACGAGGTCAATTTATGCGTATCAATGTACGTACATCGCACTCCGATAATATACCGAGCGTGGATTGAAATAAAAAACGTTAGATAACTATAACTCAACCTCTTAATAAATTGTGGGCGAGTATGAGTGCTAACTATTAATTAATAATTATTAATTGTTAATTACTTATATTCGCCTCCTCCTTGAAAAAAAGGTGATTCTATGAATAAAAATCGTAAAGGTAAGGTTAGAAATTTTATTGATAAATACAGCGATGAAATAACTTGTGTATTAACAATTTCTATTTTATCGCTTATAGTGGTATCTAAAAATTAATTATTAACTAATAATTAAAAAAAATATATATCCGTAAAGTACGGAAATCTTATTTATCGAAAGGAAGTATTTTTATGTCAAAGATTATTGGTATTGACTTAGGTACAACAAATTCATGTGTAGCAGTAATGGAAGGTGGAAATCCAGTAGTTATTGCTAACGCTGAAGGTTCTAGAACTACACCATCTGTAGTTGCTTTTTCAAAGAACGGTGAAAGATTGGTCGGTCAAGTAGCAAAGCGTCAGGCCATAACTAACCCAGATAAGACAGTTATATCTATTAAGCGTCATATGGGTTCAGATTACAAAGTAGATATAGATGGTAAGAAGTACACTCCACAAGAGATTTCTGCTATGATACTTCAAAAATTAAAGGCTGATGCAGAAGCATATCTTGGTGAAAAGGTTACAGAAGCAGTAATTACAGTTCCTGCATACTTTACAGATGCTCAACGTCAAGCTACTAAGGACGCAGGTCAAATTGCGGGTCTTAACGTTAAGAGAATTATAAATGAACCTACTGCAGCAGCATTATCATATGGTATCGACAAGGAAGAAGACCAAAAGATTATGGTATATGACCTTGGCGGTGGTACTTTCGACGTATCTATTATTGAGATGGGCGACGGTGTAACTGAAGTTCTTGCTACTGCTGGTAACAACCGTCTAGGTGGTGACGACTTTGACCAAAGAATCATCGATTGGTTAGTATCTGAATTTAAATCTTCTGATGGCATTGACCTAACTAAGGATAAGATGGCTATGCAACGTCTAAAAGAGGCCGCTGAAAAATCTAAGATAGAACTTTCATCTACACCAACTTCTAATATTAATCTACCATTCATTACGGCTGATGCTACTGGTCCAAAGCATATGGATATTACTCTAACCAAGGCTAAGTTCGATAGTCTAACTGCTGACCTAGTTCAAGCTACTATGGGGCCTGTAGACCAAGCATTAAGAGATAGCGGTCTAAAGCCAAGCGATTTAAACAAGGTTCTAATGGTTGGTGGTTCTTCAAGAATTCCAGCAGTCTACGATGCCGTTAAGCAAAAAATGGGTAAAGAACCATTTAAGGGAATCAACCCAGATGAGTGTGTAGCTTTAGGTGCTGCATATCAAGGTGGTATCATAGGCGGTGATGTTAAGGACGGTCTATTACTATTAGATGTTACTCCACTTTCACTAGGTCTTGAAACTATGGGTGGTGTTTGTACTAAAATCATTGAAAGAAATACCACTATCCCTACTAAAAAGTCACAGATATTCTCAACCGCTGCCGATAATCAACCAGCCGTTGAAATTAACGTACTACAAGGTGAGCGTGAGTTCGCTAAGGATAATAAATCACTAGGTATGTTTAAGCTTGATGGTATTGCTCCTGCTCCTAGAGGTATTCCACAGATTGAAGTTACTTTCGATATCGACCAAAACGGTATCGTACACGTATCTGCTAAGGATTTAGGTACGGGTAGAGAACAGAACATTACTATTACTGCATCTACAAATATGTCTAAAGATGATATAGATAAGGCAGTTAAAGAGGCTGAACAGTTCGCAGAACAGGATAAGAAGGCTCGTGAAGCTGTAGATATTAAGAACAATGCAGAAAGTTTAGTAATGCAAGTTGAAAAAGCTCTTAATGACTTCGGTGATAAGGTTTCTGAAAGTGAAAAAGCTCCTATATTAGAAAAGTGTAACGCTTTAAAAGAGGCTGTTAAGACTGATAATACTGACGATATTAAGGCTAAGTATGATGAACTTCAAAAGCTTATGAACGATATCGCAACTAAGGTATATCAACAGTCTGCACCACAAGGTGATGCAACTCAAGGTGCTTATCAACAAGAAGATACTTCTTCTAACAGTAACAACGATGATGACGTTATCGACGCTGATTTTACTGAGGAAAAGTAGTTGACTATAAACTTTAAATAATCAGTCGGGCGGATAGTCTTTTTATATTCCGCCCGTTTTAAGATATATTTTATTAATTCAAAAAGTTAGTGAGGGTTCATTATGGCTGAAAAAAGAGATTATTATGAAGTGTTAGGTGTTCCTAAAACCGCTTCTGAAGATGAGATAAAAAAAGCATATAGAAAGTTGGCAAGACAGTATCACCCCGACCTACACCCCGATGATAAGGATTGTGCTGAAAAGTTTAAAGAGGTTAATGAGGCTTATGAAGTACTTTCTGACAGTTCTAAAAAGGCTAGATATGACCAATTTGGTCATGCAGGTGTAGACCCTAACTATCAAGGTGGTGGCTATTCTGGAGGAAATCCATTCGGTGACATGGGTGACATATTTGAAAACATCTTTGGTGGTGGCTTTGGTAGTTTTAATAGTGGATTCGGTGGTAGTTCTAGTAGAAATGCAACCGCTCCACGAAAAGGTCAAGATATAAACGTTACTACCAGCATTGAATTTATGGAAGCTTGTAAAGGTATTAAAAAGGATATTAAGATTCAACGTGTTGAAACTTGTTCTGAATGTAATGGTTCTGGTTCTACCAATGGTGTAACAGAAACTTGTTATGAATGTAATGGTTCTGGTAGTATTAGAGTTACTCAACGTACTGCCTTTGGAAATATATCTACCATGAAAACTTGTAGTAAGTGTAATGGTAAGGGTAAGATTATAACCAATCCATGTCCAAAGTGTAACGGTTCGGGTAGGGTTAGAAATAGTTGTACTATAACTGTAGATATCCCTGCTGGTATAGATGATGGTCAAACCTTAAGAGTAAATGGTAAAGGTTCAGCAGGTGTGAATGGTGGTAGAAATGGTGACCTATTAGTAACTGTAAATGTTAAGAATAGCAGTATATTCCAACGTGATAGATATGATATCTATTGTGAGATGCCTATTACCTTCGCTCAAGCAGTATTTGGTGCAGAACTAACCGTTCCAACTATAGATGGTAATGTTAAGTATAACATCGCTGAAGGTACTCAAAACGGCACTAAGTTTAGGTTAAAAGGTAAAGGCGTTCAAAAGATAAATCGTTCCGATAGGGGTGACCAATACGTTATCGTAAATGTCGAAGTACCTAAGAATCTAACTAAGAAACAGAAAGAATTATTAAAAGAGTTTGATAATTCTATAAGTGAAAATAACTACGCTAAGAGAAGTAACTTCTCTAATAAGATTAAAAACTTCATGGACGATTTAAAGGATAAGTTTAATACACTCGGTTAAAAAGGAAACTTAACAGCAGTAAGGATTGAAAAAAGATTAGTATTTCCTGCTAGTTAATCCACGTATACTGAGTATGTATTTAGCACTTTGTGAAATTATCGAGTAACAACATATAATAACTATTGTGATATTATAACATATATAAAGAGGTTTATCCATTAAGATAAACCTCTTTTACTTTGATTGTTTCAACTCACGCAAACAGTATATATCAATTAAGGGTTACAATGCCCACATGGGTCATAACCTTGTGCGATTACATCATCTCTTGAGATATCTTTTCAACATCTCGGCAAGATGGTTTATGAAACTTCATAGTATTAGTATTTAATACATATTTTGTCAATATTATAGACGTAATTTATCCCCTACTTTAAAAGCAGAGGATAGATTGCTGAAATTGATTAAAATATCTGAGTGGCGGGACTTGAACCCACGGCCTCTACCACCCCAAGGTAGCACGCTACCACCTGCGCCACACCCAGAATTGTAAAATAGATTATATCACAGATTAGATAAAAAGTCAATAGCAATATTAGGTAAAATTTCAACGAGTGTAATAGTTTTTCTAAGCATCTTTTAATATACTAAAAAAGTCACAAAGATATTCTCTTATTAAAATCCATCTTGAAAAATTTTCCTCTTATGATATAATAAAAAGTAGTTGTACATACGGCATAGAGATAAAAAAAATAATGAAAGAATTTTAAATTATGGGTGATTTCCAAATTGAAAATGGTGTACTAAAAAAATACACTGGAAATGATACGGTTGTAACTATCTCAGATAGTGTTACTGAAATTGGTAGGAGGGCTTTTTATGGTTGTGAAAGCTTAGAAAGAATAATTATCCCCAACGGCGAAAATTCTCAAACTGAAAAAATACTATTGAAAAAATATCTAAAGTTTAAAGATATTATTTCCTATACTAAATGATACTAAAAAAGGGTTCACGTTATTGCGAACCCTATAAATTTTAGATGCAAATATAATACATTCTGTACTTTTAAAGTGCTTAGTGCAATATGCACTAATATTGGAATATTTTATAATATATATTTAGATACATTTAACAAACTTTAAAAAATTTTCAAATATAGTGTAACATTTTGCCCAGCTAAAGAGTTATATTATTACAAACACATAAACCTAACCTAAATTGAAAGGATTTGATATTTCTATGTTAAAAAGAAAGTTAGCTATGATTTTAGCTTTAAGTACACTCATGGCTACTGTAGGCACTATTAACATCAATGCAGATGATACTATAGGTAACTCATCACAAGAGGATATACCATCTATAATTGATGTTATCAACTTAAAGAATTATATTCTTAGTGGAGAGCAATACGCTTCAAAGTATGACTATAATCAAGATGGTGATGTAGATTATACTGACCTAATGTCACTAAAGAAAGAAATCTTTAATGAGCCTAATAGTAGCGATACCCAAGTTATGACTGAAGTTACCGAGGTTGATACACTCAACCAAGATATGAAAGCCAACATATTGGATTTCTCTATAGACTTCTTAAAGCGTCAAGTAGAGGAAGATGAGAATGCAATACTATCTCCACAGTCGCTATACTTTGCTCTTGGTATGACTGTCAACGGTGCTAAAGGCATTACTCAAAAGGAGCTTAAGGACGTCCTCTACAAAGATGTATCTACAGAGGAGTTTAACAACAACATATCGTACCTAATAAACCAGACCGATACCGATGTTTGCAAGATAGCTAACTCTATTTGGGTTAGAGAAAGTGATGACTTCGGTTTGAATGAAGACTTCCAAAACTATAGTGAAAAGTACTTCAAATCGGAGATTTATCAGCAACCTTTTGATAGTATATTGGTATCTGACGTTAATAACTGGGTCGATGAACACACAGATGGCATGATTGATAAAGTGCTTGATGATGTTCCTAGCGAACAGACTATAATGTACTTAATAAATGCTATCTGTTTTGAAGGTAAGTGGGAACAAGAGTACGATGAATATAGTATCAATGAAAATGGCATCTTTACTAACTCTAAGGGTGAACAACAAGAGGTAGCTATGCTATATTCTCAAGAAGATGTATATCTAAGCGATGACAACGCTCAAGGTTTCTTGAAGTACTACGATGGTGGAAAGTATGCCTTTATGGGTATTCTACCTAATAGTGATATATCTGTAGAAGAGTATCTATCAAACTTAGATGGTGAAAGTTTTGCGTACTTGTATAACAATCAAGTAACTGAAAATATGGAATTAAATGTATCTATTCCAGAGTTTACTATTAAGAGTGACTATTTACTAAATGATACTCTACAGGATATGGGTATTAATTCCGCATTTAATTACAGTGCAGACTTTTCTGGTATGCTTACTAAGAATATTGAGATGTATATTAGTAAAGTTATACAGAAAGCATATATCCAAGTGGATAGAAATGGTACAAAGGCAGCTGCAGTAACGGTTATTACGAACGAGTGTTGTTGTGTGCCAGAGGGTATACAGTACTACAACGTATATCTAAATAGACCATTTATCTATGCTATAGTAGATACTGATACAGAACTTCCAGTATTTATGGGTGTAGTAAACAGTATAGATTCTCAAGATACTGAGTAGATACCATATCACTATTATTATACATAATCACGCCCCATGTGGGCGTGTAATTTTATATCATAGTGTTATTGTCTTTAAGGTTGATGAAAAAACAAAAAAGTTATTGACAAGTCTATTTTTTTATGATATAATGATGACATCAACTAAAGTTGATAATACAAGATAAGTATAAGGTAGAAACTGCCCTAGTTCAATATTATAAGCACCTATGTCACTATTGACTTTAGGTAATGGGTAGTTTACATATTATACTGTATTTATACGAGAACATGATGTACGTTTAGAAGTATAATCATGGGTAAAATAATCGGAGGTGTATTTTTTATGGCATACAAAATTTCTGATGATTGCATTTCATGTGGTGCTTGTGCTGAGGGTTGTCCAGTAAGTGCTATTAGTGAAGGCGATGGCAAGTACGTTATAGATGCTGATACTTGTATCTCTTGTGGTGCTTGTGCAGGTGTCTGTCCAGTAGGTGCTCCATCTGAGGACTAACTTTGTAGGCATTTTGTCTATATTTAAGTGGTAACGTGTGAATTGAAACGACAATTATGTTTTTACACTCCAAAGTTATAACCCTTTGGAGTGTTTTTTAGTAACTTTAAACAAAAATACTTCTCTTTTTAATATCATAATAGTCATTTGTATTAAAAAATATTTCATTTTGGTTAAAATCGAAATAATTACTTGCAATCGATTAATTATAATGATAAAATAGTATTGTATACTAATAC
>JAJQGV010000102.1 GCA_021200215.1 Ruminococcus sp. | reverse complement strand
ATATATTTATTAACGATTTACAAGAAAATATTTTAAAAGAAGTTAGTAAGTTTGCTACATTTACCAATGATTTTAAATACATCTACCGAATAATAGATTGAAAAAGAGGTGAATAAGTATGGGAAAACATCTAGTTTACATAGCAGGAGCATTTGCAATCATAGTTATAATGTGTTCAATGGTGGCTAATACTGGAAGCGATAGTGTACAATCTAAGCCAATAGTAACTAACCAAGTAAGTGATGTTCAAATAGATGGTAGTCAAGTAACTACTAACATTTGGGACTATATACGTTCGCAGAAAGAAAACGATACTATTGGAGAATCCAATGAGAATAACACTACTCAGCAGAGTGAAACTCAATTGACTATAATACTACAGTAGTAACGCTTTGATGATTAAAATTTCTATATGTGTTGACTTAAAACCCTATTTGATATATAATATACCTAGTAGAAAGCATTACAACAATTTAAATGAATTTTTAGAAGAAATAAATGACGAAGAACAGAAAGTCATAGTGACTTAGATTTTTAAGTATGAAAGGAGTTACAAAATAATGGCAGACTTAAAGTTCAAGATAGTTCAAAACTTTGGAACTATTTCCGAAAGCTCTAAGGGTTGGACTAAAGAGTTAAACTTAGTAAGTTGGAACGATAGAGAACCTAAGTTCGATATCAGAGAATGGTCGCCCGACCATTCTAAGATGGGTAAAGGCATCACCTTGACTAAAGAAGAACTATTAAGGTTAAAAGAACTATTAATAAAAGATAGTGGTTTACAATAATATTAAAAACATTGACACGCCCTCAATGGGACGTGTCAATTTACGTTGCTATAGGTAACGAGAATTTAAAAGTAGTACCTTTGCCAAGAGTACTTTCTACATTTATGTATCCACCATGTAAGGATATTATATTCTTCACTATAGGCAATCCTAAGCCCGTGCTGTTAGGGTTAGAATGGTCTACTCTAAAGAAAGGTTGCCATATACTTTCTAAATCCTCTTCCGAGATGCCTATGCCATCATCAGATATTGTACACTCCATTGAGTTGCCTTTCTTAACTAGATATATATCCGTAGTACCGTCATTAGTACCGTACTTCACCGAATTTGATATTAAGTTTATGAACAGTCTAACCATCATAATTCTATCAGCATGGACTATTATATTCTCATCACTATGTAGATTAACGGTTATACCTTTATTTAGACTTTCATACTCTATTAAAACCTCATCAGTTGTAATCTGTATAAGTTCGTTAAGACAGAAGTTTTCATAGTCCAACTTTTGATTGTTACTATCCATCTTAGAGAGTTCCGAAAGCTTAGACGTTATGTTAGATATTCTATTAGCTTGTTCAGATATGGTATCTATGGCATCTTTCATTTCCATAGGGTCATCTATGAAGTCCTTAGCGTACTCACAACAAGATATTATTACAGCTAATGGAGTCTTTATCTCATGGGATATGTTCCTAGATAACTGTTTCTCATGTTGAAATGATTTCTCTAAGCGGTCTATCATGCGGTTAAAAGTCTTTGAGATTCTAAGAAGTTCTAACTCGGTAGTGTGATTGGTACTGTTGTTAAATGCTAACCGTTTAGATAAATCTTTACCACTGCCTATTCTATTAGAATGGTCTACTAATTCTTGTAGAGGTCTAAAGTATTTTTTCAACTGATAGTTATCTACTATGGACATTATAACGAACGTCATAATGAATAGTATTATAAGTATTATTAAAATTCGGGAGGCATGGAACATGATCAGAAAATTACGAAAAAGATACTCCTTGGGCGAAGAAATTTTCAGCTCGGTCGTTCACGGCGTGGGTGCGCTGCTCGCAATCGCGGCAACGGTGCTGCTGATTGTCTTTTCCGTCATGCACAAAAACGTCTTGGGCGTTGTTTCAAGCGCAATTT
The DNA here is from genome assembly GCA_021200215.1 of Ruminococcus sp. Lineage (GTDB taxonomy): Bacteria > Bacillota > Clostridia > Oscillospirales > Ruminococcaceae > UBA5884. The sequence goes on along the minus strand of JAJQGV010000102.1, from coordinate 784 downwards.
ACGGCGGCACGATGATTATTCTCTACACAATGAGTACTCTCTACCATTCGCTCACAAACAGACGCGCAAAACGGACCTTTCAAGTCATTGACCATTGCTCCATCTTTCTTTTGATTGCCGGTACATACACTCCCATTTGCCTTTGCACACTCAGAAATGACGGCGGCATCCCGCTTTTGTGCATAATCTGGGCGGCGGCGATTGTGGGGATAATTTTAAATGCCGTAAACTTAAGAAAATTCAAAAAACCGAGCATGTTCTTGTATGTCATAATGGGCTTGGCAATTGTCGTGAAAATGAACAGACTACCCGCTCTTCTGGGTGCGGGCGGCACGGCACTTTTAAGCGTGGGCGGCGCGGTGTATCTTTTGGGGATAATTTTCTATGCGATGAAAAGGGTAAAATACACTCACCCCATATGGCACCTTTTCGTCCTCGCCGGCAGCGTGCTTCACTTTTTCTGCATTTTATTATATGTGATATAAACAATTGAGGCATTTTCGGCATATGTCAGTAATAATTGTTGACATATGCCGAAAACTATGCTACAATACATTCATACCCTATGTAATGAGGTGACAAAATGTCGAGACCGACTAAGTGCAGGATGATTTGCCGCTTTCCTCAAACGGTGGAATTTGCTCCGACAAAAGGCGCGGACGAGTGTGTCATTATGACGCTTGACGAATACGAAGCCATACGCCTGATAGATAAAGAAGGGCTTTCCCAGGAGGAATGCGCCGGAAGAATGCAGGTTGCGAGAACGACTGTGCAGAAAATATAC
>JAJQGV010000130.1 GCA_021200215.1 Ruminococcus sp. | reverse complement strand
GTATTATCCTCACTTGTAGATATGTTATTATTAATATCTTCCTTTTCAATATTGTCCATATGAAATCACCTCTTAGTAGCACTTAGGATTTTTAACGTTATCTTCCATAAACTCTTGAAGTTTTTCAGGTGGCATAGGTTTTCCGTATAAATATCCTTGAGCGAAGTCGCAACCAGCCTCACGCAAAATTTTAACTTGAGCAGGAGTTTCCATGCCCTCGGCGATGGTTTCTATGTTTTTGCACTTAGCGATACCTATAATTGCAGATACTATTAGTCTAGCAACTTCGTCAGTTTCAAGGTCTATAATAAAAGACCTATCTAACTTTATTAATGTAACTGGTAGGACTTTAATATAGCTTAAAGATGAATATCCCGTGCCGAAGTCGTCCATAGCTAGACGTATACCAATATCTCTAAGTTCTTGCATTTGCTTTATGGCGTTGTCGATATCTTTCATAGCAAGGCTTTCAGTGAGTTCAACCTCTAGCCATTCTGGAGAGAGTCTAGTTTTAGCTAAAACGTCTATTATGCATTCTTTAATATTCTTTTGATAGAAATCTTCTGAAGTTAGATTGATAGACATAATAATTTTAGGATAGCCCATATCTTGCCAAAGCTTATTCTGTCTACAAGCTTCTTCAAGTACAAAGTCACCAATCTTAGTTATAAGCTTAGGATTACTTTCAGCCACTGGAACGAACCTAGCAGGGGGTATAACTGTACCATCGGGTTTTATCCAACGGATTAAAGCCTCAACGCCTATAATTCTACCAGATTTAATATCTATCTTAGGTTGATAGTACAATGCAAGTTCATGATTAGCTATAGCGTCGGAAAGTTCTTTTTCAACCTTGCTGTGATTTATTATAACATCATGTAGATGTCTATCGAACTCTACTATAGCGGAGCGTTTCTTTTCTGCTGAAGATAGAGCAAACTCTGCATGGTCAAGTACTCCAGCAAAGGAATCTGCATCACGAGGCATTAAAGCGTACCCACCTGAACATGAAAAAGATTGTGTCAAATATGTGGCCTTAGTAAGTTCTGCAAAGTCGGATTGTATACTCTCAATAGTCTTTTTAGGAAGTTCTGTATCACCATAATCACGCATGATTAAAGCGAAGTTATCTCCACTAATACGAGATGCCAATCCACCATTTATGGTATACTTATATAGTATATGGGCAAAATCCTTAAGTACTAGATTACCAGTAGTATATCCGCAGACATCGTTTATCATGTGAAACCTATCTATATCTAATACTACCACCCAATAGGAATAGCCTAACTCTTTAGAGCATTCATATATTTCTTGACCTGTAGACATAAGCTTATTTCTGTTACCAATATCAGTAATTTCATCTATATAGGCAAGACGTTCTATTAATAAATCTTTTTCTTTGTCCTTGTCTATATCTATAAAAGCACCGCCAATGGTAATCTTGCTGTTAGTATCTTTTATAGATTTATATCTATGTAAGAACCAATGATACTTATTATCTTTGCACATAAGCCTTATTTCGATACTTTGAACATCGGAAGTTTCACCCGACTTAACTAAACTATCCACATAGGTATCAAATATAAGTTTGTCCGATTTATGAATCTTCTTTTTAAAATCTTCATCGGTAATATAGTTCTGCGTAACACCTAAGATGTTTTTCAATTCATTAGATATATAATGCAGATTATTGCCATTTTCGGTCAATATTATACCTATCTCAGATAGTTCCATAGATAGGGAATATCTACTTTCAGATTCTGCTAAGTTTTGTGCTGATATGGATAGTTCTTGTTGCATCTTTTTAATTTCAGTTAAGTCGAACCCTATAGATGCAAAGTAGAAACACTTCTTAGTCTTAAGTAGTGCAGATGTATTCCAAATAGTGACACATTCTTCGCCATCTGCAGAAGTTATATAGAACTCATCACCTTTATTTTGTAGCATACGTCTAACACCCTCACCAGTAAAGACATCATCGGTAAAGAGCCTTGTAAGTATACTTTTGCAATTCCAATTAGAGGTATCGTTGCCTATGCCTAATAACTTAATAACTCTGTCATTAGGTATAACCTGTGCATAGTCAGAACGCCAGATGATAACGTTAGAGTCAATCATATTTATAACGGTATTTATTTGATTCTTATTGAGTTCTATCTGTTTTTTTCGTGAAAATATTGTAGTAATGGTTAATACCACAGCTAGTAGTAACTCAACTACTAGATAGGTTACCAATATCATGAAAGCAGTTTCTTGGTTTATCCACGCATAAACTATAACTATAGCTGAACATATAATAACTATTAGTTCAACGATAATAAAATCATATTTTTTATTCATAGCAGTCCCTTTTTTAAATCCATTTATTACATGATAGTTTCTTAAACGTTAGACTATCATAACATAACCATTATATCACATTGTTGGGAAAAATGCAACTTTTATTATTATTTTTTCTAAATTTTTTCTGTTTTATTTCAAAATTTTGTGGAATATGTTTCATTACGTAGTAATAGTTCAGAGCAATACACAAAACAGAGTATACTTTTTCAGTTAAATTACTTGCTTGACAACCTAAAAATAGAATGATATAATCTAAATAGATAGTTTAACCTCTCCCAGCAAATATGCGAAATATAGGTGGTGGGAGTAGGTCACAGCATGAATCTATTTAGATTAATTAACAAACCTATCACATAAAAGACATACAGTTTGCATAACCAACTGATATACTATACTC
>JAJQGV010000037.1 GCA_021200215.1 Ruminococcus sp. | reverse complement strand
ATACCATACTTTAATATAAGATGTCAAGCACAAATTTATAGTTTTGAAAATTTGGTTATTTTGCCACAAAATTAACTAACTTATTTGGTACATATATCTGTTTTAATAGATTTTTACCCTCAATAGAGTTCTTTACCTTTTCATCAGACTTAGCCAATTCAAGTACGTAATCCTTTTTAGCATCTATTGGAATAGTCAACTTAGACTTTATCTTACCATTGACTTGAACTACTATCTCAACGGTTTGGTCTACACAAAGAGCCTCATCATATTCAACCCATTTTTGTTGATTTAATACACCATCAAAGCCTACTATTTGATATAGTTCTTCGGTGATATGTGGTGCGAATGGATTTAATAGTATCAATAAGGTTTTAAACTCTGCCTTATTTATGCACTTAGTAGCAGTTATATCGTTAAGTAGAGCCATCATACTAGCGATAGCAGTATTAAACTTTAATTCCTCAATATCTTCAGATACTTTTTTGATAGTCTTATGGAAGTTAGACTTTAATTCATCTCTGTAATCGTCGCCCTCTATAACACAATCTTGTAAAGCCCAAATTCTGTCAAGGAAACGCTTACAACCCTTAATGCTCGAACTACTCCAAGGAGCAGTTTTTTCAAAGTCACCTATGAACATTTCATATAGACGCATAGTATCAGCACCATATTCAGACACAACGTCATCTGGATTTACTACATTTCCACGTGATTTAGACATCTTTTCGCCATTTTCACCCAATATCATTCCATGACTAGTACGTTTCATGTATGGTTCTTTTACAGATACTACTCCCAAATCGTACAAGAACTTATGCCAAAAACGTGAGTACAATAGATGTAGAGTAGTATGTTCCATACCACCATTATACCAATCCACAGGTAGCCAATAATCTAAGGCTTCTTTAGATGCTAACATATCATTGTTGTGAGGGTCGCAATAACGCATAAAATACCATGAAGAACCTGCCCATTGAGGCATAGTATCGGTTTCACGTTTTGCATAGCCTCCACATTGAGGACAAGTAGTATTTATAAAGCTATCCAAATTTGCTAATGGACTTTCACCATTATCAGTAGGCATATAGCTATCGACTTCTGGAAGTGTTAAAGGCAACTCACTTTCTGGAAGTGCAACATATCCGCACTTTTCACAGTATACTATAGGTATAGGTTCACCCCAATACCTTTGACGTGAGAATATCCAATCACGAAGTTTATAGTTTACTTTGCTCTTACCCTTGCCAGTATCTTCTAAGTACTCTTTAATCTTAACCTTAGCATCTTCAACGGATAGACCATCTAAGAAACCACTATTCACCATGATACCAGTAGCACAATCGGTGAAAGCCTCTTTAGTGATATCTCCGCCTTTTACTACTTCAACGATTGGTAGATTGAATACCTTAGCGAATTCGTAGTCACGAGTATCATGTGCAGGTACTGCCATGATAGCTCCCGTACCGTAACTCATAAGAACGTAATCGGATATAAATATAGGTATCTCTTTGCCATTTACTGGGTTGATGGCTCTAACGCCCATTAATTCAACACCCGTCTTATCCTTAGCCATTTCGGTACGTTCAAGGTCAGATTTTCTTGCAGACTTCTCTTGATACTCATGGATTGCATCATTGTTAGTAAGAACGTCTGCCCACTTTTCTATGATAGGGTGTTCAGGTGAGATTACCATATAGGTAGCACCAAATAGAGTATCAGGTCTAGTAGTATATATGGTTAAAGTATCACCAGTAGTAGTAGTAAAATCCACTTCAGCACCAGTAGAACGACCTATCCAGTTAGTTTGAGTAGCTTTAATCTTATCAAGGTAGTTTACTTCAGATAAATCATCAAGAAGTCTTTGGGCATATTCAGTAATCTTTAACATCCATTGAGATTTAACCTTATGGATAACATCACCGCCACAACGTTCACATACTCCATTGACTACTTCTTCATTGGCAAGTACTACCTTACATGATGTACACCAGTTTACAGACATCTCTTTTTTGTAAGCCAAACCTTTTTTAAACATTTGGACGAATATCCATTGAGTCCATTTAAAGTAATCCTTGTCAGTAGTATTAACTTCCCTATCCCAATCGAAAGAGAAACCTAAAGACTTCAATTGACCTTTAAATCTAGCAACGTTCTTTTCTGTAACTATTGCGGGGTGAATCTTGTTTTTGATGGCGAAATTTTCAGTAGGTAGACCGAAAGCGTCCCAACCCATAGGAAATAACACATTGTAGCCTTGTAATCTACGCTTACGGGATACTATATCCATAGCAGTATAAGGTCTAGGGTGACCAACGTGCAGACCATTTCCCGATGGATATGGGAACTCTACTAGAGCGTAATACTTAGGCTTAGAGTAATCATTAGTAGCCTTAAAAGTTTTGTGTTCGTCCCAATAATCCTGCCATTTTTTTTCGATGGCTAAAAAGTCATAATTTTGCATTAATATCAATCCTTTACTTTAGAATAGTAATATATTTAGAATGTACGAATCAACTCTGTTGTTTTGGAGTATCGAAGTATGCTTTAATATCGTTGTTTACACATAGAGCGACTGCACCTAAGATATCTATAATGCCTTCAACGATATACAACAGATATCTGTTAAATCCAAAGTTGGATAGATTAGTACCCATATGCGAAATAGCAATAATCACCAATACACAAGCTACTCCATAGTTGCAGTATTTTATACCCAATATTAATAGTATAGCCATAACTATAGGCAATATCAAAGAAGATATTCCTGCACCTAAGATTAGGTTTACAACCTGTTTAACTACAAGATATACCGCAATAACTATAGAGAATCTTTTACCAGTTTCAACGTTTCCCATAACATCAATCCTCTGTAACGTAGTTAGAGATATCTATCTCTTCACCATCAGCCCAAAGACGCTCAAGTTGATAATAGTCCCTACTTTCCTTATTAAACACATGGACTATAATGTCAGAGTAGTCTAAGATTATCCAATTAGCCGAAGAATAGCCCTCAGTTCTAGTAGGATTTACACCATCTTGAGAGAGTTTAAAGTCAACCTCATCAGCAAGAGCCTTAGTTTGAGTATTACTACCGCCATTAGCTATTATAAAGTAATCTGCTAATATAGTTAAGTTAGTAACCTTTAGCACCTTAATATCTTGAGCCTTTTTTAAATCGAGTGTTTTAACAATCTTTTGAACCATTTCAATCTGTGTCATTAATAAACCACCTTTCAATCAACTTTCATTTCTCGGTATTTCTGGAGTATCGCCATCTATAATATCCTGAAAGTTATCCACAACGTCATCATAATACTCTTCGGTATTTTTAAGTTCAATAACGTCTAATTCATCAACATCTACATCTCTTTGATATGGACGGAAGTACTCATTCAGCATATCGGCTAATTCTTGAGCGTGAACGCTGTATATATAGTAACCGTTGTATTCTTCTGGGTCTAAGCCCTCACCAGGTACCATTCTAACGGTAACGTCTTCCATTGAAACATCTTCTGCGAAGTCTGCAATGCTAGCTATTTCGCCCAAAGACATATCGGACATTATATACTTTTGAACTGTTGGAAATATCTTCAAGAACTCAACAGAACCCATATCTTTTAATTTATTCATAGCGGCAGCCATAAATATTCTTTGTGCCTTAACCCTACCGATATCACCCTCGGTATAGTCGTGACGGAAACGCACAAACCATTCCGATTGTTCACCAGTTAAGACCTGTTCTCCTGCCTCAATAATCTTAGTATCAGAATATACTATAGTTTCGGGAACGTTGATTGGAATACCGCCCATAGCATCTACAACAGGTGGAATATCGTTACAGTTAATAGCTATATACCTATCAATAGGAATTTGAGTCATATCACGAACGGCTTGAACCACCCTATTAATAGGGGTTAAATCCTCATCGCCGTAACTGTATACTGAATTTATCTTACCTGTAGTACTGCCACCCACATAGGTATCTCTAGGAATCTGTAAGATATTTATCTCTTTACCCTTAATATCGAACATAAATAGCATCATAACGTCAGTATTTTGACCTTCCTCATCGAAACCAATAGCCAATACAGTAAATTGACCTTCAATGAGCTGGTCTAAATCCAAGCCATCATCTATTAAAGTACTTTCCTCTTTAAGTTCATAGGTATTTTCATCTTTTTCAAGGACTCCTTCACTCTCAGTAAGAGGGGTCCATTGTCTTAGATAGAACTTACCCACGTATCCTAAGAACATTAAACCCACAATAATTACTAAAGCCAATATTATCTTTTCCTTAACGTTCATCTTAACTCGTTTAACTTTTACTTTTGAACTAGCCATTACTTAGTAAACCTCACTTTATAACTTTATTCTTGTATATATAAGCATATTGATTATATGCTTCCATAGTATAGTGTGGTATGAAACTATTCTTACTTATGACGTCGGTTATTGAAAATTTGATAGCTTCAAACATAGCTAACTCCAAATCGGAGTACGCCAACCTTCTTATCTTTTTAACGTCCTTATAATCTCTGTCCACGGAGATTAAGTCAGCCATATAGACAATCTCTTCTACTTTAGTCATGCCAGAACGAGCCACAGTGTGGAAACGTACTGCATTGATAATATCGTCATCATTAACGTTTAACTGAGTACGTATAAACCATGCACCAGCTATAGCGTGCCATAATGGTTTAGAACATAGTTCTTCTCTACTTATAGGAAAAGTAGCATCTATGAGCATTTTTTTCATATCTTGCCAAGGAACTTCCTTGCAGATATCGTGGAGTAACCCTGCATACGTACACTTTTCTACGTCTTCGCTGTTTAATTCAGCTAATATTCTGCACTGTTCGGCAACGTTCAATGAATGCACAAACCTTTTTCTGGATAATCTTTTTTCCAACAACTTTTTAGTTTCATCTATATTATACATACCATACCACCCAACATAAGAGTATAAAAGAAATCGAATTTACGAATAAAGACTATTTGACTTTATATATTGTACTACTTTTTCATCTAAAATGCAAGAACAATCTTTATTAAATCTAATATTTTTTCTAATCTCTGTAGATGATACTTCGATAGCGTCAACGGGTGCTATTAAAATCTTTCCATAGTTACGTAATTTATCAGCTTTTTCCTGTAAATATGGTATATCTCCATCTACCCTAGATACCACCGTTAATGTGACGTTCTGCATAATCTCTTTAAAGTTTCTCCAAGTATCAAATGATAGGAACATATCACTTCCCACCAATAGGTATAGGTCATCATTAATATATATATCTTTAAAGTATCTAACGGTATATATACTATAGCTTATGGTATCCCTAGATATTTCAAAGTCGCTAACTTCAAAGTTAGGAATATCTTGTATAGCCAATCTGCACATACTTAGTCTATGCTCATTAGATACATACTCATCGTTACTCTTATGTGGTGACCTTTTAGAGGGTATGAAAATGATTCTATCCAAGCCAAAAGTATCCCTAACAGATTTTGCTAAGTGGATATGCCCCTTATGGATAGGGTTAAAACTTCCACCAAATAGACCTATCTTCATAGTGCTACTTCTTTAATTCTATTACTGGTTCTTTTGGATTTCTCTTATATAGAACGAACCTTGAACCTATAACTTGTACTACTTCGGAATGTGTAGCTTCTGCTAAGAGTTCTCCTGCCTCTTTAGATGTGTATCCGCAGTTGTCAAGGACTCTCAACTTAATTAATTCTCTAACTCTTAGAGCGTCATCTACTTGCTGAACTAAATTTTCCGATATTCCACCCTTACCAATTTGAAATATAGTATCATAAGTACTAGCAATGCCTCTTAAATATGCTCTTTGTTTACTTGTCAACATAAAAAAATCCTCCTGATTATTTAATTAATAATGAATAATTATCAATTAATACATTATATGATAATTATTCATTATCGTATACTAATTATAAAACTTCCACTAACTTTTTAAGAGCGTTACTTCTATGGCTGATACTATTCTTTTCCTCTGGTGAAAGTTCGGCAAAAGATTTACCACCATACATGAAGATAGGGTCATAGCCAAAACCATTAGAACCTCTTTCTTCAAATCCAATGTAACCCTCACAAGTGCCACGAACCGTCTTAACTTCGCCATCTGAATTGATATAACATATTGCACACACAAACCAAGCCTCACGAAGTTCAATAGGAACGTTTTCTAACTTAGATAGTATTAAGTTACACCTATCATGGTCATTGGCATTATCACCAGCATACCTATGAGAGTGTACTCCTGGTTCTCTGTGCAGATATGCAACTTCAAGTCCGCTATCATCGGCTATACATGGAAGTTTAGTCATATTGTAGATGGTTTTTGCTTTAATAGTAGCATTTTCTTCAAAGGTAGTGCCATTTTCCTCTATATCGGTATTAATGTTGCAATCACTTAAAGATAGCACTTCAAAGCCTTTAGGCTCTAAGATTTCTCTAACCTCACGCAACTTATTCTTATTGTTAGATGCTAAAACTATTTTCATAGAAAAAAACTCCTTTACTTTAATGGAATATCGTTATAGTATATATTATCTATCCTTTTTACTCTTCTTATCCTTTTTAGGCTTATCTTTTTTTGAAAATATACGGTTAAAAAAGCCTTTCTTCTTAGTAGAGGTTTCTTCCACATTTTCAACAGATGCTTCATTGTCAACATCAACATTACTTGGAGTAAACTCATTATCTGGAATAGGTTCAACCTCTAAATTATTTGGAATAGGCTCATCTTCCAAACCTTTTTGAACTGTAGGTGTAGATATTTCTTCTTGAGCGTTCTCAATCTCAAGGGTAGAATCCTCTGTAGGTTCTTCAATGGTATTAGATTCCTCAAGCGTAGTAACTTGTTCAACCTGTTCAATCTCTGGGACTTCAGGAACTATAGAGAAATCTTCTTTAGTAGTAACCTTAGAATCATCTTCCATAATCCTATCATAGTTAGACTTTTCAGCACTTTCAAAATCCATATCGAATAGAGCGTTCACAAAATCCTTACTGTTAAAAGGCTGTAGGTCATCAATCTTTTCACCCACACCCACTAGTTTAACTGGAATGTTCAATTCATTCTTAATAGATATTACTATACCACCCTTAGCAGTACCATCTAACTTAGTGAGTACTATACCTGTGATATCTGCCGTTTCACTAAACATCTTAGCTTGATTTACTGCATTTTGACCAGTAGTAGCATCTAAAACTAGTAAAGTTTCTCTAGCACAACCTTCAGCCTGTTGAGATACTATTCTGTTAATCTTAGAGAGTTCATTCATAAGATTTTTTTTGTTGTGTAACCTACCAGCAGTATCACATATAATAATATCTGCACCACGAGCCTTACCAGCCGTAATAGCATCGAATATTACTGCACCAGGGTCAGAACCCTCACTATGCTTAATAATATCCACACCTGCACGTTTAGTCCAAATTTCTAATTGGTCTATAGCAGCTGCACGAAAAGTATCTGCGGCGGCTACTATTACCTTTTTACCTTGCTGTCTATATTGATGGCATAGTTTTCCAATAGTAGTAGTCTTACCAACGCCATTTACACCTATCACCATTATTATAGATGGCTTAGTAGATATATCTATTTGAGTATCCTCTCCCATCATTTCGGAGATAATTTCTTGAATTAAACCCATAATCTCTTGTGGGTCTGTAATGCCTCTTTCTTTAACTTTCTTTCTAAGCTGTTCGCAAATTTCAACAGAGGTATCTACACCGATATCACTCATAATCATAGTTTCTTCTAACTCTTCAAATAGTTCTTCATCTATTTTAGTAAAGGAGTTAATAACCCTTTGAAAACTAGATATCATGGCTTGTTTAGTCTTTAATAGACCCATCTTGATTTTTTGAAAAAAGTTCATACAAAAATCTCTCCTTTTGATAGTTTAAAAGTTTTCATTTGGAATATCTTTCTGCTCCATCTTGAGCAGTTTAGAAACACCATCTTTTTGCATAGTAACACCGTATAGAACGTTAGCACTTTCCATAGTTCCACGCCTATGAGTTACCACTATAAACTGAGTTTTATCTATAAAGTGATTAAGATATACGGCATACTTTCGTACGTTTACCTCATCAAGAGGGGCATCTATTTCGTCCAGTATGCAAAATGGCGATGGCTTAACCTTTAATATTGCAAAGTATATAGCTATAGCCACAAATGCTTGTTCACCACCCGATAGAGATATTAAGTTCTTAATGACCTTACCAGGGGGTGCTACTACTATTTCTATGCCAGAGTTTAAAACATCGTCGGTATTAGTTAAAACTAATTCAGCACTACCACCACCGAATAGTTCTACAAAGATTTGTTTAAAGTTCTCATTAATCTTGTAGAAGTTCTCCACAAATATAGTTTGCATATCGTTAGTTAGGTCGCATATAAGTTTTTCTAATTCAACCTTAGACTTTTTAGTATCTGCAAGTTGTTCATTCATAAACTTGTACCTCTCCGATACTTCCCTATACTCATCTATGGCAGATACATTTACGTGACCCAACGATTTTATCTTGCTCTTAAGTTCAGCGAGTTCTCTCTGTGCCGACTGTATATCTTTAACGGGAGTTGCAAACCTTTCAGCCTCTGAGAAAGTCATCTCATAGGTATCGAAAAGTTGCGATATTATATCATCGTAGTCACGTTGAAAGGTATTCTTTCGTTCTTCAAGCCTAATCAACTCTTTTGATAGTCCTTCCTTATCATCGTTGAGAGTTCTTAAAGATAACCTAATCTTGCTAACCTTTTCTTCATGTTCTCTATGTATGCTCTGCCATTTAGATATCTCTACCTTTAAACTTTCACACCTCTTAGAGAGTTCTTCTTCTTGAAACTTACTATCTAAGATATCTTTTTCTCTACTTTGGATAGTCTTTTCTTGGTTAGCAATTTCAATACCTATCTGACCGTATGTATCCTCTAGGTTTGCGACCCTATTAGAGGTTTCATCTAACGTGTGTTTAAGCGTTTCCATATCCTTAGAACGTTCTGCTTGAAATACCCTTAACTGAGAGATATTTTCTAGCAGACTAGAACGTTCTTCAATTAAAGAGTCTTTGCTATTTAAAGTTTCACTCTCATTAGCCTTTAGCGTTTCAAGTTTAGAGCATAATCGTTTAAGATTCTCTTGGCATATAGACTTTTCAGTCCTTGCTTGTGATACTTTCTGCAAAAGAGCAGTATTTAAAGCATCGTTAGAACTTAGTCGATTATCACATTGCAAAATGCTATCCTTTAAACGTTTTAATTCTGCTTGTAACCTAATACTATTAGAACTATTCTCAAAGATTTCTTTCTTTAAACTCTCCATTTCAGATTGTATAGAATCCACTTCCGACTTTAAAGCAGTACTCTGAACTCTTAAAGTTTCCTCTTGTGCAGATATGTTCTTTAACTCAAGTTCAAGGGAATCTATCTCAACCTTACGTGAGAATATTCCACTAGAGTGTATTGTAGAACCACCCGTAAACGAACCCCCTGCATTGATTACTTGACCATCTAAAGTAACTATCTTAAACCTGTAGCCAAACCTTTTAGATGTTACCGTAGCACAGTCTATATCTTCCATTACTACTATTCTACCTAATAGATTATTCTTAATAGAATCAAATTGACCATCACAAGATACTAAATCACTTGCAACTCCAACGAATCCGAACTCATTCTGTACATTTTCAACGCTAAGATTTCTACCCTGAATAGAACTTATAGGTAAGAAAGTTGCACGGCCACCATGAATATCTTTCAAGTGCTTTATGCATCGTTTAGCAGTTTCCTCATTTTGAACCACTATATTTTGAGTTGCTCCACCTAGAGCAGTTTCTATTGCCAAAGTATACTCTTTTTGAGTATTTAAAAGCTGTGCAACCGTTCCAAATACTCCACTCAATTGACCTTTCTCAACAGATTTCATTACCAACTTAACACTCTTAGAAAAGCCTTCCATAGAGTTTTCTAAGTCTTTTAAGAGTTTAATCCTATGTTGCTTGTCTTTAATATCTAATGTAATATTTTCATAGTCTGTTCTAAGGGTAGTCAACTTAGATGTTTTACTCGATAGCAACCTTTCAAAGCCGTTCAATCTGTTGTTTAGTTCAACCTTTAAAGTTTCTGTAGTCTTAATCTGTAGTTGAGCCTCTTTCTGTTCTTCTAAGTAGGATATTCTTAAAGATTCAACCTCTTTAATAGTAGAGTTCATGCTATCTAATTGAGATTGCGTTTCCCTAATTATGGTATCGGCAGAGGTAATATTAATATTTTGAACGTTTACATCTGCATTGATGGACATTATATCCTTAGATATACCTTGTAAAACGATATCCAAGCCTTTTACTTCGTCATTGAATTTAGATACCTTTTCATTGATAGTATCTACTTCAACGGCAAGATTTTTTAAAGCGTTCTCCCCTTTAGAAATCTCTTCCTTTAAGGAATCAACCTTAACGATTAAGTTCTGTTTTATGCTTTCATTATTCTGCCTAGTGTGATTCAATTCTAAAACTTTCTGTTTAGCGTGTTCAATATCATTTTGATACACCGCTACATTAGAGTTCATTTCCGACCTTTTCTGTTGTGAATGTAATATTTCAGTCTGTAAATCTTCAGCCTTTGTAGAACTTTCTTGCATCTTAAAGTATCTCTGTTGGATATCTAGTTCGCACTGCTCCACTTGAGTTTCTAAGGTTTCATATTGAGTATTAGAAATCTTAATACGTTCTCTTAAGCCATCTAAACTAGAACGTAAATCATTTATCTTAAATAACCACACCGATACTTCTATGCTCTTTCGATGTTCCGATAGTTCTACAAACTGTCTAGCCTTTTCGGATTGTTCCTTTAAAGGTTCTATACGATTTTTAAGTTCGGTAACTATATCATTAAGGCGTAGCATATTATCTTGAGCAAGTGAAAGTTTCTTTTCTGCTTCAGACTTTTTATATCTAAACTTAGATATTCCCGATGCCTCTTCAAAGATTTCTCTACGCTCAGAACTCTTAGCAGATACTATTTCTGCTATCTTACCTTGACCGATTATAGAGTAACCATCTTTACCAAGACCAGTATCCATAAAGAGTTCAGTGACATCTTTTAAGCGAGAAGGCTTTCCATTTATTAAATATTCACTATCACCACTACGATATAGTTTTCTAGTAATAGCCACAGCATCATCATTAATGTTTAAAGTTCTATCCATATTATCTATAGTAAGAGTAACCATTGCAAAACCACTAGCACTTCTGCTTTTAGTTCCTGCAAATATAACGTCTTCCATCTTATTGCCACGTAAGTTCTTACTAGATTGTTCACCTAATACCCACCGAACGGCATCACCTATGTTACTTTTTCCACTACCGTTTGGACCAACTACTGCAGTCAGACCAACATCGAAAGTTAGTTGAATCTTATCTGGGAAAGATTTAAACCCTTGCATCTGTAATGATTTTAAACGCATATATATTAATCCTTTAAAACAATATTTTTCCCAAATACTCTAATTTAATTATCTAAAATACAATCATACTTATTTAGATTATCCACACCCAATATAGATACTATTATACCTTTATCTTTAAAGTATACAATGTTAGACTTTTTTTGTCCTATAGCCATACTAATATACCTACTAGATACAGAAACATTATATACATTATTAGATTTATTTTCATTCTCCTTGATTATCTTTTCTATTATGTTTCTATATATTCTGCTTTCACATAGTTCTCTAAAAGCGGGGTGATAGTATCCACCAGTCATTTCACTTTCCACGAGTTCAGAAGCGTGTAATCCACACTTAATGACATTAATATTATGCTTACTAAACTGAGTTAAAAAGTCGGCACAGATATTTACCATAGTATCTAAATCATAGGGATTATACTCCCCCGATTGCCTTAACTCATCTAAGTGAGTACCTTTTAACACCACTGTAGGATATATTCTAACAGTATTTGGATTAAGTTTAATAATCTCATTCATAGTGTAGTACTCATCTAAGATAGTACTAGTATATAACCCTACCATCATCTGTAGACCGAGTTCAAAGCCATAGGACTTTATTAACTCGCAAGAGTTGTACACATCTTGAGCAGTATGTCCACGCCTATTTGCCGATAGTACATCATCTTTCATAGATTGGCAACCCAACTCTATAGCGGTAACATGATATTCTTTCAAGATGTCTAAAATTTCAGAAGTAATACAATCAGGACGGGTAGATATTCTAACCCCTAAGAATCCATCTTTTCCGATATACTCTTGAACACAATCGAGTAGTGCAACCATATAAGACCTTTCAATGGCGGTAAAACTTCCACCAAAGAAAGCAATCTCGGTACTAGATTTATCTTCAATCTGATTAAATGCCTTTAGACAGGTTGCACGAACCTCTTCAACAGTAGGTGCAGATTGATTTCCACTGATAGTATGTTGATTGCAAAAACTACACAGATTAGGGCACCCTACGTGTGCAACAAATATAGATACGTTATTATGAGCCATATCCCATTAACTCCAAAGCTTCTTTAGCGGCCATCTGTTCAGCTTCTTTCTTGCTTTTACCTATGCCTTTACCTATCACATTAGAGTTTAAGCATACGTTTACTACGAAAGCCTTATCATGGTCTGGACCTTTTTCTTCAACTAAGATATACTCAACTTTTTCTTCTGGATTTTTTTGAATAACCTCTTGTAATACGGTCTTGAAATCGTTGAAAACAGGTTCTTTATGAATAATATCATTAGGTATAAAACTTAAGATATACTTTTCAACAGGTTCAAAACCGCCATCTAAATATATGGCTGCAATTACGGCTTCAAAAGCATCGGATACTATGGAAGGTCTTTCTCTACCCCCAGTATGTTCTTCACCTTTACCCAATAGGATATACTCCCCTAGATGTATCTTCTTAGAGAACTCATATAGAGCCTTTTCACACACTAATGATGCTCTTAACTTAGTCAACTCACCCTCTGGTAGATGCTTATAGTTATTGAATATATGCTTAGATACCACTATCGATAGTACACTATCACCTAAGAACTCAAGACGTTCATTGCTTTTATGAGTTCTTTTATTCTCATTAGCATAAGAAGAATGAGAGAGTGCCTCTATTAAGAGTTTTTCATTCTTAAAACTATAACCTATAATCTCCTGAAACTTTTTAATATCAGATGTCATAAAAAACCACTCCTTTTTATTAAATATTAGACTTTATAGTACCTATTATGTTACCC
>JAJQGV010000141.1 GCA_021200215.1 Ruminococcus sp. | reverse complement strand
CATTAGTAGAGATTTTAAAAGACAGAGAGTAAGCAAAGAAAGGAAGTTTAGTATAAAGTGTTTTTATCAGTTACTAATATTAAAAAAAGCTATGGTTCTATAGGAAATACTGTACAGGTTTTAAAGGGAATCTCAACAGAAATACAAAAAGGTGATATGTGTGTTATCTTAGGACAGAGTGGTTCAGGAAAATCTACTTTTTTAAATATGATTGGTGGTTTAGATACTATTGATAGTGGTTCTATACTTATAGATGGTTTAGATATTTCTAAACTTTCAGATAAAAAGTTATCTCAGTACAGACGTGACTATCTAGGATTTATATTTCAATTCTATAACTTAGTTCCAAACTTAACTATTAGAGAGAATATACAAGTATGTGAATATCTAACTAACAATCCATTAAATATTGATGAACTTATAGAAACTTTAGGTTTAAAGGAACATCAAAATAAGTTTCCCTTTCAGCTTTCAGGTGGACAACAACAACGTTGTGCTATTGCAAGAGCTTTAATTAAAAATCCTAAACTGTTACTATGTGATGAGCCTACTGGAGCTTTGGACTCTAAAACCTCTAAGGAAATTCTTATCTTATTAGAAGAGGTAAACAAGAAGTATGGTACTACTATGCTAATAGTTACACATAATGTATCTATAAAGAACATGGTTAATCGTGTTATTAATATTAAAGACGGTTTAATTAGTAAGGATTATGTTAATGAAAACATAATCCCTGCAAAGGATATTGAATTTTAAGAGGTGAAATATTATGATACTATTCTGTATAAGTTATGCTGGTGGCTCTGCTAATATCTATAATAAATGGAAAAATATTATCGAAGATGTAAAGATAGTTCCTATTGAGCTTTCTGGACATGGTTCAAGATTAAAAGACAAACTTTATTCTAATTTTGATGAGGCTGTGTTGGATATATACTCTTATATAGAAGAGTATTTAAGTAGTAATTCTAATGTAGAATATGCTCTATTTGGGCATAGTATGGGCAGTTGGATAGTATTTGAGGTGGCTAAACTACTATTTAATAATAAAAGTATAAAAAACAAACCTTTACATTTATTCTTTTCTGGAAATTGTTCTCCTGAGTGTAAAGACTATGATGTGGATATTTCTTCTATGTCCGATGAAGAATTTAAGCAGATGATTATAAACTATGGGGGAGTTTCTTCTGAAGTATTGGCATACCCTGAAGTATTTAATTTTTTCTTACCTATTCTAAGGTCTGATTATAATATCTTAAATGAATATAAACCTACTGATACAGACTTTTCTTTTGATTGTGATATATCTGTTATGAACGGCACTAAAGATGAGTTTTCTCTTGATAGTATAAATGCTTGGTCAAAATATGCAGGAAGAAACTTTAGAATAAATAGTTTCAATGATGGTCATTTCTTTATAAATTCCAAAAGTAGGGAAGTTTTTAAGTGCGTATGCAATGACTTGAATATTAAAAACAGAAACATATACGAAAGGATTATATAAATGAATAGAATTATTAGTACTTCCAATAGGTTTCCATTAACTAATATCCAACAAGCTTATTTCATGGGTAGAAATTCTAATTTTGAATTTGGTGGAATACCTACATATGTATATTATGAGTTCAAAACTAATCTAAAGTATAAAGATTTTGAACGTTCCTTAAATAATTTAATATGTAATCAACCTATGTTAAGGGCAAATATAGTTAGTATTCAAGAACAGACTATAGTGGATACTCAAAACTTTCCTTATTATAAAGTTCCATATTATGATATTAGTAATTTAGATGCTAAACAACAACAAACACAAATTTTGGAGATTAGAGAAAAAATTCATAACCAAATACTCAATAAAAAAGATATGTTCTTATTTAGTGTCGCTCAAATGGATAATGATACTACATATATATTTTGCTATGTAGATATGCTTGTAGCAGATGCTTTTAGTTTGGGTATTCTTTTAGATGAACTAAAAAATGGTTGTAACATAAATGATACTGTCAATGTATTAGAAAATGATTTCTATAAGTATGTAGAATTAAAAGAAAATAAAAAGAACACTAAAAGATATTTGAAAGATAAAGAGTATTGGTTGAATCGTTTAGATGATATTCCAAATTCACCAAATATACCTATTAAAAATGTTAGTGATGATTATATTCCTAAAACTAAACGTATTAGTATTAATTTAGACATATCCAAGTGGGAAAATATTAAAAGAATATCTAAGATTAAGAACGTTCCACCTACTACTGTTATATTAACTGCGTACTCTATGGTTCTAGGTTTTTGGAGCAATCAAGATAGATTTACTATCAATATGCCAATATCTGATAGACCTATTGGTAAAAAATCTAGTGAGCTTGATATGTCTAAAGTCATTGGTGATTTTACTTCTGTAATGCTTATAGAAGTAGATAACATCACTGTTGAAAAGAGTAATTTCTGGCAGTATGCTGAACTCATAAAGAATAGTATATTAAAATCTTTTAAACATAGATTATTTGATGGTACTGAAATTATGAGGGAAATTGGTAAACTAAAAAATTCAGGGGACAAAGCCCTAATGCCATATGTTTTCACTAGTATGTTATTAGGAGAAGATACATTTAGTTCTATAAGTAATTTTGGTGATATTCAATATAGTTTTAGTCAAACACCTCAAGTGTTTATAGATTGTCAAGCTATGGAACGTGATGGTTCTCTGTTCTTAACTTGGGACTATGTTATGGATTTATTTGATGATTATAATAT
>JAJQGV010000017.1:1814-2763 GCA_021200215.1 Ruminococcus sp. | reverse complement strand
GAGTTTCTGTTTGTAAGTTTAGCATTGCAGTTAATAGAAACTTTGTTTCTAAAAACAGTGGTCAAAGAGAAACCGATTTTATTAACATTCAAGCTTGGAGAAACACTGCTGATTTCGTTTCCCGTTACTTCTGTAAGGGTAAACCCATAATAGTAGAGGGTTCTTTAAGAAATGATAACTATACAGACAAAAACGGTGTAAAACGTTATGAAATGTACGTATTGGCTGATAACGTATCGTTTACTATTAGCGATAATTCTACTAACAATGGTGGCAACTATGGAAATAGTTATCAACAAGGTGGTTATGGTAACGGTAATGCAAGTTATCAAGGCGGATATGGTAACGGTGGTTACAACGGTAATGGCGGATATAATCAAAATAACTATGCTCCACAAGGTGGAAATAATAGTTACTATCAAGCATCTCAGCCACAACAACCAGCTCCACCAGTATATCAACAACAGCCTACTATTAGCAACGGTTCACCTGCTCCCGCTAGTGTACAAAATGACGATAATCCTACACCTAATGATGATGTTCAAATCGGTAGTTTAGACGATTTTGAGGAAATCCTTAGCGATGGACAGATTCCATTCTAAATAGTACGGTCTTTCGCAATACCTATTTTAGTCGATATTCGGCGTTCTATATTTTCAAAAGGAGGATTTTGTAATGGAAAGAGAAAGAACTTCCAGAGGTGCTAAAAGACCTCGTAGAAAAGTTTGTATGTTCTGTGTAGACAAGGTTGATACTATTGACTACAAAGATATCTCTAGGCTTAGAAAGTGCATGACTGACAGAGCTAAGATTTTACCTAGACGTGTTACAGGTACTTGTGCTTACCATCAACGTCAACTAACTTCTGCTATTAAAAGAGCTAGACATATTGCACTTTTACCATACGTTAGCGAATAGTAGTTACACTATTTATTAAATAGATATATCC
>JAJQGV010000017.1:0-1804 GCA_021200215.1 Ruminococcus sp. | reverse complement strand
GATATATCCTACAACTTTAGGTTGTAGGATATTTTATTATATATTATAAATGTGGTTAAACCTTTAATAAATCTAATGAGGATAGATATTCTAAAAACTCATCTTTTAGGTCATCACGAGATAGTGCAACCTCAACAGATGCTTTTAATATGCCTAACTTATTACCCATATCGTAGCGTGTACCAGTAAAGTCCACACCTATAAAGCCATCATGCTGTGCAAGAGTTTTCATAGCATCGGTCAATTGAAGTTCGTTACCTGCTCCAAATGGAGTATTTTCTAAGACGTTAAATATCTCAGGGGGTAATATACATCTACCTAATATAGAAAAGTAGGAGTATATTTCATCATCGGTCTTAGGTTTTTCCACCATGTCAGATATCTCATAGATGTTATCTTTAAGATGATTTACCTTCAACGATGAGTACTTCTTAATATCCTCTTTAGATACTTCTTTTATACAAACAGTTCCTTTACCATAGGTTTCATATGCTCTGCAAAGTTGTCCAATGCAAGGGTCATCACCTATTATTACGTCGTCGCCGTAGAGTACTGCAAAGGGTTCATTGCCCACGAAGTTTTTAGCTTGTAGTATTGCATGACCTAAACCTAACTGTTGTTGCTGTCTTACGAACGAGATATTAGCCATCTGAGCTATGTCTACAACGTCTTTAAGGAAATCATCTTTTCCACCAGCCTCAAGATGTTTTTCAAGTTCTGGCATTCTATCGAAGTGGTCTTCTATTATAGATTTTCCTCTACTGATTACAATTAATATGTCGGTAATACCACTTCTAACTGCCTCTTCAACTATGTACTGTATAGCAGGTTTATCCACAATGGGAATCATTTCCTTAGGCATAGCTTTAGTAGCAGGTAAAACTCTAGTACCGAGTCCAGCTGCAGGGATTACTGCTTTTTTAATCCTCATACAAATTATCCTCCTAAATACGATAAAAATAGATTTAATAAAAAATAGAAGTAAGTATTAAAGATTTGACTACACATAAAAACTATCAATATAGCTAAGAAGTTCACACTACTTCTTACATCGATTAAACTCTTTAAAAAATCGTGATTTGATAGTTTTCTTCGTTCCATGCTGTGTTTAATCGCCTTAATATTAGAAACGCACCCTTTAAAGTAGAGTGGTAAAGTTTTATATCCTATAAAGAGTCTAAACACTGCTAACAATACCAATGAGATGGCTAAAACAATATTGAAGGTTGTAGAACCAAACACATCTAATACTTGATTAACAATGTAATCGGGAGAACTCCATATTAGGAATGGAATAGTTATCACAAAGTCTATCAAGAAAGTAAATACTGCGGGTACGTACATATTTTTGCTTACCATATAGTACTCCGAGAATAAGAAAGCCCATATATTAAATACGTTCTTGCTTTTTTCTTTAGATGCCTTATGGAACTTCTTAGTACTAAACAGCGACTTAGTATATAGATAGAACTCTAAAAGAGTAACCCCTGAACAATCTTCATTTGGATTAAGATTAACTTGATTTAATATATCATTAGATACAGAGATTACCTTGTCGTAATTATCTTCAGAAGCATTATATTTACTATTACTGCCTTGAATACTATCAATACCAAGCTGTTGTGACTTAGTAGAACTTTCTTGTAAGATATCACTAGGTTTACGATGTTTTTCTGAAAAAGTCCACCCATGCTCATGATATTCAGCATTTATGCACTTTCCAACCTGCCTATAGCACTCTCTATGATACGGTGTACCACAAGTTTCACATACTACGATATCATCATCTTCAACAAACTTCTTT